>NYSW01000079.1 GCA_002683195.1 Phycisphaerae bacterium
TCTGCGGGGTGGCGACCATGATCAGGTTCGCGGACAGCGAGCCACCCGCCCAATTCGAATCCTCTCGGTATCGCGCCCAGTAGTCGATGCGTTCACTTGGGAGGGCATCAGGAATCGGGCGAGCGAACGATCTCCGAGATCATCCAGCGGCTCGAATTCCTTGACCAGAAGCCGAGCCACCCGCAAGAGCTGCGAGGCAGAAGGCCAGAATGCTGGAAAGAATCGGACGTTTCATAGGGAATCCCGGGGTTGGAACCCTGGCACTGGAATCGGATGCCGCCTCAGGATTCCAGCGAAACTCCGGCCTTCGGCGGGCTGCCTCCCCGAGAGTCCGAATTCCTGCTCCTTCGGGACTCCCGGATGAAGACGCATCTCAGAACCACGAACCTGCGAAAACAAGGTCCCCGGATATCCTGAACTCATGCCAGACTTGCAGTCGTTCATCTCGGAACTCGACGCCACGGACGAATTGATCCGTGTTCAATGTCCGGTATCTCCGATCCTCGAGGTCACGGAAATCGCCGATCGACTGGCGTTGTCGCGATCGCCGGTCGCCAGCGCCGCGGCGGAAGCCTTCGATCCGGGCCGAGGGAATCTGGGAGGGCCTGCGGTTCTCTTCGAGAACATCGAGGGCTGCGACTTCCCGCTGGCGATCAATCTCTTCGGTTCCTATTCCAGAATGGAACGGGCCCTGGCGTCCGCAGACCCCACGCCGGGGGGCGGCGGAGGCCTCGAGGCGATTGCCGCCCGGATCGGATCACTGGTCAAGCCGGTTCCGCCCCGGAACCTTTCCGAGATCTGGACCAAACTCCGCGAGTTCGCACCGCTGCTCCGCATTCCACCCAGAACCGTCCGCCATGGCCAGTGCCAGGACGTGGTCAAGTTGACCAGTGATGGCGAAGTGGACCTTCGACGACTTCCCATCCTCAAGTGCTGGCCACGTGACGGTGATCCCGCATCGGTGGGCTTCGGGATCTCGGCCGAGGACGCGGGTACCGCAGACGGCGGGGGCCGATACATCACCCTCGCAGGCATGCACACCATCCACGCCGACGATCAAGGCGTGTCCAAGCCCGCCAGCCACAACATCGGGATGTACCGTTCGCAGCTGCTCGGACCCACGACTCTCGCCATGCATTGGCACATGCATCACGACGGTGCGTCGCATTGGCGGAGCTGGAAGAAGATCGGGAAGCCCATGCCGATCGCGATCGTGCTCGGAGGTGAACCCTGCCTTCCCTACGCGGCCACCGCCCCCCTGCCCCCGGGCATCTCGGAGCTCCTCATGGCGGGCTTCCTCAACGGCCGGGGAATTCCGATGGTCGCGGCAAAGACCGTGCCGCTTCGCGTTCCCGCCAACGCGGAAATCGTCATCGAAGGTTTCGTGCATACCGATGCCGGAGGGATCGACTTCGACCCTCGAACCGATGGAGAGCTCGGTCCGGGCGCGGTCTTTGAGGGTCCCTTCGGTGATCACACCGGATTCTATTCGTTGCCCGATCGTTACCCGGTGGTTGAAGTCACGGCGATCACCCACCGACGCCACGCGGTCTATCCGACCACGGTGGTGGGCCTGCCCCCGCAGGAGGACTACTACCTCGGGAAGGCGACCGAGCGGCTCTTCCTCCCGCTCCTGAAGACCATCGTCCACGACATCCAGGATTACCACCTCCCTCGCTACGGATGTTTTCACAACGCGGCGTTCATCTCGATCGACAAGGCCTACCCACTGCAGGGTCGGAGAGTGATGCACTCGGTGTGGGGTGCGGGCCAGATGGCCTGGACCAAGTCGGTGGTGGTCGTCGACGGCGACGTACCGGTTCACGACGAGCCCGCAGTGATCGAGACGATCATGCGACGTTGCGACTTCCGCCGGGATCTGGAATTCGTCCGAGGACCACTGGACATCCTCGATCATTCAGCCCCCGGGATCGGTGCCGGGATGAAGATCGGTTTCGATGCCACGGTGCGGATGCCGGGCGAAGAGACCGGCGAAGTGGACCTGGAACTTCCACGTCTTCCAACCGATGAGGAATGCGCCGCCGCCTGGGAAGCCGGGGCGATCCTTCCGAAGTCGGGCCTGGGACGCCTCGCGGTGGTCACCGCCAGCCGTGAGCACGCCCACGCCGGACTCGCAGCGATCCTCGATGTCTGGACCCAGCTGGAACGTGACAATCCGGCGGCGGAATTCGTGATCGCCATCGACGAGGGACAGGATCCCGCCGACCTCGAGCGAGCCCTGTTCCTCTGGCTCGCCAATGCTGACCCCGGCCGCGACGTTCTGAGACGCGGACCCCGAATCGGTTTCGATGCTCGAACCAAGATCCCCCAGCGGGACGACCGAGATGGCATCCCGGTCCGCGACTACCCGCCATTGGTCTCGATGAGCCCGGAGATCGTCGAGCAGGTGGACCGCCGCTGGACGGAGTACGGCTTCCCCGCCCCCACTCCACCATCACGTTTCAAAGAGAAGCAAGGCTCGACACCGTGAGCAAGGACGCCTTCCGGGTCCCGGTCTGGGCGATGGTTCTCGGCTGGTCCAGCGCCATTGCCTTTCTCCTCGCCTACTTCTTCGTGGTCCACGCCTGCATGCGTGGCCTGGTCCCTGCCTTCGGGTTCGACTTCTCCGCCACCGCCACCGCATGTTTCGGAACCCTGGTGATGTCGGGGTTCGTGATCTGGCTCGTATCCCTCGCCGAACTGCCCGAAATGTGGTTCGTCCACCGGCGTCCACGGAGGCTGCTGGCTCAGGGACGCTGCCCGAACTGCACTCACCCGAGATCCGGAGACGAACAGTCACTCTGTCCCGAATGCGGCGTGAGTTCGGATGAGATTCCCCCACCGTACGGGTACAGCTGGCGAGCAGTGCGACGTTTCGGGATCACGATGGTGATCGGGATCGCGGGCGGTGTGTTCGCGGCGGAGGTTTCAATCTCTCTCGACGAAGCCCGGATGATCCGGGAAGTCGGCCTGCTGGGCCGAACCGAATGGACATTCCAAAGGGCCTGGCCCGCGACTTTCGGACAAGTCGACTGGAACCGTGACGAAGGCTTCGCTCCAAGGCGTTTTCTGGAACAACACCGAATCAAGCGGTAGTGATCCCGACCGGAACCGCATGGCCGGCCCCGGCCCGCCGCGAGAAGTCCGGGCGAAGCTATTGACGAAGGAAGAGGTAGAAGAGTTCACCCTCGGCGTACTGACCCCCGGCCAATGTCTCCGCCTGGTCACCTTCGCCCATGTAGATGTCCGCGCGTCCCGGAGCACGAATCGCGCCTCCGGTGTCCTGGTCCAGCATGAATCGCTCGATCGGACGGGTCGACCCCGAGACCTCGATGCCCTCGGTATCCACGAAGAGCACGCATCCTCGTGGATAGACACTCTTGTCGGTGGCGAGCGAGGACAGTCCGGTGACCTTGCGTCCGAGACTTCCAGACGGCCAGGTCGAGCCATCGTACGGTCGGAAGTAGACGTAGTTCTCGTTGGCCATCATTCCTTCGACCACGGCTCCGGGATCACGACGGTAGAGATCGTAGATCGCGGGAAGATCCTTCCGTTCGATCTGCCCTCGGTCGAACAACGTGGTTCCAAGACCCGTGTACCGCCGGTCGGTCTTGCCGTCGTATCCGATGAATTCCACCGTGCCGTCGGGCATCGTCAACTTCGCGCTACCGTTGACCTGCACGACATACGCATCAAGGGGCGTCTCGAGCCAGACCAGTTCGTTGCCGTCGTGCATTCCGGTTTCTTCGATCTCACGACGATCGGGATACTGCTCGATGCGGCCGCTGGGGAGACGACGCCCGATCGGTTGTCCGGTCCTGGGATGAGTGACGAGGTCGTCGGGACGACGATGAATCGGGGCGGTGAACCGTTCGGTCCGAATCGGACTCGCATCGAATTCCGGGGCGTAGTAGCCGGTGTAGAGCACCACCCCGTCGCCGTTCCAACCCACCGAACGGTAGACCCGGAACTCGTCCAGAATCCTCCTTTGAAATTCCTCTCCACTTCGACATTCATCCAGAAGCTGAGCGAACCGTTCGACCGAACGTCGAGCGTCGTCATGGGTGATGCTGCGATCCGTGGTTTCGTACGGCCACCACTCCCGTGAACTCGGAGCCGCGAACCAGGAGAGACTCTGGTCGACCGCCGCCCGGAGTCCGGAATCGCGGCGGGCCCAGGCCGCGGCGAAATCCGGCTCATCACCGGCTCGCACCGGCTCGAGCGCGGCCGCCCCGGGGGGCAGATGCCGCTCATAGTCGGGCTTTTCCGGGGTCGACTGGCAGCCGGCCGCCACGGCGGCCAGGAAGAAACCAACCATCACGCCTCGAAATCCTGATCCTGAGTGCGAAAATCGGCTTCGAACCTCGACGGAGGTGCCGAAGTTGGAACGGGTGGCGGCGCGGAAAAAGCGAAACGGCATGCAGCGGCTCCGGGATGAAGGGCGGTGGGGTCTCGTTTCCCCGGTGGTCGCACCCTACACTCGGGACATGAGCGACGGGGCCGATCAACGACTGGTTCTGCTGGTGGCCGACGAGGCCGGGAGAGATCTCCGCGCGTCGATCGTGCATCGGCTCGAGGAGGCGGACGTTCCATTCACCATGGCGGTGGTCGGATGCGATGAACCTTTCATCGGGCTCGAGGAGGTCGCCACTGGAATCGTCGATCTCCTGCGACGTTTCCGACCGCATGTGGTGCATGTCGCGGTCGGCGGACTGGACCTGCGAGACCAGCCGGAACCCGACGGCGCCGTCCGCCCCGCCCGAGCCATCGCCGATCTTCGTCGAGATCTCCACCACATCGCCGATGCCGCCCGCCAATCAGGGGAAACGGACCTGGTCCTCTCGACCCTGCCTCCGGTCGACGACGAACGGCAGGATCAGCTTCGAGGCAACGATGTCCAACAGTTCAACATCCTGGTTCGAGAAGTGGGTCGGCAACGGGACGTACTGGTCGATCGATGGGATCTCGCCGTGGACGAGACGGCTCGATCGCCCGCTGATCTGAAACCCGATGGGTACACCCTGGGGGCCACCGGGCGAGACAAGGTGGCCGTTTCGGTCGCCACCGCGATCACCGACGCCTTGATTCGAGCGGATCATCCCTGGCGCCGATTCTGCCGAATCGGTCAGGGATACCCGCTCGAGGGCGTTCCTCGGCCCCGGCACCTCGAACTCGGCTGAACCTCGGTCCGGATATCCGCCGATCGGAGGTTTCCGTGACGGCCACCCCCCGGCTGCCCTACAATCGACAGACTGCCGCAAGTCGCGGCTCTGGGAGACGCCCATGACCTCGATGCCAACCTTCGTTCTCGGCTTTGGAATGCCCGGCACCACCGAGTGGATCATCATTCTGATCATCGGTCTGCTGATCTTCGGACGCCGCCTGCCTGAGGTCGGTAGATCCCTCGGCAAGGGAATCACCGAGTTCAAGAAGGGCATCAAGGGCATCGAAGACGACATCGACGTCGAATCGGAGCGAGCCTCCAGTCCCGAGTTGGACAAGAAGGCCTATTCCGATCACCACGATCCCAAGACCGGTGGCGAGAAGAGTCCCTTCCAGAGCGAAGCGACCACCTCCTCGAACGATTGAGATCCGCCCGGTTGAAAGACCGCGGCCCGTTCTCCGAATCATGAACGCCGCCGTCGCCGCACGGCGGCGTATTCACATTCAAGACAATTCGATCCCCACACGGCGGTCGAAGCAGCGACAATCCTTTTCGTGAACCCCGCCGACGATTCCGTCGATCCGCTTCCCCCGGCCCGCACCTGGCGCGACCGGGTGGCTCGCGCCGCGGCCACGGACGCCGGGCATTCCCGAGACCCCGCCACGATCGAACGCGCCCGTCGGCTCACCGACCGAGGTGTGCTCGGAGCGGGCATCGGCCTTCTGGTCCTCGCCCTGCTCGGCGCCTTTGCCGGATGGACGGCAACCGCGGAGCTCATTCGCCCCGCAGACACCCCCATCCATGCCCCGCTCCTCCTCGCCGGCACGGTCGTGCTTCCGTGGCTGATCATCATCCTGCGAGCCCTGATGCTTCTCGCATTTCGCCGGAACGCGAGGCCAATCCTCGGCCGATTGATCCCCCTCAGTCTGATCAGGATGATTCGCCGCGGCGGTCGGCAAGCAGATTCGTCGGCGTTGGTGGAGGCCACGGTCCGACACACCTCTTCCATGCTCGCGAATGGGAGCGGTCGACGACTCGCCAGTGCGGGCGGAGGGGTTTTCTGGACCGTCTACGGCCTCGCCGCGATCGGCACCATCTGGCTGTCCACGGCACGAGTGGCCTACGGCTTCGGATGGGAGAGTTCGTGGCTCTCACCGTCTCTCGGTCGCAGCGTCACCCGAACGGCCGCCGCGCCCATCCAGGCCATACCGGGCTTCAGTGATCTTCAAAACCTGATTCCAGTCGCGAACCCACCCACTGCTGCTGCGGATGATCCGGTAGCCCTGGAACTCCGTCGGGATTGGATCCGCTTCCTCACCGCAGGAATCGGGCTTTACCTCGTCCTGCCAATGGGCCTCTGGACCCTCGGCAACGCGGGCATCGGCCATTGGCGAGCGGAACGATGGCGTCCGAAAGGCACCCGGATCCCTGGAGCCGTACACGTTCGCTCCGCCCCGGCGGCGCCGCTCGCCACGCCCCAGCCACCGGAACCGATACGAACCGATGCGTCCCTCCGAATCACACACCGAGTCGAGATGGAGCGCCCCACGACGGCGGCGCCACTCCCCAAGTGCCTGTCGGAACTTGAGGACCTCGGCACCATCGATCAGGTCGCCGATGTCGAGCGAGTGGCCACCATCTCCAGTGAACGCGACCTCGGACTGGTGATCATCGCATGGCTGCCGAACACCCCGGACCGGGGTGTTCGAAGGCGACTTCGCGAGATCGCAGACCATGCCGTGATCCCACCGTTGGTGATCCTCGACGGCGGTGACCACCTCCGAAGATCCGAACCGCCGGCCAACGTCGCGATCCGGGTCGGGGACTGGCGTGAAACCTTGAAGGAACTCGGGCTCGAAAGTCTCGACGTGGATCTGGAATGTTCCACCAACTCGAGTCGAACCCTGCTGTTCCAGCGGATCACCGGCCGAAGTCCGTCCGCGGCACGGGAGGATCCGCCCGACCCCGCAAGGCTCGACGCCGCCCTGGCGATCATCGGTCGACACCTCGACGGCTCGAGCGAGACCGCACTACCCCACGACGACGCCTTGGCGACCTGCCTCCTCGAACTGGCCCGGGAATTCGATGCCGACCCGAATCGAAGATCGGTGATCCACGAGATCGACTGGTCGGGCGCCCTGGGCGACCTGATCCACATCGACCCCCACGACTCGGTCCGACGCCTCGAAGCGATTCGACGAATCGGTATCGACCTGCTGCCTCGTCCCCTTCAACGAGGCGTCACCTGGGCCGGGGTGGGCGGTGTTCTAGGCGTCGCGGCCTGCGCCGCTGCGGCCACCGTGGCCCCCGCGGTCCTCGTGGCCATGCCGGGATGGGCCGGGGCGGGAGCCGGGCTGGCAGGACTTCTCTCCCTTGCACGACGAACGCCTCCTGCCAGTGGCGAAACTCCGAAGGAGCGACTCGCCGGACAGGAGCTCGGGGAAGCGGTCTTCGCCGCAACCACCACCGCCGTTCTCTGGTGGGCCCAGACCGGGGACGAGATTCGGACCGAAGCGACCCTCGCCGCGATCTCGGGGCCGACCGAAGACATCCCGAGGCTGGAAGATGCCGACGCCGCACGACGCTGGCTCGCCGCGACTCGACGCCGCGTGGTTCAGGCGATGGAGACCTCCTCATGAAGGAGAAAACCCTGAAAATCGCCGTCGTCGGACATGCGAACACCGGGAAGACCTCCCTGCTTCAGACCCTTCTTCGTCGTCGCGACTTCGGAATGGTCAGCCCTCGCGGGGGAACCACCCGCACGGTGGAAGTGGGCGACATCCACGATGAACGCGGCCCGCTGGTCTCCATTCTCGATACTCCCGGGCTGGAGGATTCCCTGCGACTCCGGGATTCGATCGAAGCGTGCCGGCGAGACCGGCACGACGACCCGCGGACGCTGCTCGATCGATTCCTCGCGACCCCGGCCGCCCGAGACGAACATGATCTCGCCCTCGAAGCCGAATCGATCCGCGCAGCGCTCGAAGCCGACGTTCTCCTTTACACGATCGATGCCCGCGATCAGCCTCGCCCTCGACACCTCGATGAACTCGTGGTCCTGGCGTCGACCGCTCGTCCTCTCGTACCCGTGCTCAATTTCATCGCTCGCCCGGAAGCAGACGCTGGACGATGGAGAGACGCCTGCGCCCGACAGGGTCTGCATGCGACCGTGGCCTACGACGCCGTGGTGTTCGATGATGCGGGGGAACGACGACTCCTCGAAGCCATCCGTACCCTGGCCCCGACCCACGATGCGGCGATCGACCGCTGGATCGGGTGGCGTGTTGCCGGACGAAAAGCCGCGATCGATTCCGCGATCGAGGTCGCCGCGGAACTGATCGTGGATGCCGCCTCCGCCACGGTGATCACCGATTCACCCGATTCCGCTGCGGAAGACACGGAGATCGCGCGACGCAAAGCCTTCGACAACGGCGTTCAACGCCTTCTGACCGGAACCAGAGAACGTGAAGCGGAAAGCCGGACGATGATCGCAGCGTGTTTCGGCTTCTCCGGTGACGAAGCCACCGCAACCTCGCTCGAGATCGTGGAGGCGCTCGGCGGTGTCGACTTCGCGAGTCCCGCGAGTCTGGAACGAGCCGGCCTCTGGGCCGCCGGAACCGGAGCCGGATTGGTTGCCGCCGGCGCCATGGTCGATCTCGCAACCGGCGGGGTGAGCCTCGGAGGATTCACAGCCCTGGGAACCCTCGGCGCGGCGCTGGGGGCCGCCGGCGCGAGCAGTCGAAAAATGCTTCGTCGCTGGCGAGGCCAGGACGAGGTCCGGCTCGGTGACGCCGCGACGAAACTGCTGGCGATTCGCGCCCTTGCCACCATTCGGGCGTTTCTCGCCCGCGGGCATGCCGCGATCGAACCGACGTCGATCGATTCAGGAATCAGCCGCGACCTGGCTGACCAAGGACTCGAGGACGCCTTCATCAAGGCGTGTCGGGCCGCTCGCGGCCGACCGGATTGGAGTCCCCTGTCCCTTCCCAAGCCGACGACCGGCCCCGGCCCGGCCCGCGCGGAAGTGGTCGAGAACGTGGCCTCGTCGCTCCAGCGAACCTTCGACCAGACGATCACGGATTGATACGAAAACCCGATGGGACTCGTTTCCCAGTCCTTCCGTGGAGGTTGTTCCCACCGCGAGGACGGGTATACTTTGCGGTCCTCCCTTCACGGGGAGGACAGACGGGCGATTAGCTCAGCTGGCTAGAGCGCTGCCGTCACATGGCAGAGGTCGTTGGTTCGAGTCCAATATCGCCCACTGAAGCCCTCGGAACTCCATCGGTTCCGAGGGCTTCTTCGTTCATCCGCATCGCCATGCAGGCGGCTCTGTCGCGGCGGGGGATCCGACCCGGANNATTTCCAGCTCTGGAAGCAGGAAGATGAAACGAACCCCTTGAGCGAGAAATTCTCGCTCACGGGATCAGAAATTCATCACGGAAGGGATCAAGGCCTTCCCTTGGTCGATGGCACCAACCCCCATCAGGTTCCAAGCCATCGACGGCGGCCGCTCTTCACGACCGAGGCACGCTCGACCGGGGGGGAAGACCGGTGCTCATTCCGTCTGGAGGCTTCGACCGTCGATGCCCGGGTGATCAGCCTTTTGAAGAGCATCGATCAACGGGGCCGCTGGGCATCGAGCCTCGAACCTTTTTCACCGCCGGCATCTCGCAGCACCTTCTTATGCGTGAACATCGCCACATCAAGTGGGGTTCGACCATCCCGTGCGCGGGCGTTGACATCGGCGCCGGCATCGATGATGCCGGCAATGACCTCGACCTCACGATTCGACTGCACTGCGACGTGCAACGGTGTGAATCCTTGCGTATCCCGCGCCTCGAGCTCGGCACCTCCAGCAATCAGGGCTTCCAGACCCCGAGACTGCGGAGCGTGGCGGGCAGCGTGATGAAGAGCGGTCCCTCCATCTCGATCCCGAGTCTCGACCGAGGCACCGCCGTCGAGAAGCGCTTTGATGATGCGAGGATCCGACTGGAGTTGAGCCGCCGCATGCAGCGGGGTCATTGATCCGGGCAACAGAGAGAACGAAGACCTGGCCTCGACGTCCGCGCCTGCTTCGATGAGCGCCTGAACCGCCTCCAGGCTGCTCCCCTGACTTGCCGCCATGTGGAGAGGCGTGAGTTGCAGGTTGTTGCCGACATTCACCTCGGCTCCTCCGAGAAGGAGCGACCGGAGGACCTCGGGATTCGGATTACCGCCGGCAGCGCGGTGAAGCGGTGTGCCGAGTGATCGGTCGAGGACATTCGGATCGGCACCATGGAGCACGAGCCGCCGAATGACCTCCGGATTGGGATTCAACTGTGCCGCGGCATGCAGCGGAGTGAGGGATTCTCGACTCCTGGTATCGACACGGGCTCCCGCAGCGAGGAGTAGCTCGATGATTTCCGGATTGGGATTCGCCATCGCCGCGGTGAACAATGCGGTGCAACCCGCTCCGTTTCGGCGGCCGACCGAAGCGCCGGCCTCCAGCAGGCACGCGACGACCGCAGGATCGTCGTTCAATTCAGCCGCGAGGTGCAACGGTCCGTTTCCGGCCTCCGTCTTCGCCGTGATGTCGGCTCCGCCTTGAATCAGGAGTTCGAGGACCTCCTTGTTCGCAGAACTGGCAGCCGCGTGTATCGGCCGGATCGCCCCCGTGAATTCGACCTCTGGATCCGCACCCGCCGCAAGAAGGAGACCGACCATTTCCGGATCGCCACCGACCCCGATCGCCACATGCAGGGGGCTCAGTCCATCACCAGTCATCGCATCGGCCGAAGCGCCCGCGTCCAGAAGGTGCGCCATGATCGATGCATCGCCTTCTCGCATCGCGGCGTAATGAAGCGCCGTCTTCCCATCCGGCCCCGTGGACTCGAGATCCGCGCCCGCGTCGATCAGCACCGCCAGCAGATCCACGTTTCGGAATCGTGCCCCCACATGAAGTGCCGTCCAGCCATCAGACCCCGGTTGGTCGACCACCGCACCATGGGAGATCAACGTCGTCAGGACTTGGGGCTCGACATTCATCTGGATGGCGAGTTCAAGCGGTGTGACGCCCTCCGCGGTCGTCGCGTCGACGAGCGCCCCCGCCTCCAGCAAGGCTTCAAGAACCCCCGGATGTCCGGAAGACTGCGCGGCGGCGTGCAGCGGGGTGTGGGCCCCGTGGTTCCGAGCGTCCACCCGAGCCCCGGCGTCGATCAGGATCCGGATGACTTCCGGATCATCTGTTCGTTGCGAAGCATCGTGCAACGCGGTGTTTCCATGTTTTTCGGTGGCGTGAACATTCGCACCGGCGGCCAGGACATATCTGATGACGGGAACCTGATCGGATCTCTTGCTGGCGATGAGCAGCGGGGTGACGCCATTTTGATTGATCGCTTCGACGTCGGCCCCGGCCTCGATCAGCGTCTCGACTATTTCGACTTCCATCTGATGAATCATGGCGAGGTGCAGAGGGGTCGAGTCGTTCCAGGTCCTGGCCATCACATCCGCGCCGGCGTCGAGAAGTGCCTCGATCACCACCTGGTCGTTGGCGAAGGAAGCGAGATGAATCGGAAACCGGTCCCCGTATCCGGGAAGATGAACGTCCGCCCCCGAGTCGATCAAGTACTCGAGTACCTCCACATCGCAGGCCAGGGCGGCAAGATGAATCGGCGCCATGTCGCCGTGGGAATGATCCGGCTGACCATCGTCATCCATGTCGATCCCCAGATCGAATTCCGCGAGCTCGATCCTTTGCAGGGCATTGACATCAGCGCCAGCGTCCAGGAAGGACCGCACCCCCGAAGGGGTGGCCTCTCCCGATCGACACAAATCGTGCAGGGTGTCGTAGCGATGCCCGACGGAACCATGCGACGGCTCGACCTCGGACGAACTCGAACATGCCGACATCGGGATCGAAGCGAGAACGGCGAAGAGAGCCGAGCGAATCTTGGGTTTGAACATCAATTCATCCTGAACTGATGTCAGGTCAGCGTCAACAACCCCCCGGCTTCTGGAAAGGTCGCCCCAGACCATTTCCGCCACGGACCGCCGCGAAAATCGAGACCACGGCCGTTTCAAGCGACTCCGCCTTCGAATTGTCATCGATGAATGCTCGAACCTCGGATCCTTCCGGATCGAATCTTTGTCGACGAATCACTGATGCGGATCGATATTCCACGGTTCCCATCAGGGCATCATCACCTGGTGTGATTGCCCCCTGAGGATGCAACAACTCCTTTTTTCGCCCGGATGTCGATGATCGAGCGGCCGTCCATTTTCCAATCGAACAAAGGAAGGCCGAGATATCGTGCAGACTTCATGTCACGAATGATCCCCTGGAACAGTCTCATCCCTGCCTTGATTCGCCATCGAACCGGTGCGGCCACCGCCATCGCCTGCCTGCTTTTCGCGGCAACGATGTCGAAGCCTTGTTTCGCGGATCCCGGCGATCCCCTGGCCCGGGCTCAAGCCTTCCTGCAGACCCTTGATGACACGTCGCGAGCGCAAGCATCGGCACCGATCTCCGCCCCCGATCGAGTCCAATGGTCCTATCTTCCGGAACCACGAACCGGCCTTCGGCTCGGTGACCTCGACCTGGACCAGCGATCGGCATGGTCGTTGTTCATGACGGAAGCCCTGGGCCGTGATGGCGTCGCCCGAATCGATCGGATCCGCGCCACGGAGCCGATCGAGCATCGAGGTGGCGGCGTCCACACCGGCCCGGATGAGTTTCGCATCCGTTTCTTCGGACTTGGAACCGTGGAGAACCCGCCGGCCTGGTCCTGGCGCATCGAAGGCCATCATCTTTCGATCCACCAGACATTCATCGGGGAAGAGGTGGTCTGCATCACGCCACTCTTCATCGGTTCGGTGGTCCGCGAGGACGTGAACGGCGAGCCCCTCGGCGTCGAAGATCGACGAGCCGCCGCGATTCTCGATGGACTCCGCGGCGATTCACGGAGGACCGCGATGGATCCACGCGGACTTCCGGGCGACCTGCGGACCGCGATGAAGGCACCCGGGCGATGGAACCTCGAAGGCGGCCTGCCTCTTTCAAAGGCCGACGCCGAAGCCCGGAACCACGCCAATGCCATCGTCGACGATCTCCTGCGACTTCACCCGGAAGCCGTGGCCAAACCACTTCGAGATGCCTGGCGACGCACTCCCTCGCACGACATCACATTCGCCTGGTGCGGCGACACTGATCGAGACGGACCGCATCAGTGGCGCCTCGTCTCGCCGGTACTGGTGGTGGAGTTCTCCCACAGTGGGCGCAACGTGCAGCATGGGCACCTGGTCCTGAGGACTCCGGATGGCGAATTTCCGTCACGAGCGCTCGGCGCCTGGCGTGATACCCCCTGAACATGACAACGCCGGGCGGTGCTCGGCACCGCCCGGCGTGATTTCAAGCTCGTGTTCCCCGCCGCTCACCCAACAAGGGTGAGATTCGGATCGAGCAGAAAATCAGTCTCGACGTCTTCGACGACGGATGGCCGCCACGCCTGCGAGTCCCGCAAGGGCCCCGGCACCAGGCACTACGGTCAGCTGGTCCTGACGGTTCTCATCCGTGAGGCCGATCACCTTGGAAAAGCCAAGAAATCCACCGTCGCCGAGTCCGTCAAGCATGATCTGGGCGAAACCGATCACGTTCGAACTGGCGTTGAAGGATGCCTGCCCCGCGTTGATCGAAAGGCCTGCGAGAACCGAGCTGGCATCAGTGGTGTCAGCACTCAGTTCATGGGAGATCTCCCAGACCATGACCTGGAATGCCGCCGCATAATCGCGAGCATCGCTTCCAGTCTGCGACATCACGAAATCGTAGTTTCGAGCGTAGAGATCGCGCATGACCTCGGCCCGGGCGTCACCCAGTGGTCCGGGCATCGGAGGCTGATCGGGAAGATTCTCGAGCTCGACGACGTCGTAGTCGACCGTCGTGCCGTTGGAGATGTTCTCTTCCAACTGGATGCAGAACGACTTCACGCCTCCGCTCCAATTGAACACACCCGCCGCGTTCGTGCCGGTGTTCACCGTGGATCCGTCATCAAAGGTCCAGGAAACGGCCCGGGACGGCGATACTCCCTCGAAGGAAAGAGAGACCGAATCACCAACGACCACGTCACCCTGTGCCACGACCGAGGACGCGAAAACGGCAAGAAGACCACCGGCCACGAATGTGGCTCTGTTCATCACTTTCATCGTGTTGACCTCCGGAATACACCCCCCCGGAATGGAGAGGCTTCTTGATGTCTGCAGTGCTACCGCACCGCTTCTGGATTCGAAGTCCGCCCACTCCCCGAACGGGAAATCGACCGGTACTTACTCTTCACTCCCGGGACCTCCCCGGCCGAGGTCGACGGCCGGAATCCATTCATGCAGATGGAATCCAACCGTGCCCCGGTGTGAACATTGGAAGGTAGCGATCTCGATTCATTTTGCGACAGTGAACACGGAAAGACCTGCCAATCAAAGCTCGATTGGGGCGTTTGCCCCCCTCTTACGATGGTGTCAGTCGCACCGACCCCGGTACTGGTCGAGCGGGAGACCGGTCGATCCCGTGACGTTCGCTCGCTCGGGATTGTTCTGCCACGCGTAAGCGACGGCCACCGGATCCGGCACCGTTCCGCTCCACACGATGACCGAACGGCCATCGTCCCCGAACTCGGCCTCCGCCCAATGCCATTTGCCACTGGGGCCCTGCACCGCGAATCCGTCAACGCTCTCACCATCCCGAGTTTGCAGTCCACCCATCGCATTCTCGACCTCGAGCCGAAAACCCTGAATGGCCACGCCGCCCACTTCCGGACGCATCGTCTGCCTGCACTCGACGATTCTTGGACTGGCGGAGGACTGGTTGGGCCTGTCGTAATGATCGTTCAAGGCCCACGCCGCCATCCGACGGCCGACCTCACGCTTGTTGCGGGGATGAATGTCTCGAGCATCTCCGATGTCCGTGGTGACGACGAGGCCCACGCCGGGCATCGAAGCCGCCGTCATCGACTGAGCGTCCCGCAACCGTGGCCAAGCCTCCTCCACCGGTTGGTCCGGCTTGAAGGCCCTGTACGCGGCGAGTTGGACGATGCCGAATGGAAGATCATCCCGCTCGAAGGCCCGACCCCAGTCTTCAATCAGCATCGGCATGAACCGGCGATAGCGTTCCGGTTCGCCCTCGTTGGATTCCCCCTGATACCAGATGGCGCCGCGAACGCCGTACGGAACGAACGGACGAATCATCGCGTTGTGAAGTGCTGCGTAGTCCGTGGGCTGGACGCCGGGCTCGACCAGTTTCGCCGGTGCGACGTTCGGCCTTCCTCCCTGGTGTCCCACACCTTTTCGCCATCGCCACTCACCTGCCAGCGGTAGAAAAGTCGGCTCCGCGGCGCGGCGATCCATGACACCGATTCGCATCGCTCCGCGAGCTCCTCCGAATCCGCCTTCGCCCCCCGAATCGATGACCATGATGGTGATCGAACGTGGCCCGGCCTTCACGATCGGGCCGGGAATCCGGTAGCTCCGCCGAGTGCCGTGCGATTCGACCGACGATCCGATCCGAACGCCGTCGAACCACACCACGTCACTGTCGTCGATGGGACCAGACTGCAGGATGAGCGTTCGACCCACCCAATCTTCGGGAATGTCGATGGTCCGGCGGTACCAGACCGTACCGTCGAATCCGGCCAGGGACGGATCGGTCGCCGACCACGCCTTCGGGAGGTCGACGGTCTTCCAATTCGCATCATCGAATCCAGTTCGGATCCAACCTCCGGGGATTCCCGGGTCGGAGGCCAGCTGCGCGTCGATGTAGGTCGCCGTGGAACGCTCCCGATCCAGACGGATCCGCTCCTCTCGCTCGAAACGATCACCCTCGCTCATGCGACGAAATTCCTTGACCGCACCCGTCTGCCGATTCATCGCGGCTTTCGAAAGGTCGGCCGCCGCCAGAGACTCGATCGAGATCCAGGGTTCGATCCGAGTACCGCCCCAGTTGATGGACAGCAGCCCCACGGGCACGTCCAGTTCATCCTGAAGATGACGAGCGAAGGCGTAGCCGACCGCGGTGAAACCACCGACGGTCTCCGGGCTGCACACCGTCCAGGATGCCGCGATGTCGTCCTGCGGCTGATTCGCGGTGACGTGCGGAGCCTTGATGAGCCGGATGGTCGGGCGATCCGCGGTGATCCTCTCGGCGGCGGGGTCGCTGGACTGGGCCACGGTCCACTCCATGTTCGACTGACCACCACAGATCCAGACTTCCCCCACCAGCACGTCGCGGATCTCGATTCGGTTTTTTCCGCGAACCGACATGGTTCGTGATTCCGCGGACGCCTCGAATGGTTCCAGATCGATCCGCCAGCGGCCGTTCTCCCCCGCGATCGCCGAGGACGTCCGCCCTCCGAACGCGACCTCGACCTGCTCACCGGGATCGGCCTTGCCCCAGACGGGGACCGGTAGATCACGCTGAAGCACCATGTGATCGCCGAACACCGCGGGAAGGGAGATGTCCCCGACGGCTGGATTCCCGCCGATTCCAGCGACGAAACAACTGACGAAGACGAAGAGATTCCAATGGGCGAGTCGTCGATTCATGTCTGCATGCTCGCCCCCCGCTCGGGGGTTGGCAACTCCGACGATTCAGGCCGACCCCGCCCCGAACGACCAAACGTCCGAGAACTGTTTTTAAGGTTGATAGCGTGATGCCGTCATCGATCCTGAGCGAGCTGGACCCAGAAGTTGGAGTTCTGCTCCCGATGTCTCGATGAAGCGGTACCCGGCCCCCTGCCGGTTGAACCACCATTGGTGCTGTTCGTACCCTTCAGTGCGTGGATCCGGATCGTCCCCCGCGTCCCTTGAACGTCCCCATGAAAATCATCCGCTCAATCATTCTCGTCGGCCTGATCCTCGGGATCCCCGCCCTCCCTGGCTGCGAGGACCCGGCCACCCTGCCCACGAACGCAGGTCAGGAGGATCCCGCGACCACGGTCGAGGAGGTGATGCTCCTCCCCCGTCCCGAGCCGCTGACGTCACTGGACCCGATCTCACGACGCTTGATTTCAAGTCGAGCCGCGATGGTCGCGGAGGCCCCTGACTCCGCGGTCGCCTGGGCGAAATACGGCGATGTCTGCCTGATGAATCTCTGGCTGGAAGAAGCCATCCTCGCCTACGACCAGGCCTTGAAACTTCCCGAGGTGTCGACGCCACTGGTGCTCTGGCGCCGGGCGGAGGCGTTGCACGGACTCGGCCGCTTCAACGACGCGGACCGGGACGCTTCGAAATCACTGTCCCTGGCTCCGGAACACCTCGAAGGCTGGGTGACCCTCGCCCATCGACGGCTCGAACAGGGTGACATCGAAGGGGCAGAGCAAGCACTCGAACAGGCCGCCCCGGGAACCGTGGACCTTCTCCGGCGAGCAACGGTGTCGATTCCCTTGGCACTGCAATCAGGACGCCATGCCGAAGCCCGGATCATGATCGACGAACTGGTCGCCGAACGGCCGCACCCGGTCTCGAGCCGCCTGGCCGTGAACGTGGGAAACGCCGTTCGCGATCGGGATCTGGTTCAAGCCCATCTCCCGAATGCCGCCGAAGGCATTCGGCTCTTCGAGGACCCATGGCTCGCCCAACTCGCCCCCCTCGCACGTCACGAACAGGCAGATCTGATCCGAGCGGTCCGCATCCGACGTTCCTCGCCCCCGAAGATCGCGTTGCAGCAGATCCGCCGGATCATCGCCCAACGCCCAAGACTTCCGATGCTTCGCGTCATCGCCGCCGATCTGCTGAAACAGGACGAGCAGTTCGCAGACGCGAAGATCGCGCTTGATGCGGTTCGAAGCGTCAATCCCCCCGACCATGAATACTGGGCCCTCGATGCCCTGGTGAGTCTTCGCCTCGCGAACGCGGGAAAGGAAGACCTCCGGGAACAGGCTCGGACATCCAGCCTGCGAGCGATCGAGATCAATCCCACCATTGGTTATGGATGGCAGATCCGGGCGTTCGTGCTTGAAGCCGACGAGGATCACCTCGGTGCGTCCGACGCCTTTCTGAAAGCGGCCGAGCACGCGGATTCGGCCACGGAACGTCTCCGATGGACCGCGGAAGCGGAACGCTGCACCAATCGAGCGAACAACCCATGATCCTGCCTCGACTTCTCATCGGCCTGGCCACCTTCATCCTCCTCGGCGCATGCGTTGACGACTCGAGGGAGTCGAACGCCCCGGAAAAGGATTCATCGGCGACCACGACGCAGCGCACCGTCGCCTGGTTCGAAGACCGGACCGCGGATCGAGGCATCGACTTCACCCACGACAGTGGCGCCCGAGGTCGACATCGACTTCCGGAGAGTTTCGGCCTCGGCTGCGCTCTTTTCGACGCGGATGATGATGGTGATCTGGACGCCTATCTGGTGAGCGGTCATGACCTCGATGCGGCGCCCGATCCGGAAACGAGTCGCAATCGATTCTTTCGAAATCAGGGCGATGGTCATTTCATCGACGACACCGAAGTGTCCGGCCTTGGAGACACCGGGTTCGGATTCGGAATCGCGGTGGGTGACATCGACGGCGATGGCGATCTGGACCTCTACCTCGCCAATCTCGGCCGAGATCGTCTCTTCATCAACGACGGTGGCGGCCGGTTCTCATCACTTCCCGACGAAGCCTTCGCCAACGACGACGGCTTTTCCGTCGCGCCATGCTTCATCGATCATGATCGCGACGGAGACCTCGACCTCTTCATCGCCCGTTACATGGACTGGTCGCCGGAAATCGAAGTCGAATGCCGGAATGCCCAGGGGGGCCGCGACTACTGCAATCCCGAGATCTACAGCCGCGGCCTTCCCGACCGGCTGCTCCAGAACGACGGTTCGGGCCGCTTCATCGACATCAGCAAGGAATCCGGTATCGCGAACGCGGCGGGCAACGGCCTCGCCGTCGCGACCGCCGATCTCGACGGCGACGACTGGCCCGATCTCTTCGTCGCCAACGACAAGAACCCGGACCGGCTCTGGATCAACCAACAGGACGGCACCTTCCTCGAGGAAGCGAGAAGCCGTGGTTGTGCCACCGGTTTGGACGGAAGCCCTCGAGCCGGCATGTCGGTCGCGTTCCACGATCTCGACCGAGACGGCGATCTCGAGATCCATGTGAGCAACATCAAGGGCGAATCCGACGGGTTGTTTCAGAACAATGACGGCAACTTCTTCGATCGAGCCACCGGTTGGGGCATCGCCGCCGCATCGCGGCAACGAACACGTTGGAACGGAATCTTCCGTGACTTCGACGTCGATGGCCGCCCCGAACTGCTGGTCGCCTGCGGAAGGGTGATGCGAGAGACTCGTGCGGAACGGCCAGATCGCCCGTACGCCGAGAGCGATCTTCTTTACACCTTCGGACCCAAGAACCGGTTCATGAAGGTGGATGACGCCTGGAACCCGGATCTCCTCCCGGAAGCGACCCATGGCATCGCGGTTGGCGACGTCGACGGCGATGGACATGACGATCTCCTGGCCACCTCCCGTGACGGCCCCGCACGACTGTTGATCCGGACCCCCGCCCCCGGTACTTCGACTCCGGTGCGATTCGACCTTCGAACCGCGGGTGGAGGCCCCGCCCTCGGGGCACGACTCATCGTCGACCGCCGTGATCCGGACGCCGCCCCCGGGACCGAGACTCCGGCCATGGAGATCCATCCGATTCACACCACCGTGGGCTACGCCTCCGCCAGCAGTCACGTGGTGGCGACCCCCGGTCCGGTGGCGGCGGTCTCGGTTCGTTGGGCCGACGGAAGCATCTCCGATCATCCCGGCCCTTTCACCGCTGGCGACACGATTCGGATCGAACCACCCCGTGACTGACCGGCCGGCCGGGCGGACGGCCGCTTCGATACGATGCACACCGCGGGCGATTAGCTCAGTTGGCTAGAGCGTCCCCTTTACACGGGGAAGGTCGCTGGTTCGAGTCCAGTATCGCCCACTCTCTCAACGCCCCCGGAGTTCTCCTCCGGGGGTGATGGCTTTCAAAGGCCGAGTGAGGGTCGGGACGCACCGTGAGTCAACCCGGTCATCGCCCCCCGGACCAATCGTTCTGCCCCGAGCGGCTTCGCACGAGATGAAGTCGATGAGTGATTGAGATTCCGCCGGATGCTTCCGGGGGGGGCGCGGGTGTCCTGACCGAACCTGTTGAAGACGCCGCCGCCGACCGGATGAGGATCCTCCCCTCAGTCGATCCAATGTCCGCGGACTCGGAATCTCTCGTGACGATTTCCACGAAAACGAACGAATTTGCACCCAGAGGCCGATCGCCGACGAAGGCATGCTTGCCCTCTGAAATTCACCTCTGTCTTTCGGCAGATTCCTTCAACTTCACATCTTCACGGAGAGTCTGATGAGCAACACCGAAACCCACAACTGGCCCGATCTGGCGATCGGCCTGTACGAACGTCTCACCGGCCAGAACGCCGAGATCATCTATCAGTTCGAGGACATGACGGTCGAAGTCCCCAGCGGAACCGGCTCGGACGCCCGCAACGCACCCTGGCGGCTCAACGGCACCCTTCGGATTCGAACCCGGTCCCACGACGGCTCCTGACCGATGCCCATTCAGATTGAATCCGACCTTCGTCTCGAGTTCGAAGGGCACGACCTGTCACTCCGCAACGAAGGAGATTCCCTCGTTGCGGAGTTCAGTTCGCTGTCAGCCCTGACGTGCCTGCGTCGGAGAATCCCTTTTCGGCCGGGTCCACTCTCCGAAAGTCTTCGGGTGCCGGGCCTGGACGAACTGACCGCCCGAGTGGTGGTTCGGGGGCGGACGATCGCGGTCCTGGCCAACCGCGGGCACGTCGCGTCGATCCGACCGGCCTGGCTGGCTCTGATTTCGACCCTGCTGCACCTGCCCGCACGTCGGAACTGAACCGACGAGGACCCAAGCGAGACCAGACCGCCCCATCGATCCTGTGGATCTATGGGGCGGCCTTCCTTGAGAGAGAAGGCTTTGTGCGAGTGCCCGAGGCCACCAACGTCCCGGCAGCGAACGCCGCGATCAAGGAACCGGCGATTCCCACGAAGGGCATCCAGCCCGGACCGGGAAGCAGACTCGACACCAGGATGATGGCGCCCACGTCCGCGACCCCGACAAGCATCGCCACACTCCGCCGGCCCCAGGATGTGACGAAGGCCGCCACCCCGCCGCCGACGAATGCTCCGGTGATCCAGGCCGCCACCACGAAGATGAACGAACCGGTGGGTGCGGTGGGCAGATACGCCGCCATCGCCTCGGCGAGTTCGACCTGGGTCCGTTCGAAAGCCGCCTGATCCTGTGCTCTCATCGCATCGCTCATGCGGTCACCGATCTGCTGGAATTCGGCCGGCGGCGGGTAGAAACCGTGGCCGATCGCCCCCACGGCCGCCACCGTGAGCGAAAAGATCACGATTCCCACTGCGAGGGCTAAAATGAAGCGAACGATCTTCATGAAGGTCTCCCGATCACCGGCCCTGATCGCGCCGGGCCGAGCCACGATAGCCGAGTCTTTGAAACGAGCGTTCAAGGTGCACCATCGAAGCTTTCGGGCATAGGCTGTCGACATGCCGACGCCGAACACATTCACCGCCCCGTCCGCCGAGCCCCGCCTCGGAATCTACAACTTCTCCGCCGGTCCCTCTCACATGCCCCTCGAGGTCGTGGATCAGATCCAGGAGGAACTCCTGGACCTCGGCACGTCGGGCATCGGACTGCTCGAACACTCACATCGCGGACCTCAGTACGACCAAGCGAATGAAGAGGCCGCCCAGGTCGTTCGTCGGCTCGCCGACGTCGGTGACGACTACGCGGTGGTGTTCATGCCCGGAGGGGCCACGGTGAACTTCGGCTTCCTCGCCCTGAACTATCTTCAAGACGGCGGCACTGGCGTCTACCTCGACACCAGCGTCTGGGCCGCCAAGGCCATCGAGGAAGCCCAGCCGGTCGGCGACGCGAAGATCGGGTTCGACGGCAGGGTTGGAAATACCTTCACCTGTCCCGATCCGGCCCTTGCGGGCACGGACCTCGACATCCCGGAAGACGCGCGATACGTCTTCTACTGTGCGAACAACACCGGCGAAGGCACCTGGTACGACCGACCACCGATCACTGATCGGCCTTTGATCGGTGACCTCACCAGCGACATCTTCTCTCGGCCCTGGCCTTTTGATCGCCACGCGATGACGATCGCCGCCGGCCAGAAGAATCTCGGTGCCTCCGGATGCTCGGTGGTGGTGGCCCGACGTGATTTCCTCGCGGAGGGATCGAAGCGGCTCGGACCGATTCTTCGATTCGAAGACCACGAAAAGGCACATTCGATTCTCAACACTCCACCGACCTTCGCGGTCCGGGTGATCGGCCTGATGGCCGAATGGACGGAAGCCCAGGGCGGCCCGACGGCGATGGCGAAACGAAACGCCGAAAAGTCAGGACTCGTCTGGGACACCGTCGACAACAGCGGCGGGTTCTATCACAGTCGAGCGGAGCGACGTTGCCGCAGTCATCTCAACGTCACCTTCCAGACTGCTTCTCCTGAACTGGACGCTCGATTCATCGAGGAAGCGGACGGCCACGGGATGGTCAATCTGAAGGGGCTCGTGGGCGGGATGCGGGCATCGATGTACAACGCATTCCCGCGCCGTGGCGCTGAAGTCCTGGTGGATTTCATGAACGACTTCGCCGCAAGAAACGGTTGAATCCGTCGGCCGGAGATTCATTCTCCCGACGAAGCGGCCGCGTCTTCGACAACGTTCTGCCCGGGCTTGATCGGCTTGGCGACCGAGACCGCTCTCGCCTGACCGGGGGTCATCACGATTCGGAAGCCGACGTGACTCGCCGCGGAGTCCGGAGTGGTCGCCATCCGAGCACTCGGCCGGTAGCTCGAGCAGTAACTGGGATGACACAGGAAGGATCCCCCGCGCTGCGAGCGACTCGAAGGAGGATTCGGGTTTCGAGGATCGGCCGCCAGCGACGGTCCGGTCGGATTCGTCACCACCGCGCCTTCCGGCAGCGATCGGACTCGCCGTTCATACTCGTCGGGTCGGTAGAGGTCGGAGCACCATTCCCAGACATTGCCGGCCATGTCGAAGAGCCCGTATCCGTTGGGTGGATAGGTTCCCACCGGCGCAGTCCGAGCATGTCCGTCCGTGACGTCGTTTCGATCAGGGAAACGCCCGTTCCAGGTGTTGGCCCGGGTTGGATCGATCTGCTCACCCCCCCAGACGAAAGGCTTCCCGTTGACGCCGCCGCGAGCCGCGAACTCCCACTCCGCCTCGGTCGGCAATCGCCCGCCCTTCCAGTCGCAGTAGGCAACGGCGTCCTCCCAGGCGACCTGTACCACGGGATGGTCAAGGCGGGTTTGAATCGATGAATCCGGCCCCTCGGGATGCTTCCAGTCCGCACCCGTCGTCCAGGTCCACCACTGCGAGAAATCGTCGATCGACACCGGCCGATCGGGTGGCGTGAAGACCAAAGATCCGGGCTGCAACAGTTGCTCGGCCGGCTTCGGCGTGCCGGGCGGAACCTGCTGCTTCAGTTCTTCCCAATCGACCGCCCGCTCCGCGACCGTTCGATATCCCGTGGCGTCGACGAATCGCTGGTAGTCCGCATTGGTCACTTCTCGCGTGCCGACGAAAAAGCCATCCACTCGGACCACGTGCGAGGGGAATTCATCGGACCTTGCCTCTGGTCCGACCCCACCCATGGTGAACGCCCCCCCAGGAATCCAGGTCATGCCTTTCGGAGTGCCCACCGACGGCGGCTCGGCCGCCGCCATGGCGAGCGGGTTCAAGACGACGAGCAACACCAGAAGCCGTCGCCCGGCGAGCGAACCGGTTCGCGGCCGAGGGGAGAACGAGCATCTGGATCCTCGCCTGCCGAACATGTGATCCATCCAGGAGTCGGTTGCCATGCGGTCTCAAGCTCCGTCCCAGCCCCATCCCAGCCCCATTCCAGCCCCATTCCAGCCCCATCCGAATCTCAGCCCAGTCATCCGAGTCTCAGGCGGAATGGCGGCCACGAAACCTCAGCGGGTCAGCCGTTCCCAGACCATGGGCGAGGGAAGCGAGGATGCGGAATCATCGTCGAGGTCGGACGAAAGACCGGTGGTGTAGGTGAGATCCATCCGATCACCGTCAACCGTGAGCCAGGAGACCGGCAGTGCCTCCTGGATGGACGAACCATCGACCGGCGGATCATCCATCGTCCATTCGACGCGGAACGAGGAACGACCATCCCGGGTCACGACGGAGGGGGAGCCGCTCAACGTGGTGCCATCGGCGCCGATCCAACGACTGCTCAATTCAGCCGTGGCGGGATCCATCCAGATGACTTCCGAAAAGAGGAAACCGCCCCCCTCTCCGGCTTCCAAGCCGGTCACAGAGAGAGAATCACCACCTCGACCTCGCCGAACGATGAGTCGGCTGCCATCGGAAATGAATTCCGAGCCCCCACTCCGCAGCGTCCATTCACCGAGCAGTTCGGTCGCAAGCGGCATGGCATCGTCGAAGCGATTCACCCGCTTCCAACTGAAACGCGACGGCTCGGGGCCGGCGTCTCCGTCGAGGCAGGTGGGAATGAAGTCCACCAGAAAGGGGTTCTGGTCGGGAAAGAGATACGTGACCTCGAAATTGACGGAGTCCGAGGTGCCGCCGGTCTCATGCCCCCGCCAGTCGAACATCGTCTCACCTGATTCTTCCGCAATGAGCGTCGCGTTGCCAGAGAACCGACGGCCCGCTTCCTCGCCTCGATACGTGTTCACGATCGCACCGGCGATGTCATCCCAGGCGATCCGCCCGCGACCGCTGGCGATACCGGTTCCGTCGTCGAGATTCACCGACCATTCGACGCCGAGTGATGAACCCGGTTCGATCCAATCGATCTTCTGGCGAGCAGTGAAGAAACGCTCCCCAGGTACGCCCTTCTGTCCTGCAGCGGTCAATCCGTTCATCGACCACTCGCCGATCAGAATCGAAAGTCCCGCGAAAGACTCCTTGCCGGGCAATTCGGAACGTTCGTCCTGAGCGACGGCGGGACCGCAGAGCGCCAGAATCGCAAGGAGCGTTCCGGCCGCCGAGGTGACGACACGAATCGATCGACGGAAACGATGAAGTCCAGAGAGTGCGACCGGCATGACGTGATCTCCAAGGTCCCGACGAATGCCGGGCGACGCGGTGATTCTACGTCGAGCAGGGAACTCCGAGGGAAAGACGAACGGGACTCCCCCGATGCCGTCTACGCGGGAATCCTACGAACCGACAGCAGAGGATCGTGATTGAAATCACGGCCTCGCCCCGAAAGGGCGGCCTCGACATCATCGGCCAGAAGACCGGGTTCCGCGGCGACCCAGACCTCGTTCAGATCCTGGCCTTCGGGCCGAAAGGAATCGACCCGATCGACGGTGCCGCAGGAGAGGTCACGTAGGAGTCGGAAACACCAGTCGGAGAAGATCCCTGCCGTTCGATCACAAAGGATTTCGGCCCAACCATCCACGTCCGGATCACGAAAGAACCCATCACCACACCGGTGCCATTCCGCTTCGACTTCCGCCATCAGGCCAGCGGCGCCGAGAAGGGAGGCACATTCAATGGGCTTCGGTCGATCGTCGATCACGGCCAGCACCAGCCGCCGGTGCAGACCCAGCAGGTGCCGGGAGGTTCGCCGGGGAAGTCCCGTGAGCGCGATACGGCCGCCTCGGACCTCGGCCAGCCGGTGACCGCACGGCTCGCCCGAGCCGCACCATGGGCAATCAAGCTCCGAGCCCGAGGCGGCTTCAGAGATCTCATCTCCACAATCGTCGACCAGAGGACCGTCGAGCAGGCAACCAGCGAAGAAGCCCTCTTCAAGAGTGAGGTCGAGGTCTGAGGCGAACTTGGTCATGGCGTGAGCTTTCGGATCGGAGATCTGTGGTCCAGCGGGCCATCCGAGGACCGTTCTGGTTCATGGAAGGGACACCTCCACACCCGAACACTGACCAAACCTTTTCGGGATTCTCGAGAATCACCCCGCCTCCGCTTTTCCGAGGGACCCGTGAAAAACACCAGCCTCAAACCTCTACGAAGCGGTTCGCTCACCATCGCGGGAATAGAATCCAGCCCCATGCCGGACTCGAGCCAAAACAGACTGCACCTCCTTGCCACGATCTGCCTGACCACGGTGATCTTCGGGCCCCGTTCGCTTTCCGCCCAGAACACCGAGAGCCTGAACCAATTCCAGTCCGAAGCACGATCGCTGGCGAGATCCACGCCTTCCACGCCGATGATCTCCGCTCGATCCCGAGGGCATCTGGACGCCATGACGGGCGAGGTCGATCTCGAAGCTGGCCTCCGGAAATGCGATGACGAACGAAGCCGCCGCGCCTATCTTGACGCCGTCTTCAGCGGAGGCGCCACTTCCTTCGACCCGAAAGCGGCCGCCACGAAAAGCATCGCAGCGCTTCGAGCGGTCGCGGGCGATGACCGCGCCGTCCGCATCTCCGACCGGGTCCGACTGCTTTCAGAGACCGAGGCATCGACGGATCTTTCACTCGAACTGACCTCCCGCGATCTTCTCTGGCGTCCCTTCACCTGGTCCCCTTCCACCGCCGCGGATGAAATCGCGAAACTCGGAAGCCGACGGCGGCAGCAGTTGCTGGAAGCCAGCGATCCGGTCGACCGCCCGGTCGTGCTGGCCACGATCCTCGCCGCGACCGAAGGCCGACCGGGCCCCGAAATCAGTCTCGACCGCGCACCGTCGAGGACGGATCCCTTCTGGCCCACGGTGATCGGCGAGCTGGATCGACGGGACGCCGCGGAGGCGATTCTCAACCTGCAGACGGATCATCCTGAAGTGCTGGTCCGTCCCGAGACCCGGATCAAGGCCGCCATCTCGGTCGCCCGCCGATACCCCGATGCAGCCACCGCCCTGCTCGGAGGCGAAGTCAACCTCCAACGCCTTCCCGGTCCGCTTCAATCCCTGATTCGAGCGAGCCTCGCTGAAGGCCGGAGAAGTGATCCCGACCCCGAGGCCTGGCTGACGGAAGCGGTTCAGATCGCGCAGCTCGACGACCGCCTCCCGGTCCTCCTCGCCCTCGCAAGGTACGACGATTCCGAACCGGACCCCGACCGGACCCTCGAGTCGGTCAAATCACTTCGAACCCTTCCGGCCGGACGAATGGTCGATGCTCTGGCGTACGGTTCCGCCGATCGGGACGCCGTCATCCGAGGGTTGTCCGATCTGTTCCTGACCGGGCGCTACGACCTCGGGCTCAGTTTCCTCGCCCCGAACACCACGGAGCCCAGCCGCCCCGCCGACGGGTGGCTGCCGCTTCGAATCGGTCTGCTCAGCGAGGCCCTCGCCGACGCCGATGCCGCGCCCGATGCCTGGATTCCCCTCCTGGTGTCCGTCACTCGTCTCCATCGCGTCGATACCCAGATCGCCGCGTTGCGGATGATCGAGCACGGCTACGACCGAATCCACGACAGCGAGAAGCTCCCCCCCGACTTGAAGGCGACCCTGGAAGACACCCTGCTGAAGATCGCCTTCCGTGGCTGATACCCCCTCCGGAAACCCAGGCAATACATCCGGAAGTGGATCCATCGGCGTCGCCCAGGCGCTGGGGGCGTACCTGTGGTGGGGGCTGGTGACGGGGATCTACTTCAAGTCGCTGGCCGAAGTCTCACCCATCGAACTGCTCGCCTGGCGGGTGCTCGCTGGCCTCCCGGTCATGCTGCTGCTGCTCGCCATGCCGCCCGGGTACGGTCGCATACGCAAGGCACTCCAGAACCGGCGCGACGTGGGGATCCTCCTGCTCTCCACCGCCCTGATCACGTTGAACTGGTTCACGTTCATCTACGCCGTGGTCTCGGATCGCCTGGTCGAAGCGAGCCTCGGCTACTTCATCAACCCGATCGTCACCGTCTTGCTCGGGCGGTTCGTGCTCGGCGAACGGCTGCGCTCGCTGCAACTGGCGGCGGTCTGGCTGGCGGTCATCGGCGTGATCATCTTCGGCTGGACGGACATCATCGGTGCGACGGCGGCACCCGTGGCCGATGCCGGAGCCTCATCGTCCGCGTTGGAATTCCTGCATCGTCTCCCCTGGATCGCCTGCGTCCTCCCGCTTTCCTTTGGTGCCTACGGCCTGCTGCGAAAGCAGATGAACGCGGATTCGACCGCCGGTCTGACCATCGAGATGGCGATCCTCCTGCCGTTCATGCTCGGGCTTGAACTGATGATCGCTTGGCGTGGCGAATCGATGTTCGCCGCGGGTGACACCAGGCTCGACGTCCTGCTTCTGGCGGGGGGGATCGTGACCGCCCTCCCGCTGATTCTCTTCGCGGCCGCCGCCCGCCGGCTCCGCCTTGCGACGATCGGACAACTCCAATATCTCGCCCCGACGTGTCAGTTCCTGCTCGCGACGCTGGTGTTCGGAGAACCCATCAACACCGGGAAAATCGTGGCATTCGGAGTCATCTGGATCGCGATCGGACTCTACTCCTGGGATTCGATCCAAGGATGGCGTGAGGGTGGGAACGGCGCTGATGATCCGCCGGACTCCGGTCCGATTCTCGACCAGCACCCCTCGGATGTCTCTGCACGTGGACCGAAGGCATGATGCCTCGGTGAACCGGGGAGCCACCGCGTCCTGCGATCACTTCATCGGCGGAATTCGAAACGGAAACCCCGGATACTGAAGCTCGTCCGAAGTCGGCTCCACCCAGCGGGGCCAGGCCTCCAGTACCGCATCGCCACTGCCTGGCGCGACATCGATGATCCCGTAACCGGGCGAAAGATCGAAGAGTCGACGAGGCTCGAGGCCACGATCCTCAGGATTGGTCACCGCGATCACGGTCATCAGATTGCCGAAACCATCCTCGAAATCGCCGGCATAGCGAGGCGCACCCTCCCAGCGATCGGCTCCGGACTCGATCGGCATCCACCGCCTTGGCCAGGTATTCGCCACCGCCGGCGGGGTGAATGCGAACGAGCCATCTCGGTAGTCGTCGACGCCATATTGAACGAGCGAACCCAGATGCTGATCACCACAGAGATGAATCGCATCGGCGGCCGCCAGGGTTCGAACGGCTCGAGTCCGAGCCGACTGCGGCCAACCTCCGGAATCCGTGTCCGCCGCCGGGCCGTCCGCTTCCGCGTACTCCCCGGCCGCGTGGATCTGGAGACTGGGAATCACGCCATCGTCGCGTCCCACGGGCAGCGTCGCGACGTTGACCCACGGGGTCTGGCTGAGCACGATCTTTCGCGGACTTCGCGGATCGCGCGACGTCGCCCACTCTTCGAGGAACGTCTCCTGTGACCCGCCGAGGAATTCCGCGTCCTCGACGTCCGCCGCCCGAGGATCGAAATCCGGATTGCGGAACCAACCGTTGCGAACCTGAGCCTCGGGAACCTTGACGCTCGCGGAATCCTTCCACATGCGATCCGCCACCACCGCGAAGTCCACCGGTCCGTAGCGAAGCCGGGTGGTGTAGGGCTTGATTCCCTGTCCGATCGGCCCCGGAACGCGGCACGCGGGAAGATTTCCGACCTGGGTTCGATGGATGGCATTCACCACTTCGCCGGAGAGCTTGTAGCCCCCGGCGTCCTGCACGGTCAGTCCGTCGCGAGCCTTGGCGCGAACTCCGCCGGCGCCCCAGATGTTCCCGTGATAGACGTCATGGTCATCGGGGATGATGACGCTCGGTCGGTCCCGCACCAGATCTCCGAACGCTCGAAGCCATCGCTGGTACTTGGTGTGATAGTCGAGGACGATCTTCCGGCGATCCGGACCCGTGATGTCGCCCTCGTAGATCTGGTCTCCGGCGAAGAAGTAGAAGTCCGGACGATGCATGGCGACGTTCGCCACGAGATCCTCGTGCGGGAACCAGACACCGGAACGATTCCAGGCCTTGTGCGCCGTCACGTTCTTCACGCAGTTCAGGCTGGCGATCCGCAGCGGACGATCGACGGGCGCAGCATGAATCTCGCCCGCACGCGTGAACGGCCTTCCATTGCAGGAGCCGGACACTCGGAAACGACGGCCCAGGTACTCATCGACCTCCGGAACCTCGAAGTGAACCGTGTAACTGAGGTCCTCGAGGGTTCCCTCGGCGATCGGCCGCCATGCCCCATCCCGGGTCTCGAATTCCAAGGAGACGACGCCCACGTCTTCGGCCGCCATCGGCGGAAAGAGTGCGGTGAGCTTGAACGCATGAACACCATCGTCGTCTCGATCCAGGGTGTAGGTCGTCGCCAGCACCGGACCCCAGGAGTGATCGGTATCGTCAAGCCAGAATTCAAGGTCGTCGGATTCCAGTTCCAACCCGTCGAAGGACCACCCGAGGCCATCCTTGCGATTCCCACGATGGGAGACCAGGGCAACCCCACCATCGATTCGATCCCGCGTCATCCCATCGACCTCGGCCGCGCCGAGCAGCCCGGTCTGATTCCGGACTTCCAGCCGAAGGTCGTACAGATCTCCAGGCCTGGGAATGATCACGACCTCGAGGATGCCCTCCTCCGGGTCGAAGGTCACATCACCATCATCCATGCGCCTCGTTCCCGGCACCTTGACCAGGTCGTCAAGCGTGGTGTTGCGCGGCAACGACCAACTGAAACCACCCTTCTTGGGGGTGGAGAAGTCGAGAATCGCCGGCGTGCCGGTTCCGTCGACCACCGCCAGAAGACCACCATCGGGCGCGGGGACCTGTTGGACCAGCGCGGTGAGCCGAACGTCCACCTCCGGTCCGCCCGCACCCAGAAGAATGCCCGCAAAGGCGCCCGGTTCGAGAACACCGCCGCCGACCGCACGAACGGTGGTTCGAATCATCAGGGGCGAAGCGGGGGCATCCGGATCGATGCGAAACTCCAGCGCGTGGGCGGTGCGAACCGGCAGCCGTGAGTCGTCGTTCACCAACCGACCTTGCTCGAGACGCCAATCCTGCAGTCTCGACGGTTGCCAACCCGCACCGATCCACCGACGAGAGGCCACGGGATCGAGGGTGGCGACTCGAAGCCGTTTCATCTCGTCAGCCGCTGGCGATCGAGATTCAAGCATCGAGGCCTCGACCGGCAATTCCGGCCGGATGAGCATCAACAGCCCGACGGCCAGCAACGAAGAGATTCGAAACTTCAACATGTCTGATTCCTGGAAGGAGGTTGCCCCGAGACTACCCCGCGAGCCTGATCCTTGAAGCGGCGGCGGAACTTCCGACCGTCGCATCTCGAACATCGATGTCGGGAGCTAGGCTGACCCCATGACCCTTCTCACCCTCGTACCTCTGGCCTTCACGCTGTTCGCCACGGCGGAACCGCCATCGCCCCCCGCCGAGCCGTCTCCCCTGGTGGTACTGATCTCCGGCGACGAGGAATATCGCAGCGAAGAGACCCTGCCGATGCTGGCGTCGATCCTCCGGCGCGATTTCGGGTTTCGCACCAGGGTGCTCTTCAGTCTCGACGCCGAAGGGCGCGTCGATCCCGAACGACTCGATCACCTTCCGGGAACCGAGATCCTGGCCGACGCCGACCTTCTGATCCTGTTCACCAGGTTCCGAGCACTGCCGGAGTCGCAGGTGAGACCGATCCTGAATCACGCCGCCGCCGGGCGACCGATCGTCGGACTGCGGACCGCAACCCATGCCTTCCGGTATCCGCCAGATCATGAACTCGCTTCGACGTTGAACGAGGTCTGGCCACAACGAGTGCTCGGTCAGCGGTGGATCACCCATCACGGCCACTTCGACGAAGGCAAGGCTCCCCTCACCCGCGTGACGCCGACGGAAAAATCACATCCCACGACTCACGGCGTCGGCTCCTTCGATGCCTATTCCTGGCTGTATCACGTCGAGGGAGGCGCAGACACGCTTCCGCCCGGCACCACGCGACTGGCGTCCGGTCGAGCCCTGAAGTCGATTCATGGAGAACGCCACGACCGGTTCCCACTGGAAAATCCGGTCGCCTGGGCGATCGAAAGAGAAGTTCCCGGCCTGCCCGACCGCGTGTTCTTCACCACGCTCGGACACCCGTATGACTTTCGGAGCGAGGATGCCCGCCGGCTCCTCGTACAGGGCGTGCTCTGGTCGCTGGGACGGGAATCAGAAATCCCCCCCACCGGTTTGCCGGTCGTCACCCCTCCGGGCTGGCGGCCGTCCAATGCTGGATTCGGTGCTCAACGTCCGCATCGCAATCCCGATATGGCGGTTCGAGAGCCTGACCAGGCCGCCGAAGCCGTGCTCCCCGACGAACAAATCGAGGATCTGCAAACCCGGGATTGATCAGTGCCTCAACTCGGTTATGATCATTTCCAGAAACCGCCTTGTCCGCGTCGCGACACCCGCGGCGTCAAGACATCGAAATTGAGGTTCGAATGACGCAGATTCACCACCCGAGCCGGCACCAAACCGGATTCACCTTGGTCGAGCTTCTGGTCGTCATCGGAATCATCGCGGTCCTGATCGCACTTGTCGTCTTCGGCAGCGGTGCTCTCAGGCAGACCTCGCGCGGCATGACCTGCCTCACCAATCAGCGACAGATCATGCTGGGCTGGGACGGCTACGCCACCGACAACTCGGGCCGCTACGTCGCACCGGATACCAACCGCAACCAACATGACTGGGTCCGATCGATCGGGACCAACCTCGGTCCTGGAAACGTGGAGCTGGAATCGGCCCTCACCGAAGGCGCCCTCTGGCCCTACCTGAATGATCTCCGACTCTATCGCTCACCCTTCGACCAATCCGATCATCTTCGGACCTACTCGCTGAGCGCGTTCTTCAGTCAAGGCGAAGGGTCGGACCATTGGGGTGGCCCCCCAAGCTGGCAGATCGCCACCCGCAGTCGAATCCCCCGCCCCTCCGACACCATCTGCGTGGTCACCGAGTTCGACCATCGTGGCCACAACATCAATGGATGGGGCATCAGTCCCTACGGTCCGGATTGGATCGATAAGTTGATGATCTGGGATACCGGCCACTTCAACTTCGCCTTCGCCGACGGACACGTCGAACGCCATAAATGGGCTGGTACGAGCTACAACGATCCCGATCCGATCGAAGTGGCGTTCATGCGACCCCAGACCAACGTCTACTACGCCGGGCCGGATTGGGATTGGATCTCAGAGCGACTCTTCCCCGGAAGTCGATCGCTCTACGGAGGATGGTGATCCTTTCTCGAAATCGCCCAAGCTGGCCCTGTTCAATGGTCGCCTCTTGTCTGGCTTTGATTCTCCCGGCACTCCATGGCTGCGGAAACACCACGCCACCGCCCGAGCCGAATCCCATCGGGCCGAGATCCAACGGACCTCAGGTCGATCTCGAGAAAATGCGCGAAGATCCGATCGTCCGCGCCTTCGAATCCGAGTGCGAGGCCTATCAGGCCATACGGGCTGAACTTCAGCCACTGGATGAAGCCCTCGGAGCGGGGACCCTCTCAGAAGCGGACATCGAACGCTGGAACGCCCTTCAGGCATCCGCCTCCGCGGAACGCAGCCGGCTCAATGCCATCATGTACGACGACCGAATGAGCGAGGATCAACGAGCCGCCATGTGGTGGATTCTCCGGGGCGAGCCGGCCTCCGGCGGCTGATCTCCGATTTGAACACACGGCCTTCGTGGTGCTGTACATTCGAGGCATGCTGCCCACCACACAATCCGTCGATCGAGGACATCGAACCCTGTTGCTCGCTGCGGTACTGGCGCTCCCCGTGATACTCGGGGGATGCGTGTCGAATCCATTCCAGAAGAACTACACGGGTCGAACCCAACCGCTGGAAGGCACGCCCCAGCGACTCCAGAAGAAGGAGGCGCTTCGTCGCCTGGGTACCAGCCAGTTCGATGTGGAGATCACCGCGGGAATGCTGCCCGACGATGACACCGCCCTGGCGGTCGCTCGGGACGTCGGCGCGAAATCATACTGGTGGACCAGCCGGCCCAAATTCAACGCCCGCAATGCCTCCGCCCAGCGAGTGAAGTCGCGAGGTCGCATCGGACAGACCGATCCCTCCGGAACGGGGTTCGGCGAGAAGTCGATCAAATGGTTCGAGTTCGAGGCGGTCTTCTACGCTGATCTCCCCGACGAAGACGAGGATTGATTCCGCCTCGAGCCCGCCCGCGACCGTTCCGAACGGAACGAAAAGAATCGCCCCCCGATGGCACTGAGGCCATCGGGGGGCGAATTTCATCTGGCGTTCGAGGTTTGCCGCAGGTCAGCCTTCGCGACCGAAAAGCATCCGGAGGCCGCCTCCGCCTCCACCTTCGCTGGCCTGGTTGTAGATGTAACGGGAGTCGAGAACCCGATCGATCGTCGCCTTGGCATCAGAGAGGTGTGCCTTGGTGTAGGGATCCAGACGGTTGCCGTCACGGCTGAGGGTTTCGATGATCTGCTCGTTGAGATCTCGAAGCTGCATGCGAGACAGGCTGGAGACGGCCGTGGAACTGGCCCCGAAACCGTTGCTCTCGCCGGCGAGATCGATGACTCGCTCGAGGTGCGATCGCTGCAGGTTGCGGCGAAGACTCGACACGTAGGGATCAGTCGCGGTCATCTTGCCGGCCGGGCGCTCTTCAAGTTCGGTCCAGACCGCCGCCTTCACCATGTCCATGACTTCAGGGACGCTGAGAACGTCCTCCTCGCCCGACGCACGGAATTCGTTGTCAAAGACACGATTCATGGTGCTGGGGTTCAGAATCTGGGTGAGTGCCACCGCCTGGACGTTGGCGATGGACTGATGCACCGGGAAGGTCGCGTCGCGGCCGGCGTCACGCATTCCGCCCGCGTCGAACCACTTCTCGACCGTCATCTTCTTGAGCAGTTCCGGGGTGAGGCCGTACGCCTCGTCATACATGGTGATGTCGAGCACCAGCTTGAGAGCCCGACGCTGCTGATCCGCCGGGATCGACTGGATCGGATCAAGGTCCATGCCCTTCTTCACTCGATTGATCGTCGTGCCGCCGATCCAGTTGGAGGCGATGCCGACGGCCTGACGGTGCTTGCTGAGAAGCATCTCGTAGGCACGACGAGCCTTCACCCAACCTTCACCCTCTTCGACCATGCCATCGAGGATGCGGGTTCGAAGTTCGGTCACCAACGCCACCTGCGAATCGGCGTAGTCGAGGGGGTTCTCGCCGTGATCGAAACGGCGGGCCATCGGGTCGGGGCCCATCGTGTCTTCGTCGGTCGCGTATCGAAGTTCGGGCTCGTTGGCCCGTTCCATGATCTTGTCGGTGCCTTCCGGGGAATACCCGTAGGCGATCGCCCACATGTCGTAGGGACCGATCGTGGTCGTGGTCCAGGGTCCCTGGGAGACCTCCTCGCCAAAAGCGATGTTGACCGGCAGGTAATCCATGACCGACGAGGAGATCGGGCCGTCGAAGCCCTCGGTGTTCATCTCCTGGTAACTCACGAGCTGGGAGCCCTTGAAGTTGTGACGAAGACCGAGTGTGTGACCGACTTCGTGCATGATCACCTCCTTGAGGAGGGGACCGATGAACTCTTCCGGAACACCATCGAGATTCTGGCCGCCACCGGCATCGAGACGAGGGCCGACGAGACCGAGCAGGTCGGCATTCATCCGCATGAAGCCGACGTCGTAGGCCTTGCGTGCGGTGTTGGTGCAGGCCGTGCAGGCGTGAATCGGACTTTCAATCGCTTCACCGTCCTGGCCGGCTCCGGCGACGAGTTTTCCGAGACCGTCAAGGCTCGGGTGGATGCCGCGGAGACCTTGTCCTGCCAGAGCCTGCTGCCGGTCCCTGATGTCCTGGGCGACCATTGCCTGCTCATGGGGGTCGGAGAGAATCACTCGAGGATCGTACTGAGGCCGGGCGGTAAGCCAGTCCACGGTCTCGGTGCCAAGGGCTTCGACTTCCTCCTGCGGAACCTGACGTGCCCAGGTGTCGACCCATCCACTGATGAATCCTTCGTCCATCACGATGTCGGCGTCGAGGATCTCACCCGTCTTGGGATGAACTCGGCTGGGCCCGATCGCGAAGCCCATGTCGGCATTGGTCCAACAGATGAAGTTGTACCGGGCGTCTTCGGGGTCCTTCTCCATGTGGGTGCCGGTGGTGGCATCCTGCTGGTTGACCACGATGGCGTTGTCGAAACCGACGGCCTCGAAGGCTTCATTCCACTCGAGGATCGCGTCGCGAACCCAACGTCGATAGCGGACGGGCACGGTGTGCTCGACGTAGAAGACGATCGGCTCCTTCGGGGGGCTGATCTTCAACTTGGGATCGGCCTTCTCGAGGTGCCAGCGGTTGATGTAGCGGTTCCACGGCGTGTCGGCGGATGGATCACCCAGGTCCTTGATGCTGGTGGTGAAGTAACCGACTCGATCATCGGCTCGCCTCGGCTTGTAGGCGGATCGGGCCGGAATTTCGGCGATTGAGTAGGCGAGCGTCGCGAATCGACCATCGGCCAGGGGCATTTCGTATTGAAGTTCGACGTTCTTGGGGAAGGCCTTGGCCTTGGCCACGGTCACCAGGCGGCTGTTGGCGCCATTGACCTGCCGGCCAAAGAACGTCCGGGCACCGCTCACGAACATCTGATTGAGATCGATGATCGGACCACCGCCCGGCCCCATGGTGAGGATCGGGGTTTCGGTGATGACGCGGTCGGTGAAGACTCGACCGGTGGCGGAGCGGCTTTCACTGTCGCCGGTGGAGATCGTCGCGTAGTTCGGCTCGACCAAGGCGAGTCGCTTGCCGAATCGCTTGAACTTGGCGTACTGATCGCCGACCTGCACGGCCGCCTGCTGGATGCCTCCGGCCACGGTCCAGGCCAGGAAGAGTTCCTGCTTTTCGAAGTTCCGCGGCAGTTCGGCGATCGCTCGTTGATCCTTCTTGTTGACCCAGATTCGGTAGAGCCCCTTGGTTCCTTCCGGTGCGGGGACTTCGGTGAAACCTTCCGAGATCTTGGCGAACGGGGGGAACTCGGGTCGGGCTTGCGCCGAAGGCGCCTGCATGGCCGTGGCCGGGACCGCGGCGACGATGCTTGCCAGACTGGCAGCTCCGGCGAGTACGAGGGTTCGAATCTGAACCATGGACAGAAACTCCGTGGTGGAGGGTGTGAACGAAAATGGCACACGGGCCTGTTCGCGATTTCGGGCGAACCTGAGACTGCAGAGCATACGAGAGGAATAGGTGACGACGTTTACCGCCCAGCAGAATCGAGGTTTCTCTTCTACGGGATCCTCGTGATCTGATGCCAAAAGCCCACTCTTGGCCTTGGTACGACCGGAATGAACCGTAGTTCGTCGGGAAATCGAACTGGACGCACCAACCTCTCTCAGAAATCCGGGTCAATCCGTCTTCGAGATCCGAGGGAGGGCCGGAGACGTGATGGGACGCTCATCGACGCCGGCCCCCACCACCCCGACCGCGGCGTGGCCGGGCCCGTCGCCTTGGGAGTGCCTGACCTCCAGATGGACGGTTTCACCCTTCCGAAGGGAGATCGGATCGGTCGTCTGCCCGGGATGACCCTCGAAAGATCCGGGGCCGACCCAGCTCAGGAGCGTGGCATCCCCAAGCAGACGCCCCGAAGGATCGATGGTTCGGACTTCAAGCACCGCGGCATCGTCCGCGGAAAGCATGAATCGGTATTCCCCGTCTGCCGGGGCCGACCAGATTCCCCGAAGCCGAGTGGCGACATTTGAACCAATGCCCTCCGGCGTGGCCAGATCGAAGAGCAACCGGGATCGAGTCGGCGGAGTTTGAAACACCGCGAAGCCTCGAGGATCACCCCGAGGCACGTCCTCCCAGACTTCGAGCTGAAATCGGGGTTCGAGAACGGTTCCGATCAGAATCGGACGATCCAGCCCGGATCGCGGCACTTTCCATCCCAAACTCAGGTGGCCCGCCCCATCGACGTCGCGATGGCGGGCCTCGAGGTAGCAACGCTGCCCACGAATCAAAGTGATCGGGCCGGAGATTCCTGCTCCATCACCGAAGTCGCTGCGGGAGTTGAAGCCCGTGACCGAGGCGACCGGTCGGGCAAGCGATGGTGTTCCACGAGGTGAGACCAGAAGCACGGAATCATCGTCGGATGTGATCGCGAAGCGATAGGAACCCGTTTCCGGAGCCTCGATCCAACCTCGGATTCGCTGCACGAAACCGTCTCCGAGATCCGTTGCCCCGATCGGTACGTCGATGAGCTCGGATCGCTCGGGAGCACCGGAGAAAACCTTGGAGTCCAGCAGGCCCGAAGCGGACACCGTTTGATTCCAGCATTCTCGGGCGAACACGAATGGCCGACTCGGATCAGGCCCCGACTCGTCGGGGGGCTGATTTCCGTCCGCCGCCACGCCCAGGCCGAGCACCACCGTGATGATGGACGAAAAAAGGCCACGAACGAGGCAGGTCGAGGTCGAACTCATGTCGTTGGCTCCAGATGGAATCCTCGGCGATCTCACGAGGCACCAAGGACGAGCGTACCCTTCCCAAGGAACGTCGGGGGTTCGAGATCACCCGATCCCGTCCCGACATGCCCCTGGAGAAACTCCGCCGATGGCCGACCTGCTTGAGAGTCTTCGCCAGTCCTTCGCGGACCCGATCACCCGACACGCGATGCTCGTCCACTTCCCGATCGCGCTGGGGCTGTTCGCGATTCCGTTCGTCGCAGCGCTTCCCTTCGTTTTCAAGCGACGTGCGACCGCTTATCGCCTGATTCTCGGGATCGCCCTCTTCGGAGTCGGAGTCATCGCCTGGCAGGCCAGCGAAGCCGGTGAGTCGGCCGAACCGATCGTCGAAGCCAGGCTTACCGGCCAGGCGGCCCGTGACGTGCTCGATCGGCATGCGATTCAGGGTGAGCGGATCCCACTCATGCTTGCAGGGACCTCGCTTCTGGTGTTCGCCACCCTGATTCCCAAGCGGAGCATTCGGTTCGTGGTCGGCCTGCTGGCGACGACGGCGATGGTCGCCACCGCCGTCGCGATCACTCTGGCAGCCCACGATGGTGGGCGTCTCGTGCATCACCTCGATCGTGGTCCGATGGTCCGACCATTGAATTGAGCGTCGCTTCGGGCATCGACCGGCGCGATCTCAGAATTCAAGAGGCTCGATCAGCGTGGCATCGTCCCCATCGACGATCGCGTGCCAGCGATTCCCCGTCTGGTTGACCACCTCCACGAAGAGACGGCCACGATCCCCGATCCCGGGGGCCGTCGCTTCCGGCGGAAGGGAGGCATACATGGCACTGATCCGCAGCGGCCCCTCAGGCCCACTGACTTCCCGCCCGAGTTGATCCATGATCGGCATCCACGGTCTCCAACGTGTCTGCGGACATCACCCGGGCCCACCCCGACTGTGCTCCGCTCCACGGACATTCAGACCATGCAGATCGACCGGCCTTCTTTCAGGCCGGTTGATCGGATCCTCGAAGTTCCGAAGAATTCCTTCGCTGAATCGGACGCGACCCGGGTCAATCCCCGGAAGTCGCCTTCTCCGTCGTGGAGGTCACGGTGACCGTTGAACGGCGAACCGGTTTGACGCCCGTCTCCCAGGAGCGGGCGTAGTCGTACTGAAGCGGGCCCGTACCGGTTCCCGTCACGCGATAGAGAAATCGCGTGTTCCCGCCGGACCCCATTCGACTCGGATCTTTCGGCTGGAAGACGGCCTTGCCGACCTGTTCGAGAAATGCTGGCTGTTCACAGGTCAGCTTCCACTCGTATCCGGTTCCGGCATGGCCGGGGAGATCAAACGCCACCATTTCGCCGACCGCCACCTCGATGGTGCTCTTGGCATCTGGATGAAGAGCGTCCACGGTGTCGGGCACGATCGACGATCCCTTCGTCTTCATGGAGGAATCACATCCTGCGGTCGCGATCACGATCGCGGCCGTTGCGGCGAATGCGAAGTTGGAGGATCGAAAAACGGAGGCAAGGCGATCGTTCATGGCATGGTCCGGAATCGAAAGGAACTGAGATTGGTGAGATCGAGTCCGCAGACAGTACCGAAGGTTCTCCGACGGATCACGCCGAGCGGGTCAGGAACCGCTCGGGAACTTGAATCGATCGAGGGAGAAGAAACCGGTGCCTTCGGGGCGGGCCCGATCCAGAGCGAGGGAAGCGAGGAGATCCCCGATGGCGGGCGCGAACTTGAATCCGTGCCCGCTCAGTCCAGCAGCCACCACGATCGCCTGCCGATCAGGGATGCGATCGATCACGAAATGCTCATCTCCTGACATCGTGTAGAGACAGGCCTTGGCCGCGTGGGGTGGCTCGAAGACTCCAGGCAGATACGTGGCGACCTCCCGGGCGAATCTCGAGACCACTTCCGGCGGTGGTCTTCGGTCGAATTCCCGAGGGTCGACATCGAGACCGGGCCCGTGGAAGCCGAATTTCATCCCACCGGGGCCGACTTGATGCGGTGAAGTCGGCACCCCGTAGTAGACCCCCGGACCAAATCGACCATCGTCATCGATGAGCCACGCGGGCATGCGTCGGTCCGAGCATGCATCACGAAATCGATCACGGGGCCGGCACCACACCATGATCTTCCGTTGGGGTCGCAGGCTGGCCGCCGCGGCGAGGTCTGGAAGAAGTCGGCTCGTCCAGCTCCCCGCCGTCACCACCACTCGACTCGCCGTGATGGTCTCGTTGTTCAGCCTGATCTCCACTCCATCGTCGTCGCCTTCGACGGCTTGAACCTCGACTTCCGTCCGAATCGAAGCCCCATGTCGTCGAGCGACTGCCAGGTGAGCCTCGATCGCGGTTTCGGGAACCACGAATCCAGCATCAGGCTCCAGGAGGGCGTGAAATCCCGGTTCGAATCGAAAGGCGGGGAAGGTCGCCCGCAAGCCGTCGGGGTCCAACCACCTCGTCGGAACATCGTGAGCCCGAGCGCTCTCGAGCGAGGCTCGAAGAATCGCGCTCTCCGCGGAACCAGCCAGAAGAACCCCCGATCGATGAAGGCACCGATGCCCCGTTTCCTGTTCCAAACGGTCCCAACCGTCGAAGGAAGCGCGAGCAAGCGGGACGTATTCTGGATGTTCGTAGTAGGCGGTCCGTGCCACCCGTGACCCACCGTGGCTGCTGCCCTGATCGTGAGGAAGGCGACGCGCATCGAGCCCCATCACTCGAGCACCTCTGCGCGCCAACGACGCCAGGGCTGCCGATCCCATTCCCCCAAGTCCGATCACGACGACGAGGTCGGTCTTCATCATCAGATTGTGACCTCAACCCACCAGGAAGCGGAGGCCGGTGTCGGAGATACCGCCAAAAAGGAACCTGACCCCCGCCAGAAGACGAGGGTCAGGTTCTCAAAGGGGTCTTGGCAAGAGTGGGGAGACGCCCACCAAGACCCCGGACGAAAGAGTCAGTGTTCGGTGATCGACCTGATCACTTCCGAATGGTATACCCATTCCCGCGTCGAGAAAGTCTGCTTCCGCCAATTACCGCAAAAACTCGAAGCGTTGACGACGCTGCCGATATTGTCAACGCCGAAGACGTGGAGCCACGCCAATGACCGGAACCGAATCTGCGTCCAATACGACTGACCGACCAGGAACTCGAGATCGCTTGATGTCGGCCATGATCAAGGTGGTCGGTTCAGAAGGACTCCACGCCGCCAGCGTTCGGACGATTGCTCGCGCCGCGGGCTGCAACGAAGCAGTGCTTTATCAGCACTTCCCGAGCAAGCTCGCGATGCAACAGGCCATCTTCGAGGAGATCATCAATGAGATGGCGACCGAGAAGAAGAAGATCAAGGAGCGAGTCAACACCCCGGGTGAATTGATCGATGACTGGGTCGCCACCACCTATCGGTACTACGATCAGCGGCCGTACGCCTTTTCGTACGTCTACCTTTCCTATCCCCCCGTGCAACTCAATGACAAGTCGTTGCCCAGTTTGAATTCGAAGATCTTTCAAGAGAGCATCGAATCGCTCTCGGAGTCTTCTTCGCAACCGATCAATCTGAACCCCGCAACGTTCTCGACCTTCCGGGCCGGACTTCTCGGGCCTCCCCGTGACCTCCACACCGGAGTCCTTCAAGGCGATGCCATCGACTACGCGGCCCCCGTGGCCGAAGCGGCGAAAGCCATTCTGCTGAAAACGCCGGCCTGAGCCGAATCGTCGCCTCAGAGCGCGGCCGCTGAAGCAGAGTCGCCGAAGGATTCCACCCGGGCGCCGGTCTTCCGCCCCATCGAGACGAAGAGATCGCACAGCGTTGTCTTCGCCGCATGGCGGACCAACCTCCCGGACTCCACTCCACCGCCCCGCCCGGCCACCACGATCGGAAGATCATGATGGTTGTGCCGGTTCCCGTCGGAGATGGCGCCGCCGTAACACAGGAGCGTGTCGTCGAGCAGGGTCCGGTCGGGCCCGGTCTCGATCGCTTCGAATCTTTCGACCAGATCGGCGAACCGCTCGTTCTGCCATCGATTGATCCGACGAATCGCATCGATCTTTGACGAGTCCCCCGCATGATGGGACAAGTGATGGTGCCCTTCACGGACCCCGATTTCGGGGAAGGTCCGGTTCGAACCTTCATTGGCCCACATGAAACTGCACACCCGGGTGAGGTCGAGTCGGAAGGCCAGCGTCATGAGATCCCCCATGAGTTCCAGATGCTCACGGTAATCACCGGGTACGCCTCGAGGAATCTCTTCGAAACCCCAGGTCGCCGGATCCTGGTCCTGCATCTCGACCCGTTCGATGCGCCGTTCCATTCCACGAACTCCGTCCAGATATTCGTCGAGCTTCTCTCGATCACGACCGCCCAACCGTTGCGAGAGACGCCGGGCGTCCGCGCGAACCGAATCAAGAATGCTGCGCCGGCGGCGAAGCCTGGACGCCCGCGCTTCAGCCGTCTCCCTCGCCGGACCCGACATGAAAAGACGCTCGAAGACCGATCGCGGATTCACTTCCTTGGCGACCGGTGCGCGGGGTGACCGCCAGGCTATGTTCGCGCTGTAGGCACACGAGTATCCAGAGTCGCAATTCCCCGCGGTCATCGCCGGTTCACAGCCGAGTTCCAGGCTGGCGAAGCGAGTGTCGCCTCGGTGATGATCCGCCATCACCTGGTCGAAGGAGATGCCGTTCTCGATGTCGCGCCCGGCGGTCTTGCGGGGGTGGGCCCCAGTCAGGAAGCAGGCGGCGCTGCGGGCGTGATCTCCCGGCCCGTCACCCAGGGCACGGGCATTCCCGTGGGACAACCCGGCGTGAACGTTGATGTGATCCCGCACCCGCCCCAGCGGCGCCAGCAGCGGTGGCAACTCCTCGGGCAGGGATGAAGCGCCCGGTGGTCGATCCGCGGCCACGCCCTCGGGCAACCACTCCGGTGCGTGGACGCCGTTGGGAAGAAAGAGGAAGGCAAGGCGAACGGGTCTTGATGCCGCGAAATGCGCCGCCCGAGCGGTCCGTCCCATTCCAACCGGCGCCATCGTCTCGAGCCAGGGAAGCGCCATCGCGGTCCCGAGTCCTCGGAGCATCATTCGACGGTCGATCGGTTGATTCATGGGCAGGCTCCTGAGCGGTCCCTCGACGGTATCGCCCGAATGATCCTCAAACAATCAATCAATGGGCGATTGGGCGGGACGACGCCTGAAGGCATCACTCAAGGCGATCATCTCCACCGCGGTCGACACCGTGGGACGTTCCTGCAGCGCGCCGGCCAGCCGGTCCAGCAAAGGTTCGTCCCGCCATTCCGGACCCCGGCCCAAGGCATAGATGAACAGATGTTTGGCGAACGAGCGAAGCAGTGCCGGGTCACGTATCAGGACGTCCCGAAGATCCAGAGGGCCGTCGATTCGCGTGCCATCCGGGAGTCGAGCCGCGGTATCGATCGGCATTCCCTCATCGCTGTCCCGCCAACGGCCGGCGGCATCAAGGGATTCCATCGCGAATCCCAGGGCATCCATTCGAACGTGACAGGAAGCGCATTCCGGATCCGCCCGGTGCGCTTCAAGCATCGCCCGCAGGGAGTCGGACGCCTCGGCCCCGCGAGGCTGGGAAGGTAGTTGGTCGACTCCCGGAGGTGGCGGAGGCGGCGGACAATCCAGCAGCGACTGCAAGACCCACTTTCCTCGCTTGACCGGTGAAGTCCGCGTCGGATTGCTGGTCGACATGAGGACGCTCGCATGGCGAAGAACCCCGAGGGCCGCATGCGGAACGCCGGCAGCGGACAGATCGACCCGGACGAAACCTTCCGGCGGAAGATCGAGGTCCTCCAGTCGATAGTGTTCTGCGAGCCGAGCGGACAGCCACGAGGCATCGGAAGAAAAGAGATCGGTGAGGGGCCGGTCCTCGCGGACGATCTCTTCGAAGGCACGAACCGTCTCCTCCCGCATGTCGGCGAGCGTCACACGATCGATGTCACCAAACCGATCTGGATCGGGCTCAAGTCCTTCCACCGCGTCGATGTGCAACCACTGGACCGCGAAGTGCGCCGCCAGCGATCGCGGCGCGTCACCCGCAAGCAGACGACGGACTTCACGTCGAATTCCGACTTCATCATCCAGACGCCCCCGACGCGCGGCATCAAGAAGTCGCTCGTCCGGCGGGCCGCCGCGAAGAAATCCACCCAACCTTCGTGCGATCGCGTACCCATCCAGGGCCACGGTGCCATCGGATGCCGGTGTCGCCTCCGGGTGGTCCCGTTCGATGCGATAAAGAAACTCCGGACTCGCGATGCCGTAGGCCACGAGTGCTCGCTGCCGGGCCACGAGCGAGGGGCGTTTCGTCGACTCTGCCGCGGCGGCGGCGGCGATCGCCGCATCCGCGATCCGATAGGCCTCATCGGTCGGAATCGGCCGACCCCAGCAACGCTCGAGCAGACGCCGCGCTGCGCGGGCCATCGCGAGTCGCGTTCCTCCATTCAACATGCTTGCGTTCATCGAACGTTGGAATCGGCCGGGCTCGGGGGCGTCCAGCGGGCCGATCACTCGCAGGCCGAGTAGCAATGCGTTGCGATCCCGCCGCGACGGATCCGGATGGTCGGGATCGAAGAAGTCGTTGATGAACGCTGCTCCCAACCTGAGCTGCCGGTCACCGATTTCGAATTCGATCGCATGCGTCGATGGTTTCGCGGGGCTTTCGGGCACGTCGACCACCCGGATCGTTCGGCGGTCGATCCGCAGGGCGAAACGGACCGGTTCCTCCCCGGCCTGCCGACCGGCCAGATCGAATTCGGCTCGATACCGGCCCGGCCGTTTCATGGTCACATCCGCGGCGATCTCCCCCCGTCGATTGATCCAGGCTCCCTCCCGACGAATGGTCCCCCCCCTGGTCTCCGCAAGCGGAACGTTTCGAACGTCCGCCACGTCGTTCGCAGGATCGATGATGGTCCTTCGAGCCACGAGTTCGGCCAGGTCCATGATCTTCTCGATCAACAGCGGGGAAGTGGAAAGGACCTCGCCCAGATGATCGAAACCGTGTCCCACGTCGTCGGCCGGGAGATCACCGATGATCGACTGGATGCCTTCGATCTCTCCGAAGATGTCTTCAATGGTGCGAGCGAGTTCTCGGCGGCTCAATCGCCGGATCACCACCGCGGGCACGCCGGCCGTCGTGAGGCGATCGGCGAACAGATTCCCGAGAATCGAAACCGCTTGTCGGTATTCCTCGTTTCCGGGTCGGGACATCGCGGTTTCGTCGGGTGAGGCGTCCACATCGATCGGTGGCATGTCCCGAGCACGGAGTCGATCACGGATCTTCAGCAGAAGTTCCGGTTCGATACCGGGATCCGACGGATCCGCCGCCACGTCATCAAGGACCACGCCACCCACCGCACGGCGGCCACCATGACAGTCGAGACAGAACACATCCACGAATTCACCCAGAGCCCCGGCGTCCATGACATCGACCGGTGGCTCGACCAGATCCACGATCTGGGCCGGCCCGGCCTCGGGGTCGCCGGCGGCGAGTGGTGCGAGCAGAGAGAGGAACACCGCTCCTCGGAGGCATCCACCCAGTCTCCGCCTCGACCGATGAAGGCCGACGCCCGTCATTCGTCGGCGCCCGGATCGGGATCGAGAGACAGGAGGATCCGAAGACGAGCCGGCGCCGGACGATCCGACTTGGAGTTCCCCTCCAGCGATCGCACCACGTCGGACATCGGCGTCAGGTCACGATCGAGTCGCGCCGCGACCAGCGCTCGATTCCAGTCGGATCGCGTCTCCTCGTCGAGCGTGCGTTCCCAGAAGATCACCTCTGCGAGATCCTGGCCGACGAGCAGGACGTCATCGAAGATCTCGCGCTGGACGTCTTCGTCGGGAACCGCCCAACTCGCATGAAAGACTGGCGGGGCGAGGCGGCGTCGCTGCTCCGCCGGATAGATCCGAGTCGAGAAGGTCACGGTTCCGAGACTCTCATCCCAGTTCCCATTGGTGATGAACGGCTCCACCCCGGTCTCCAGCACGACTTCACTCTCGAGGGGCGAATCCCCGCCCCCGATCGGAATTCCAAAGGGTCCCGGGAGACCGATGAATCGATTGCCCGCTCGCAATTTGGCCTTGTCTTCCTCGCTCACGGCCGGTGATTCCAACATCACTTCCATGGCCTCGTCGGATGTGTTGACCCACCAGAGGAAACTCAGACCCAACAGAATCAACTGCTGGTTCTCCGGACCGATGCGACCCGGCTCGGCTTCGGGGACGAAACGGCGGACGGTTCTTTCGACGATCGGATCCGCCAGCGTCGTCCGCGACCAGTCTCGCTCACCGGCCGAAACCCAGCCGTCAATGCCCGACAGCAATGCCAGCTGGCCTTCCTCGGCCTCGATCCAACCTCGCTCGATCGCGAAGCCGACCAACGGGGTGAAGATCTGGATCTGGAACCACTCGTCTTCGCTCCGGGGTCCTCGAGCCGCGGGCGGGCGGAACTGGTAGTCGACTCGCTGCCCCTGCTGTACGAATCCGTTGGCGGTGAAACGCAGAAACCCGCTCATCATGTCGGGAATCAATTCCTCATCCGCGAACCGCCTCCATTCCTGGCGCGCGTCTTCATCGTCGATGCGACCTTCGAAGAAGGTCACCGCGAGTCGCATCCAGAGTTCACCCGCATCCATCCGGGTCCGGAACGCCTTCCAGTCATCACGCCCGTCGCCGAATTGTTCGACGTACAGGAAGGACGATCCGAAACCGCCGGCGAGACTGGACCAGCCGTTTCGATTTCCAAGTTCACTGGGAAGATCCCGGTCGCCGAATCCGGCCTCGAACCGCACTCCATCCCGCCCGTCATCCCGTTGGGACGGGCCCGATTCATAGGCCTTGGCGATGCGGTCCAGTTCATCGGAGTCGGCACGATTGGTTTCGAAGACCCGCTCCGGCCCGTTCGAACCGACTCGCATTTCGACCCGGACCTGCCGGTTCGTGCACCCGGAACCCGCGACCGTCATCGTGGCGAGGACCCCCAGAAGCATCGGCCTCCAGCCGGCGAAAGCGATGGAAGACCAGTTCGAGGACGATCGAAGGAAGGGTGACATTCTTCGATCCTAGCCTCGTTCGCGGCCGGGCCAGCATCAATCAAGCATCCGGACGCCGTGCCCTGCCCAGCCAGGCTGCGGCCCCGTCATCCCACGAGGTGGTCCAATAGCGGCACGCCTCGATTCCAACGACTTCCAAACCCGCTTCCAACAGTGAGGTCTCCAGTTCCTCCCGTCTCATTCGGCGGGGTCCCCCGCTTCGGGTTTCCGCGTCGCTGAAGACCACCACCACGAATTCTCCGCCGGGCCGGAGGGCCTGGGTGACGCCCGCCAGGTAGCGGCGTCGATCATCGTTTGAAAAGACGTGCAGGACACCAGCGTCCAGAATGGACCGAAACGGCCCCGGAGGAACACTGGCCCTCAGGTCCACCACCTCGAAGGTCACCCGTTGAGCGACCTGGGCCAGGCGAACGCCGTCTTCGGCCGACCGCACCGCCGCCGGAACCGAGTCGACCCCCAGTGCCCGCATTTCCGGACGCCGCGCGGCGATCTCGATCAGATTCTGACCCGTTCCACAGCCGGCATCGAGGAGCGGTCCCTCTGCGAGCCAGCCGCGATCCAGGATCTCCTGAACCACTGGTTGTGGTCGACCGATGCACCACGCTGGCGTGCCACGCTCGTAGGCGGTCGCGAATTGCCGATGCGGGACGCCCTGTTCACCGGGGAAGCCGGTCGGTTCAGAATTCATGAGTCGTTCTCTTCGTAGGACACGTCGCCACCCGAGCCTAGTTTGAGAACCAGCGACCGCAGGGCGTTCACTTCTTCGTCGGGATCACCTCGACCCAGCTCAGACAAGGCGGCGACCAGATCCGCCATGTCCAGATCACCATCCCCGTCCCGGTCGTCCGGGAGTTCGCCGGCGACCACGATGTCAAGATCGACCGACCACCACATCAGAACCCGCTCGCCGGGCGCCAGCACCGCTTCGATTCTCATGACGAGTCGGTCACCCTCCCCTTCCACCGCGTGGTAGGACCACGCCGGATTCAGGGGATGGCATCCGATTCGAAGGTCGAACGAGGCGGCGCGGGTCGAAACGAATTCAATCTCTCCGAACAGCAGCCGCGGTCGCCGGTCGACTGGGAATTCATGGTGATATCGAAGTCTCCGCCGGACGGGCGAGAGGTTCTCCATCCACGCCGTGCCGATGTCGATCACCCTGTCCGACGAGCGCGACGATCGGATGTAGTCGGCGTAGACCACTCGAGTCTGTGTCATCTCGAACGGGCGGCGGCGAATCAGGTCGCTCGGGCCGGCGTCCACGATCGCGGGCATGGGGATCAAGGGTGATGGACACTCATCGGCGCCCACCGTCCCCGTCAACCCGATGGCGACGATGGAGGCGATCACCCGAACCGCCCGGTCGACGAACCGGACTTCGGTCACGGCACAAAAAGACCGACGGATCTTCCGTCCGATCATCACGAAGACCTCTGAGCATTGACTCGGTTGGCAGCCGGACGTTCCAGACGCCGAAAAACAGCATAGGAGCAACCCATGCCACCGTCACGGTTCCCCGCTCTTTTCCTGAAGAACTGCCCCTGATCGTGATCGCCGCGGATCAGGGGGGCCTCTGAAATGCCGGATCATCGGGATTTCCGGCAGATCGCAGATAGGCCAGGAGGTCGAGCACTTCATCCATCGACGCGGTGTCCATCAGGCCCGCCGGCATTGGAGAAGCGGGTTCTTCGGAGACGATGTCCTCGAGCGCCACTTCGGTTCGCAGGACTCCAGCCCGTGGATCCGGGGCGATCGCGAGTGACGAGGCGGTTCGTTCGATGGGCAGGCCCAGGACGAGTTCATCCTTCCGGGTCCGCACCAGCACACCGGCGTACTGATCGGAAAGATCGCGAGCGGGATCGATCGAAGCGATCAACAGATCACGCGGGGAGAATCGAGCCCCCACACCGGTCAGATCCGGTCCGTAGGCGATACCCACGCCCCCCACCTGATGACACGCACCACATTGCAGCGCGGTGAAGAGCGATTCTCCCCGAGCGAAGTCACGCCCCGCGTTCACACGGGAGAGATGTGGCTCGAAGGCTTCAACGTCCCACGCTCGGACGAACCTTCGCGCCTCGACATCACGAGATTCCTTTCCCCTGGCTTCCGCGAGGTTCGCGAGTCGCTGGCTTGCCATCGGGCCGAGATGCGGAGCGATGGCTTCTCGAATGGCGTTCACGTAGCCGGGAAAACTCGCGCCGCCGGTTTCAGTGGCGAGGCGATCGAGAGCATCGACCGCCGCGTCGATCGAGTCCTCGTCCCAACCTTCCGATTGAAGTCTCAACGCATGAAGATGGTGAATCGCTTCCTGCGGACTCGATGCCGCGGTGACCAGAGGCATCGTCCGTTGAACCACGAACGGTGCCTCCAGGGCCACGAGCACTTCGACCAGAATCCGATCCGCATCGAATCGTCCGGTGGGATAGACCTCGTCGAGCAGTGCGAGCACCGTCTCCCGGTCGGCCGGATCGAGCGGGCCGTGACGGGTCCAGAGGAGGGCCAGAGCACGGGCGAGAGCCCGGCGACCGTGAGCCGAGTCGTCCTCCGATGCGGCGTCGAGGATTCGCTCGAGACTGCCGATCGCCTGGGCCCGGTCACCGGCCCGCATGGTCGCGAGCATGATTTCCCAGCCCCCATCGGCGGCTGGCAGCATTCGACCTTCTTCGAGCATGATCGCGGCCGCGTCTCGGGAATCATCGACCGCGAGATCGCCGCGATTCGCCGCTCGCAGACGATGTTCGAAGCCCACTCTCGCTGCCCGACGGACCGCGGAATCACGATCTCCCATCGCAGCGAGCAGATCCTCGAGCTCGACCGCATCGGGGTCGCGATGAGAGATTTCAACCGCTTGCCGGCGATTTCGGTCCGCGTCCGGACTCGATACCGCGGCCGAAGCGGCGGCGCCGGTCCACCGGACTCGGTAGAGCCCCGACTGTGAACCACGTCCACCGGTCGAGAGAACCATCGAACCATCGGGCGCGAACGCGAAATCGGTGACATTGAAGGGACGACCTTGGAGAAACGGTCGTGGCTCCCCGCGATACGTGGCACCGTCCGGCGTCATTTCCACCGCAAGCACTCGTCCATAGGCCCAGTCGCCGAGGAACATGCTGCTTCGCCAGGGTTCGGGGAAATCGGATCGATGCCCGCTCGCCACGCCGGTGGGACTCCCCGCATCCATCTCGAGCACCGCGGGGAAGGCTTCCGCGGAATCGAGCGGCCACTTGCCGCTGCCCGACCGCCAACCGAATTCCGCACCGGAGACGAGATGGACGAACCGCGGCGTCCGGTACCACGGCAGGCCGATGTCCCATTCCATGTCGGCGTCGTAGGTGAAGAATTCTCCGTCTGCATTGAAATCCAGGTCGTAGGGATTCCGCATTCCGGCCGCCATGATCTCCCACTCACTCGCCTCGAGATCCGTACGCAGAAGAACTCCGCCGGGTGATCGAATCCCCACCGCATGACCGCGCGGATCCCAGATCCTTTCAATCACGGTGTCTTCCGCCCAGCCGTCGTGCGGCGATGGCGTCCGGAGGGGTGAAGGCAGCGAGGCGTAGTTTCCGTTGACCATCCAGATCATTCCATCCGGCCCGAGGACCATTCCGTGCGGCCCGTGCTCGGATCCGCTGCCATAGGCACCGAGGCGTTCGACCGTTTCGTATCGATCATCGCCGTCGGAATCGCGAAATCGCCAGAGTCCGCCGGTGCGCTTCGGATCGTCGGCGACGTTGGCATAGATGTCGTCGCCGACCACGAGCAGACCCTGGGCCCGGCCGATGTCCTCGTGCAGGCGTTCGACCAGTGCCGACCCGCCCTTGATCTCCGACGGCGTGATCCGGAGCAGCGGTCCGTATTGCGGAGAGATGACCACCCGCCCTCGGTCATCCACGGTCATCGCGCTCCAGGAACCTTCTCCGGGCCGGGCCGCGTGCAGGAGTTCGACCTCGAAGCCATCGGGAACCCTGATGTCTTCCACCGGCGTGGCCAATCCTTCGGCGAATGGGTTCTTCCAGATCCCGGTCGCCGCCACCGCGGTGCCGAAATCGAACGGCCGACGGGATTTTTCCGCCCCGACGATCTCCCAGTCGACATCACTGACCCGGGTCAGATCTCCATCCGCATGCTCGACCGTGATCACCGCCGCGAGCCCGGCTGGTCCACTCTCATTGAGACAGTCGAATTCCAATCGCCGTTTCCCGGCGGCGGGCTGGTCGAGTTCGTACCACCCCGGCACCGACCAATCGGCGTGACGCAGAACCACCTCGCCGTCGAGACGAACCACCAGGCGATTGTCCGCGGTGGCCCGGATCGACAACCTGGTCGCCCCTTCGGGCACTTCGATGGTGGTCGCGAAAACCGCCTTTTCACCATCACCCGGATCGTCCGAAGACCAGATCCAGTGGGGTGAGGGCGGGGCGGAAGACGAGGAGGCCGCGATCATCGTCGTCGCGACGACGACGGCGGCCCATCCGATCTTGAAGTGGTCGGGCATCCCCCGATCCTACCCAGAGTCAACGGCGACGTCGACGGGATCCGATCGGACTCAAGGGTGCCGGCTGGACCGGGATTCCTTCTTCCTTCTCCAACTGCTTCTGAAGAAGTTCCACGTTCGTACGAACGTTCTTCATCTGATCCCAGGTCAGACCTTGGAGGAACGCGCTCGCGAGTGCGTTCATCAGACTGAAGCCGGTGAAGACCATCCGGCCCGCCGCCATGTCCACGGCGACTCCCGAACAACCCATGTTGCTGAGCAACTCGATCGCGGTACGAATCTCTATGTCTTCCGGACCACGTCCCTGCCGCAGCATCGCACCGAGGGTGCGCGAGGTCGCGAAGAGCAGGCCTTCCTCGTTCTGACGCGCGGCGGCGATCAGTTTCGCCGTCTTTTCCAGCTCTGGACGAGCCTGGATACCGACCTCGAGGTTCTCACCATTCAATTGGAAGACGCGATGGATGACGTTGTTGAGCGCCGCGATGTACCCCCGCCCCGACGAGACGGTGGAGAAGTTGATCGCCGAGGCCCGCCCATGGGCCATGTCGGTCGCTTCAGCCTTGTCGAACCGAATGAAGTCGTCTGCATTCCCGTCCGGTCGCTCGGCGGCCGGGGTCTCGGCCGCCGCCTCCGCACCGAACGAGAGTTGTTCGACGCCGAGATCGTGAAGATTCCACATTGCCGCCTGCAGCAGAGGATCAGACCATTCGGTCTCCTCCCGACGAGCCTGCACCACGTAAGCCGCGGGCAGCATCGCGATGAATCGCCGCTCTCGAGGAAGCTTGAGCATCGAGACGCACTGGGGGAACGCCATCTCGGCGAACTTCTTGAAGGTCGCAGGCTCCTGTTCGGAGAGGGCGATCGTTTCGTCGTTAAGAATCAGATTTGGCATGGAAGTCCCATTCTAGTGGCCCCGGAGCCGATCCGGAACCAATCCTCGAAAGGCGGCCGCCCATCGGGAAACCTCGATCGGTACCATCCGGCTCATGAGCGACTCCAGCAACTCCGTCGGTGACCCTCGGGTGGGTGTGATCATGGGCTCCCGCAGTGATTGGGAAACCATGCGGCACGCCGCCGAGATCCTCGAGACCCTCGGGGTGTCCCACGAAACCCGCGTGGTGAGCGCTCATCGAACCCCGGATCTCCTTTTCAAGTACGCCGAAGCCGCACCCTCACGTGGAATCCGCGTGATCGTGGCCGGTGCCGGTGGCGCCGCACACCTCCCCGGCATGATCGCGGCGAAGACCGCACTCCCCGTGCTCGGGGTTCCGGTGAGGTCGCAAGCCCTGTCCGGCATGGATTCGCTTCTCTCGATCGTGCAGATGCCCGCCGGCGTGCCCGTGGGAACTCTCGCGATCGGCCGAGCGGGCGCCATCAACGCCGGCCTTCTCGCGGCGTCGATCCTCGGCCTTGATGATCAAACGGTGGCCGCCGCCCTGGCCGCCTGGCGGCGAACCCGGACCGAACAGGTTCTCGCGGATTCGGATCCCTCCGCACCCGCACCCGGCGAGACGGGCGAGGGATGAATGGGCCGAATGAATCGAAGTTGACGCTGGGCATTCTCGGCGGAGGACAACTCGGCTGGATGCTGGGCGTCGCCGCCCGCCGCCTCGGCATCGAATGCGTGTTTCTGGATCCGGCGGACCGATGTCCGAGTGACATGGTCGGAAGACGAATCAAGACCGCCTTCGACGATCCTTCAGGGCTCGATCGGCTGGCCGATCAAGTCGACGTCGTCACCTACGAGTTTGAAAACGTCCCCGCTTCCGCCGCCGCTCGACTCGTCGATCGCCTTCCGGTTCGTCCCAGCCCTCGCTCACTCGAGGTGGCACAGGACCGTCTCACCGAAAAAAACTTCATCGCGGACCTCGGGGTTCCGGTGCCCCGGTTCGCCGCGATCGGCCATCCGGATGATCTGGGGCCGGCACTCCAGCAGGTCGGGCGCCCGGCCATCCTGAAGACCAGGCGAGGTGGCTACGACGGAAAGGGTCAGGCCCGGATCGCGGTCGCCGATGATGCCGCCGCCCGATTGGCCGAGCTTGAGGGCGCTCCTGCGATCGCGGAATCGATGGTCCCCTTCGAGCTGGAAGCAAGCGTGCTCGTGGTGAGAGGCGTGGACGGGCGGGCAGAAACCTGGACCCCGGTTCGGAATGAACACGTCGGAGGCATTCTGCGACGAAGTGACGCACCGGGACACGGGATCTCATCGAGTGCCGCCACGGCGATGCGGCGTCATGCCGTGGAGATCGCGAACGCACTCCAGCACGTCGGCGTGCTCGCGGTGGAATTCTTCGTTCTTGAAGAGATGGTTCTGGTCAACGAGATCGCTCCACGAGTGCACAACAGCGGTCACCTCACGATCGAGCATGCGGTCACCAGCCAGTTTGAAAATCATGTCCGCGCCGTCTGCGGGCTTCCGCTGGGTTCGACCGAGCCACGATTCCCGACCGCGACCATGCTGAATGCCATCGGAGACCGTCCGTCACAGGCACAGCTTGACGCGATCTCGGTCCCGACGATCGACGAACTGGGTGACGAACCGACTCCGATCACGACCGGAGCCGCTCGCTGGCACGACTACCGCAAGACGGCTCGGCCCGGCCGGAAGATCGGGCATCTGACCCTGGTGGCGGACACCATCGACGAAGACCGAATCTTGAAGCTCTCGGCTCTGGTTCCAGCCAGCGGCGGCTGAAGATTCGACGTTTCCCTGATCAACCGTCGTCGGTCGCTTCGGCCACTGCCGCAGCAAGTCGTCCCCGGGCGATGCCGACCGCATCCGGATGTCGGTCGATCCCGATTCCCCGGCGGCCGCTCCGGACCGCGGCTTCGACCGTGGTGCCACTGCCACAGAACGGGTCGAGCACCAGGCCGCCCGGCGGGCAACAGGCCCGGATCAGCATGTCCAGCAACGCGAGCGGCTTTTGATCGGGCCACCCGGTTCGTTCCCTCGCCATGTTGTTGATGCTTGGAATCTCCAGTACGTCGGTCGCCTTCTTCAGACGACCGGCGAGACGCCGGCTGGTGGCCGGCACCATCGGAGGGTCGAACCAACGTTGATCCCCTCTGGCGTAGTAGAGGATGTCATCGTGCTTTCGCGCAAACCGGTCCGCGGCGGAACCCCCGAGCCCGTAATGCCACACGAGATGGTTGACGAAACGGTCGGCGCCGAAGATCTCGTCGAGGAGGCATCGCACGCGGTGGGCGCTCCGCCAATCCACATGAATCAAGATGGCACCATCAGCCGCGAGCACTCGATGCATCGCCTGAATACGGGGCTCGAGAAATCCGAGGTACGCCTCGAGCGACGGCCAGCGGTCTTCGTATTCAAGGTCGTTGCCGTCACGCTTCCGCCCCTGACGGGTGGAACCGGTGGCGAACGGTGGATCGGCGTAGATGAGATCGATCGAGCCGGAATCGAATGCCGGGAGCCGATTCAAGCAATCGTCCTCGAACACCTGCGATTGAACGAGTTCCTTCGTCACCGCTCCATTCTGACCGATGGCGCCGGATCACGCCGCGACGGTCGAGCATGAAGTCGGAAAAGATGACGCCCCGCGATCTGGTCGCGAGGCGTCATACGAGTCCCTATTCCCTGACTTGATACGGCGAGGTGCGATCGCGAAGCGATCGATCAACCAGCCTCCGCCCTCGGATGGGCCTTGTCGTACGCATCCCGCATCCTTCGGTTGGAAAGATGGGTGTAGACCTGGGTGCTCGACAGCGACTGGTGGCCCAGAAGCTCTTGCACCGACCGAAGATCGGCCCCGTTGTCGAGCAGGTGCGTCGCGAAACTGTGACGAATGGTGTGAGGGCTGATCTCGGGGTCGAGACCGACCTCTTCCAGGTACTTGGTGACCTTGCGACGGACGGAGCGACTGGAAAGCCGACCACCATGCTTGTTCACGAAGAGCGGCATCTCGCCTTCGGCCTTCAGTTCCGCAGCGGCCAGCTCGGCGTCATGCATCGCCACGTATCGACGCAGGGCCGCGAGGGCGTGGGTACCGAGTGGAACGACGCGTTCGCGACGTCCCTTTCCGCGAATGAGAATCGATTCGCCGGCGTCATCGAGATCCGCACGGTCGATACCGACGACCTCACTGACCCGGATGCCGGTCGAGTACAAGGTCTCGAGAATGGCACGGTCGCGGGCGCCGAGCAGCGTGCTGTCGTCGGGGGCGGCGAGGAGTTGTTCGATCTGCTCCACCGAGACCGCCTTTGGAAGCCGCTTGGCCTGCTTGGGGGTTCGGATCGCCAACATGGGATTCCGCTCGATGAGACTCCGCTTTTCCATCCACTTGTGGAAGGAACGCAGGGTGGCGATCTTGCGAGCCGTGGTGGCGGCGGAGTAATCACGATCGGCCATCCAGCCGAGGAATCCGCGGATACGGTCCACATCGGCCTCAAGCATCACGCCGCTCACCGTCTTGTCGTCGGTGAAGCCGGGATCGGCCTTTCGTGCGACGAGCACGGCTTGCTCGGCCTCCAGAGAGACCTCCATGCCATGTTCGTCGGCCAGGAATTCTCCGTACTGCCGGAGGTCCAATCCGTAGCACCGCGCGGTGTAGGGACTGAAATGCCTCTCGTCGACGAGATAGTCGAGGAAGGCTTGTACGAGAGGGAGCGTGTCGCTCATGTCGATGAACCTCGAATGGTCGCCGGAGTACGGTCGCCCGGAAGTGGACGAACCGTTCCGATCACAGAATCGATATCGGCCCGGTGAGGATGCGAATCCACCCCCCTTACCGGACAACGAACAAAAACCGCCAAAAGCCATTGCCCAAACCGACGTTTCAAGCGTTTGAGACGCCTCAGACCACTTTCAGCTTCGATATGGCTTCGTCGCCCGCGCGGAATCGGCTTCAACCGCCGTTGGCGGCTCTCTGCCTTTCCCGGGCGGCAAGCCCGCTGACGATGCGATCCGCCACGAAATCGAGGTACCGGTCGTAGACCATGAGGTAGTACCTCTCGGGAGGATCGAACCCGCCGGTCACGTCCGTGTGTGACTCGGCAAAGGTTCGTACGGCATTCCGGACCCGATGGTTCACCGCATCGAGTTCAATCACGAGATCCGTGATTGGACGAATGGCGGGCGGATCAGAAGATTCCTGGTTGTTCGTATCCCCGGTCTTGCCGTAAAGGCCGGTCGCGTCCAGAGCGGTCTGAAGTCGGGCGTCATCGCCGATGAACAGAATGTTCGCGCCGAAATCCGGAGGGTCATACGGTCCCCAATCCGTCAACGTGCCGAGAATCAGTCCGTCGACCGGGATGGTTCGGATGATCGCCTGTGCGTCAGCCTCGGTGCGGACCGCAGTGATTCCGAGCTGCCTCATCGCCGCGAGCGTTCGATCGAGAGGAACGGCCCTCCAGCCACCATCAGCGACGCCATCAGGCCCCACGGTGCCGTTGGTGGCCGTGACGATCTTGTCGGAGATCGAGGCGATGTCGGCCAGCGAGACGGAGACTCCGGACTCGTTGGAAAACGGCGCCACGGCAATGACCGCCCGGTACGGCGCGGCCACCACGGGGACCTCCTTGAGGGGAGGTGCCGTCTGACAAGCTGGAAGCCCCAGCAGAACAAGTCCCACCAGGAGACTTGAGCCGTGTGCGAGGGCTGTGTGAGCAATGTTTCGTGCGGTTTTCATGGCGTCCTGCCAGTGTGCCCCGGCCACGGGCCGGAACCGGATGCTCCCATCCGTACGATCCATTCCATCGGGTGATCTCTCAGAATCCAAACAGAAAACAAGGCCGGTCCCCCTCTGGACCGGCCTTGCCGTGACTTGAAATCGGTTTTAAAGCCCCGGAGGGCATATGAATCCGAAATCAATCTTGATCATTGACGCCGGCCACCGCGGTGGACGAGGCTTGGTTCGTGACGTTTTCAACCGGGGTATCCGACGTTTCCTCGTAGGCCATCGCTTCACCGAAGGCTGAATGTGAACCACCAGAGACGGCCCAGATCACGTCGAGGCCACCCCGATTGCTCATGAAGTAGACGCGGTCGTCACTACCCCAGTTCGGCCTCAGATTGCGGTATCCACCGGAGGTGAGGGCCATACGTCCGGTTCCGTCGTAGCCGATGGTCCAGATGTCGCTTTCGACCGGCATCCCATCGACCGCGACTGACGGGTCGGAAACGACCGTGTAAGCAATCCGGCTGCCATCCGGCGACCAGGAAGGATGCATGATCGCCGCATCTCCAGCCGCCACGATCTCCGTCGGGTTCACACCATCTCCGTTGACCAGATCAATGGTCCAGACGCCGTAGAGACGGTCGCCCCGCTTTCGGGATCGCTGGAAAAGGATCCGGTTTTCCGACGAATCGGGAGACCAGGACGGGAACATGCCTTCGCAGACAAAAGACCGAGCGCTGGGCTTGTCGATGGCCAGGGTCCACAACTCCCAATCCCGAGTTCGCTCATTGAAACGGCAGTAGCAAAGCTTCTTTCCGTCCGGGGACCAGGTTGGGTGCAATTCTTGCGCGTCGTCAAAGGTGATCTGCGTGACCGGGCCACCCTCAGCACTCATGACGAAGACGTCCCAATTCCCATGGCGATCGCTTGAAAACGCGATTCGACGACCATCGGGTGAGATTTCGGGCATCAGATCCTGAGCGGGATCAGCGGTGAGCTGCGTGACCACGCGGCCATCCACCGACTTGCGATAGAGGTCGGGCTGCTCGTGATGCTGGGTGGAGGCGAACACCATCCAGTCGCCAGCGGTCGAGAGGTCAGGGTCGAAATCCGCACCCTCAGCCGCGAAACTGACCTGAGTCAGGTTCGAGTCGCCACTGCCCGACGGCTGAGCGTCGTCCGGCGTCGAGGCGGTGCTGAAGTCAGGAAAAAGGCTCACTCGCACGGCAGTGGTGTCACCGAGGCCTGCAGCCTCGAATGCCACGGATTCCTGACCGGAATCAAACGCCTCGCCGGTTTCCGACGTCTGGTCGAAGGGCACTTCCGCTTCGTACCAACCCGGTCGATAGTTCGGCGCGTTCCAGGCTGTGGACGCCACTTCAGTATCTCCGGCGACCGCTACGGGAGCGTCACTGGTGGAACTGGGGGCACATCCGCCCAACTGGAGGACCACGGCACCCGCGCCCACGGCAGCCGCTGCCGCCAGGAGAACCGAGCCCAGACCGTTCGAGGAACGGCCCGAGGAGTTGCGAGTGGTGATTTCATCGGAATGGTTGCTGGCCATGGTCAAGAGTCTCCAGACGCCGGATTGGACGCCGGAATTTCCATCGGCCAGCCCGAGGGGCCAATTCAGCGGGACCGAGAGGAATCCATCGATCTCCCTGGAATTACCCGATACCACCCCCCCAATCCGAGGGTCATGGGGGGACGTCCGAGGAAAATGACCGCTCAAATCGTGAATTCGCCCATCCGAATCGGGGGCGATCGGAGAATTTTCGACCGTCACGTTGTGGACATGTCCGGGATCAGGTGTCGGCGATGTGCGAAATCGCGGGGGGTGACTACACTGGTCGGTCCGGGATTCCGTAGCTCAGTTGGTAGAGCAGGCGACTTTTAATCGCTTTGTCCTGGGTTCGAGTCCCAGCGGAATCACTTCATCCGGTTTTCCGGACCTGAGGAGCTCAAGGACCATCGACTCAAAGACCACCATCGTGCTGCATGCAGTGCACGGCGACGATGCTTTCCTCTTCTGGGGCGAACGAGTCGATCCGTCATTGATCCCTCCTCCGACGAAGACCGCATCGGTCATTGAAGACGACCCGGAAAGCCTCGTCGTCTCCGATGACCACGCGGTCGAGGAAACGGAGCCTTCGGACGGTGGCACCGCGATCGCCACCACTCCGGCGCCCCCGCCGTCCACCGTCGTCCATCAACATCCCTTCGCGGTGAGCGGCGAGGAACTTGAAGTGGAACTGGCCGCGGTTCTCGAAGGTGCAGGTTTCCTTCAAGACGACGAACCCGAGGACGACGATCAGGCAACGAACACCTCGGGCGAACGCCGAGAGACCGAACTTCGGCTCGTCCTTCCGCACCGGCTTGATCTCCCTGACCTTCCAGCCCCCAGCGCCGCACTCGGTACCCGCCTGGGTTTCGAAGCGTTGGAACCCGAAGACCTTCGACCTCAGACCGTGGCGATTCCCGCGATCCGAGTTCCAGCGAATCAGGCGATCGATCTTCTGGCCACCTTTGGAACCACACCCCGGGACACCCTGCTCCTGGGGCATGACGTCCGCTTCTGGACCGAAGTCGGAACCTTCGCCACCGAACTGGTCGCCGACCAGCGATTCGTTCCCACCGCGGTCCAGGTCGAAGGGCAACCTCTCCGAGCACGATGGGTTCCATGGCTCGCCGACGGCGAACTCGCCGATCCCTTGCGCGACCTCGCCATTTCGATGCCCCCGGTCGCGGCCTCGACCGAAAACTCATCGGCGCCGGATCGCTGGACGATCATCGAGTCCGCGTTGGAGACCCTGGTCGACGGACTCGTCCGACGAGTGCTGATTCGCGAGGACTTCGCCGATGCCCTCGACGGTCGGGATCCCATCGCCGATCGTCAGGTCGCCTGGCTCACCGGACTGCTTGCCGATGCCTCCGAAGTGCGGGCCCCGGCTGAAGTCGCGGTCGAAGTGATGCGAGGCGCCCGACACTGGCTGGGCGGCCTCATCGATCCTTCGGAAAATCGTGCCGTCCGATTGTGCCTCCAACTCGACGAACCTCTGGAGGGCGTGCTCGACGCGACCCCCGATCAGATCGAGAAGGCGAATTGGCCGTTGGGCTTCCACCTCCTGGTCACCGATGATCCTCCGATCATCGTCGATGCATCCCAGATCTGGGCCGACGGCGGTGGAGGCAGACTCGCATCCATCGTCGGAGCGGAAGAAACCCCCGGCGACCTGCTGCTGGCGGAACTCGCCCGAGCCCAGCGAATCTGGCCGAGGCTGCAGGAGGCGCTCGAAGCCACGAACCCGACCGGACTGGATCTGAGCACCCCGGAAGCCCACGCTTTCCTTCAGGACATCCGGCCCATCCTGCAGGAGGCCGGGGTCGAAGTCCTGGTGCCATCGTGGTGGGGTCAGGCGACGAGCCGCATCGGTGTTCGCCTCATGATCGAGCCACATGGCGACGGCGAAAACGCGCCGGGCGTCGGTCTCTCCAGCCTCGTCGACTACGCCTGGGAAATCTCCATCGGGGATGAGAGCGTCGGCCTTGAGGAACTCCGAAGACTCGCAGAACAAGGCGTCCCGCTCATCCGCATCGGTGATCGATGGGTGGAGATTCGCGGCGAAGATTTCGAGAAGGCCAACTCGTTCCTCGGAAAGCACCCCGGCGGTGCCTCGACGCTCGGCGAAGTCCTCCGGCTCGCTGCGGGCGGTGATGACGGTGATGCACCGCCGATCACCGGAATCCGAACCGCCGGATGGATTCGCGAACTCCTCGGCGAAGACGGTGAAGCCCCCGAGGACAGCGTTCGACCGATCAAGGTTCCAGAAGCATTCCAAGGCAAACTCCGCCCCTACCAGGAGCGAGGCCTCGCCTGGCTTGCCTTCCTCGATCGCTTCGGCCTCGGCGGCTGCCTTGCAGACGACATGGGACTGGGCAAGACGATCCAGATGATCGCCCTGCTTCAGCACGAGCGTCAGGATCGTCCCGAGGGAACCGTTCGACCGACCCTGCTCGTCTGCCCGATGTCCGTCGCCGGCAACTGGCGGCGGGAACTCGAACGCTTCGCTCCCGAACTCCGAGTCCACATCCAACACGGTCCCGACCGCCCCGTGGGCGAAGGTTTCACCGAGAAGGCCTCCAACTGCGACGTGGTCGTCACCACCTACGCCCTGGTGAGCAGAGACCGCAACTGGATCGAATCCGTCGAATGGGAACGCCTGGTCCTCGACGAAGCCCAGCACGTGAAGAACCCGCCGACCAAGCAGGCCACTGCGATCCGTTCGATCAAGAGTCGACACCGAGTCGCACTGACCGGTACGCCGGTCGAGAACCGGCTCACCGAGCTCTGGTCGATCATGGAATTCTGCCTCCCCGGTTTCCTCGGGCCCCAGGCCGAATTTCGAAGACGGTTCGCCATTCCGATCGAGCGACACCGGGATGAGGATCGGGGCGAACGCCTCAAGCAGCTGGTCGGCCCGTTCGTGCTTCGGCGACTCAAGACCGACGACGGGGTCGCGGACGACCTTCCGCCGCTGGTCGAGAACCGGCAGCACGTCCCGCTCACGCCGGAACAGGCCCGCCTGTACGACACCGTGGTTCAGGACATGCTCCGACAGGTCGACGAAGCGACCGGAATGCGACGAAGAGGTCTCGTGCTCTCCGGTCTGGTCCGGCTCAAGCAGATCTGCAACCACCCGGCGCATTACCTCAAGGAGACGGACATCGCTCCGTCGGCGAACGAACGCCTGAGCCAGCGGTCGGGCAAGAGTGCCAGGTTGGTCGAACTGCTCGAGGAAGTGCTTGCCAATGGCGACCGCGCCCTGGTGTTCACGCAGTTCCGCCAGATGGGACACCTCCTCTCGACGATCCTGCGTCAGGAATTCGACATGGAGCCGCTCTTCCTGCACGGTGGCACTCCGCAGGGACGGCGAGATCAGATGATCGAACGCTTCCAGTCCGGCGATTCGTCACCGATCTTCCTGCTCTCCCTCAAGGCCGGCGGCGTGGGTGTGAACCTCACCAGCGCCAACCACGTGATTCACTTCGATCGCTGGTGGAATCCCGCGGTCGAAAACCAGGCGACCGACCGTGCCTTCCGCATCGGGCAGACCCGCACCGTCAACGTCCACAAGATGATCACCAATGGAACCCTCGAAGAGCGAATCGACCAGATGATCGAGCAGAAGACGGACCTCGCTCGCCGAATCATCGGTACCGGAGAGTCATGGCTCACCGAACTCGACTCTGATCGGCTTCGTGACGTACTCACGCTGCGAGAGAACTCGCTTGACGAGGAGGCTGGATGATCACCAAGAACGACGAAGGCTTCAAGCGCCGGCCGGATACGCCGCGACGAGTCCGAAACGGTGTTCGCCTCCGCCGGAAGGAAGGCGACGTCGAGTTCGCATGGCCCGCCGGTGCCTGGCTCACTCGGATGCTGCGGGACGTCGATGAGACCAGCCGGAATGAAGGACTCGAGTTCGCCCGCAAGGGGCAGACCTCACTCCTGGAGATCGAACCCGGACGAATCGTGGGAGAAGTCCAGGACATCGATCCTCGTCCCCATCGAATTCGAATCGAGTTCAATCCGATCGGCCGGGACGATTGGAAGAAGGTCGTGGACTCCATGGCGAAGGAGGCCCGTTACGCGGCCAAACTCGTCTCTGGAGACGTGTCTCCCGAAATCGCCGAACCCTTCGCTGCGGCCGGGATCGCCCTGCTGCCCGAAGAGGAGACCATCTCGATCCAGTGTGGTTGCGGCCGCGAAGGCTGTCGACACCTTGCCACTCTCGCCTACCTGACGGCGGAGCGGATGGAACAGGACCCACTTCTGGTCCTGACCCTGAGAGGCCTGTACGGGCCTCGCTTCCTCGAACGACTTCAGGAGGCACGACTGGTCGCCACCAGTGGCGTCAGTCGAGCGCACCCCGTACCCCTCGCCGCCGCCAGAGTCCGAGACTCCGTCGGCTCCGAGAACGGACTCGAATCCTTCTGGTCGACCGGGCCGGGCCTGGAGGCCTTTCGCCGAGATCGACGAGGCGAGCATCTTCCCCATGCCCTTCTGAGAAGACTCGGCGCCGCCCCGATGGAGGGAAGATTTCCGTTCGTGGGTCTTCTCGCGAGCATCTATGACGACGTGGCCATGGAGACTCGCCGTCGGCTCGAAGCCCTCGACGATGCCGCGCTGGCCGCGCCTCCCTCACCTCCGCCGTCGGAAGACTGAGTCCGCCAACCGTCAGGCCCGCCGTTTCTGGACCGACCACCGATTCATTCACTTCGCCGTGAGGGGCGTCGGCATCGGCGCGTTGATACCGGCCCGCCAGCCGCGGAGCGCACCCAGAAGTCGATCCCGGATCCGGGGACGAACCGATGCGAGATCCACCTTCTCACCCGGGTCGGCCTTCAGGTTGTAGAGGGCCACTTCGCCGTCTTCGAACCACTCGATCAGCTTCCAGCGACCATCTCGAATCGCACCCGAGGGAGTGGTTCGAAACCCGCGGGCGGGTTCGCGGCTCTCCGGATCGTATCCCTCGAGATAGACCGGGAAATGCCAGAACAGTGGGCCGCGTTCGAAAGGAACGTCGGGTGCTTCGACCAACGGGCGGAGCGACTTCGCATCGATGATCCGATCCGCCGGGGGTTGCAGACCCGCCAGATCGAGAAGGGTGGGATACAGATCGAACGCTTGAACCGGCATCGGTTCCTCGCGGGGTGCAACCCCGGGCACCCGAACGTACATCGGCGTGCGAATCCCACCTTCGTACAGCATCCCTTTGCCTCCCCTCCACGGCGACATCTCGGTCACTGGCTGCAACCCTCCGTTGTCGCTCACGAAGCACACCACCGTCTCCGACGGATCGATCGCCGCCAGAACCTCTGCGATCGCCATGTCGGTCCGCTCGACCATCACCGCATAACGGGCCTTTCGGATCGAGAGCTCGGGATGCCGCGCACGCATGGCGTCAATCGCCGCCTCGGGCGCCTGAATCGGCGTGTGAACGGCGAAGGGCGCGTAGACCACGAACCACGGTCGCTGGTCGACGTCTGATTCAAAACCGCGAATCATCGACGCCGTCTCCCGACCCAGTCGATCGACGAGGTACTCATCCTCGGGGCCATCGGTCAAGGCGGGATTCCGATACGGCGGTTGGTAGGACTTCGGATGCCCGGCCCCCGAACCTCCTACATTCAGATCGAACCCCTGACTCAAAGGATCGAGGCCGAGGTGCCATTTGCCGATGAAGCCGGTCTGATATCCGGCTCCTCGGAGGGCTTCCGCGATGGTGAATTCATCGTCATCGATGACCCTCTTGTTCGTCGGCGGTTCCACCCGTCGGTTCGCCGGCTTGCCCCGCTTCGGTGATCCGACCGTGTGGACACCAGTTCGGGATCCGTGCCGACCGGTCATGATCGCCGCTCGACTCGGCGCACAATTCGCCGCATTGCACGAGGCGTTGGTGAACCGGATCGAATCGGCGGCGAGCGCATCAAGGGTCGGAGTCAGGTGTCGATCATGACCTTCGGCGCCGAGATCACGACACCCCAGATCGTCCACCACGATCAGGAGAATGTCCGGCCCACGATCGTCGGTGGCCTCGTTCCCGGCCGGGGCTTCCAACGTGCCCAGCGCGGTCATGGCTGCCGTCACCGTCATCATCCGCCTGAAGAAACGATTCAATTCGCCTCCTCCGACATTTCACGACGTCTCATGGGCATCGAATCCACGAGGTCGAAGATCGTCGAAATGGAAACGGTCCGAGTCCAGCGTTCCTTCACGCCCCCATCCTTGCCGACCAGAGCGACCTGAATGCCGACGTCGGGGATCCCGAGATCGAATCGGTCGGAGAGCGCGGCCGCGACTCCGGATCCAAAACTCGGTCCGACGGGACCTCCGTCGATGAAACGTTCGACCTCGACCCCGCCCCGACTCGAGAGCAGCACGAGATGAAGGTCGCGTTCCTGCCAACCGGCCCACTCCTTACTCACCAGGGTCGCCTGCTCGACGAGGGCCGTCTCCTGCTCGCTCCAGACCAGAAGCACCCGCGACTGCCGCCGCCAGGAACGAGCCAGCCCCGCCGCGGTCGCTACGTCCTGCTCGGTCATGGCCACCTCCATGGCCCCCATCGGTGGGGACGGACTCTTTCCATCGATACCACATCCGACCATGAGCGATGCGATCATCGCCGCCATCATCCCGGGCATGATGCTCCGGCTCACGAATCTTCCGCATCGATTCGGCGGAGCAGATCCTCGACCGCGGCCCTCAATTGAAGGTCTTCATCGGCCGCCTCCGATTCCGGTGTCTGTTCCACCAGAATGTCAGGCATCGCACCGTTGTTCTCCATGTCGGTGCCGTCGGGCAGGTACCAGCCTCGGAAGGGCAGCCGCACGGAAGTGCCGTCGATGAGCGACGTACCACCGGTTGAAATCACGCTGCCGTGAGTCTGCTGGCCGACCAGGGTTCCGCGACCGAAGGTCTTGAACGCATGGGAGATGATCTCCGCGTTGGAATAACTCTTCTCGTTGCAGAGCATGTTGATGGGCAGGTCATACCGCTGGATGAAGAGCCGGTCCTGTGGATAGCCATCGGTGATCGACGAATCCGCGCCACGCGGCACGGTGTAGGCGTGCGGGCGAGTCATGATCGAGGCGAGCAGACGGTCGGTCGTCCATCCTCCCCCGTTGTCGCGAACATCGATCAGAAGTCCCTCACGCCCATCCGCCGCAGCGAAGATGTCGCGTTCGAACTCATCCAGCGACGGCTGGTTCATCCCTCGAATGTGCGCGTAGCCGAGGCGGCCACCAGACCATTCCTCCACCAGTGCCATGCGTCGTCGCTGAGTGTCCCGGTAGACCAGCATCGACTCGGCGCCTCGCGAATTGGGTTCGAGCAGAAGATCGAGTTCGAATGATTCCCCGGCATCATCAGTTCGACGAACGCTGACCACCGTCTCCTTGCCCACTCGGCCACGAAGTCGGGACGAGAGGGTCTCCGGCGGGGAAGACTGCAGATCGAAGGGTTCCAGTTCGATCCCCGTGATCACATCTCCCACCTCGAGCGGCGTATCCGAGGATTCACCCGGTCCGTCGGGTACCAGCATGTCCACGCGATAGCCCGCCTCCGTCGGCTCGACTCGCACGCCGAGCCTCCCGATCGATTCACGGAGATCCATCGATTCACTCGGGGCTCGAATGCCCATGTGACTCGCGCTGAGCTCTCCCAGAAGCCGATTGCCGACCCAGTTGAACTCGTCGGCGGTCCGCGTCTTTCGGGCGAGTTCGTGGTACCGCTCGGTGATGGCAGGCCAGTCGAGGCCCTTCATCTCCGGGTGGTAGAACAATGATCCCATGATGCCCGCGGCTTCGAGGAACTTCTCACTGGATTGATCTTCGAGATCGATCCGGATCTTCTGCGAAACGGGATACCTGGTGGCCTTGCCGCCAGGCAGCGCCAGAACCTGCGCCCGCCCACTCGAAACCGCGACCAGCCCGGTGCCCTTGAGATTCAAGCCCTGCATGGAGGTGGTGTCGTCGATTCGCTTGCGTTCCCGACCATTCCAACCGATCGAATAGAGACCCGAAGCACCGGGTGCACCGGTCGAATAGTTGAACAGGACGGTGTTTCCCGCCGGCATGAGCTCGAGGGATGAGGAGGATCCGGGGAGATTGGTCACCTGCCGAAGCCGTCGGTACGCCGTCTCAAGATCGTCGGCGGTGAACGGCGGATCATCGACCTCGCCTTTTTCTTCGTCTTCGTCGGCGTTCTCATCGGCGGCTTCGTCATCAACCTCGTCACCGGGTGCTCGTCGGGCCTCCAGTTCCTTGCGGACCGCATCGGGGTCCAAAGGCTTTCTCGCCTTTGCGGCCTTTGCCTGTTCCTCGAAGTACGCCTCGAGTTCGGGCTCGGCGAGCTTCTCGAGTTTTCGGTCGAGGAAGACCAGATACGCGTCGTATTCCTCGTCGTTTCGTTCACTCGAGAAGGCCAGGATCCGACCGTCGCCGGAGAATCTCGCGTTTCCGTCGTTGTCCGGATGCCGCGTGATGTTCACCGGCTCGGACGAACCGTCGACCGGAACCAGGAACACATCCCCGTTGAAATCGAGATCCGACTGTGAAAAGACCATCCACTCGGAATCCGGGCTCCACTGGAAGTCGACGCCGGAATCCCAACCTGCTCGAATCAATCGATCTTCGGAGGTGGCGAGATCACGAACCACGATGTCACCCAGTTCCTGGATGAACCCCAGGGAGAACCCATCCGGAGACGGGCGGGGCATGCGGGTGTCCACCGCCTCTTCGATCATGGGCGAGATGACGAAGCTGATGGCATCCGCCCAGCGAGCCGGATCAAGCGACTCGTCCTTTTCCTCGGGCTCTTCAGCGTCCTCGTCCTCGTCGTCCTTCTCCACCTCTTCCTGGTCCGGGCTCACCGCGGAATCATCCGCGTCGCCGTCCGATTCCACCGAAGCCGCATCGTCGTCGATCGCTTCAGTGGTCTCCGGATCCTTGGTTTCCTCCGCGGCGTTTTCATTCTCTTCGTCGTCCGCCTCTTCTTCCGGCTCCGGCTCGGATTCCGGCTCGGGCGGTGACATCCGCTCGGTGTAGTCCGAACGAATTTCATCCCGAGTCCGGTCGACGACCGCGGACATGATCCTCGATCGACCTCCGAGGATCTCGGTGAAGTAGAGGGTCGTGCCGTCCGGACTCCAGGCGATCTCCGACTCGCGACCGTGAGTCGTGGTCACGCGTCGGGTCGGTGCGTCGTCGGCGGTGCCTCGAATCAGGATCTCGCCGTAGGCGACCACCGCGATCGACTTTCCATCGGGGTTCAATGCGGCTTCGCTCACCCGATTCGAGATGTCCAGGATCTCCCGGTCATCCATCGCGTCTTCGGGGGCCTGAAGGAGAATCGGCCTCGGCACCGGATCGGCGTCGTTCAGGTCGAGTCCGTAGAGGGTGTCCCATCGGTGAAGAACGACTCGACGACCATCGGGGGTCGAATCGAAGGAGGCGATGTCGATGTCTTCGAAATCGGTCAGGGCTTCCGTCGTGTCGGCGGCAAGGTCGGTTCGATGGATGTTGTGCGTGTCGTTTTGTCGATCCGAGAGGTAGAGAACGGCATCATTCCCCGCCCACCGGGCCGCCATGTCATTGCCATCCCACGAGCTGACCTTCCGGAACGTGTCCAGGGATTCATCGTGGATCCAGACGTCCCGACGATCCGCCCCGCGGTAGTGCCGCCGGTGTGGTCGAACGTTTCCCCGCTCGAAAGCGGATCTCTGCCCATCAGGACTTCGGATGGCGCGACTTCCGAACGCATCATGCAACCGGCTGGGTTCACCACCTCGAACGGATACTTCGTACGGCCGGGGTGACCGATGAACGTCGCCTTCGAGGTAGGCCGAAAACTGGACCATTGTTTCGCCATTTCGATCATTGGCGATCCCAGAGAGCGCGACCGACGTATCAACGTCGGTCAGACGACGAATTCCAGAGCCATCGGGCTTCATGGCCCAGATGTTGACGATCCCATCCCGATCGCTCTCGAAAACGATTTCGGAACCGTCTGGCGTCCAAGCCGAATCGTGTTCACGGCCGGGGTGACTGGTCAGGCGAATGGCCTGGCCGCCTTCGTAGGGGACCTTCCAAAGATCCCCTCGCCAGCTGAAGACGATGGTCCCACCATCGGGGCTGATGGACGGAAAACGCGGGAGATCCACGTTTCCTTCCGGCAATGCTGCCATTGGGGCCGCCAATGGGGCCGCCAAGGTCGCCGTGGGAGCTGCTGCAGCGGCCACCGAGGTCAGGCTCGCCACCAGGGCGAAAAACATCATCAGCAGGAGGGTTGTTGATGGGGAACCGGCAGTACGCCGGAAGAAAAAGGCCACCGGTCGGCAGGCGGGGCGTTCAGTCAACCGCATTCGGAGTCTCCGCAGATGCAAGTAGCGATAACGATGTCAGGAACCAATCAGCCTGATTCTACCCCTCCCGAACGAGCGGGTTCCTCATCCTGGACCTTTGGTTTGTGCGGCTTGATCCGTTCCGACAGGCAGGTCCACCGCCAGAACGGCCGGGAAGTCGAGTTTGGTCCGAAGTTCACGGCTTCGACTCCCGATTCTCCCTCCTACAACCCACGGAGGAACTGAACCATGGAAGCACAGGAAAACGACCGGACCGAACGACTTCGTTCGGTACTCAAGCGAATGGAACGCTCCATCGACGACGCCCGAACCCGCCGTACGCGGGGATCGACGCCGATGGATGCGAACCTGAATCACGAGATGGACAACACGGTGATCGGGTCCCCAAAGGCCTCGATGTCCAGTAATCGAACCTTCGACACGCTGGACACCCCCATCAATGACTCCAAGCCTGCCGATTCCCCGGAAGTCGACCTGACGACTCCAGGAGCCGTCCGGGACGAAGGAACGATGTTCGACTTCGAAGGCCCCCGGCTCAAGGCCAGGCCCAAGCGTCGAAACGCCAGCTGAACCCGAAATCAGGGTCTCTGTGAGGATTCCCGGACCGGTGGGGAGTGATCCCCATCCGGTCCGGACCGCTCACCCCTTGGTCCGGGGTAGCATTCCCGGAATGCAACAAGACGCCCTCGACTTTCTTCGCCACCTTCTCGACACCCCTTCACCGTCCGGACACGAAGCCGCCGGCCAACGAATCTGGCTGGATCGGGTTCGAGGCGCCGCTGACAAGGTCTGGAACGACGCCTACGGCAACTGCTTCGCGCGTCTGGATTGCGGCCGGGACGACGCTCCCACGGTCGCGATCTGCGGCCATGCCGATGAAATCGGCCTGATGGTCAACAACATCGATGACAAGGGTTTCGTCTACTGCCGACAGATCGGCGGAATCGATCCCGGTTCAATCGTCGGCAAGAGAATCAGATTTCGATCCAGCGTTGAAGGCGTGGATGATTTCGTGACCGGAGTCATCGGTGCCACCGCGATCCATCTCCAGGACCGGGGTGCCGACGGCAAGATTCGGAAGCTCCACGAACTCTTCATCGACATCGGCTGCAAGGACGGCGACGAAGCCGCCCAGAAACTCAACGTCGGTGATGCCGGCGTCTTCGCCGACGAATCGATGCTGGTCAGTGACGACATCATCGTCGCACGAGGACTGGACAACCGCATCGGAACCTGGGCCGCCGCGGAGGCCCTGCTCCGGCTCGCGCCGGACAAGGCAGACCTCCACTGCAACGTGGTCGCCGTGAGCACCGTCCAGGAAGAAGTCGGCCTGCACGGCGCCGCGATGATCGCCGACGGACTCAAGCCGGACGTCGCCCTGGTCACCGACGTCGGACATGCCACCGACACCCCGGGAATCGATCGCAACCGACACGGTGACTTCAAGCTTTCCGGTGGCCCGAAGATCGCGGTCGGTGGCCCCGCCCAGCCCCAGGTCGTCGAACGACTGATGGCCGCAGCGGCCGAGGAGAAGATCACCATCCAGCGTTCCGCCACACCGGGGCGTTCCGGCACCGACACCGATGCGATCTTCCTCCGCAACGGGGGTATCCCGTGCGGACTGGTGAGCCTGCCGATTCGATACATGCACACGACGGTGGAAACCACCAGCCTCACGGACCTTGAAGCGATCGCACGGATCTTCGCCCGATTCTGCCGTGATCTCAAGACTGGCGATTCGTTCATCCCTTCCATCGCCTGAGCGGGATCATTCATCCATGATTCGTTTCATCACCCAGTCGGTTCTGAACTTTCGAAATACCGGAGCCTTGTGCCCGAGTGGTCGTTTTCTCGCCCGGGAGATGACCCGGACGATCCGGGAGCGCGACGGGGCTCGACGGATACTCGAGGTCGGCCCCGGCACCGGGCCCTTCACCCGCCGCATCCTCGACGAACTGCGCTCCGGAGATCGACTCGACATCGTCGAGATCAATCCGACCTTCTGCGAACAGATCGAGAAACGGCTTCTCACCCCGTTTCGTTCCAAGTGCCCCGACATTCCGATCCGGCTGCATCAGAGTCCCATTGAATCCGCGGACTTGAACGGTCCCTACGATCACATCGTCTGCGGGCTTCCATTCAACAACTTCGATCCTCCGCTGGTCCGCAGCATCTTCAAGCAGATGCTCGAACTTCTGGACGCGGATGGAGATCTCGTCTACTTCGAATACGCGGCCGTCCGAGCGATGAAGGCTCCACTCGCCCGATCGAAGGTTCGAGCCGGCCTCAGGCGAATCGATGCCCATGGTCGCTCCCTGATGCGGCGTCATCGCGGGAACCGACAGCTGGTGGTCGGGAACATTCCTCCGGCGGTCGCCATCCGACTCCACCGCCCGATCACCTGAAGCCCCATCCGGATCATCCATCATGGCCCTCGTCAACGAGCACTACCTCAAACTCGCCGGGGCGTATCTCTTTCCGGAAGTGGCGCGTCGGGTGGGCGCCTTCCAGGCGCAGCACCCGGAGTTCGCGGAAGACATCGTCCGATGCGGCATCGGTGACGTCCCCGGGCCCATCGTGCCCGCGGTCGCGGCGGCGATGCACGAAGCGGTGGACGAACTCGCATCGATCGACTCCTTCCGCGGCTATCCCCCTTCCAACGGCTACGAGTTTCTTCGCTCCGCCATCGCGGCCGCCGATTTTCGCGCCCATGGCGCAGACATCCACGATGACGAGATCTTCGTCAGCGACGGATCCAAAGGTGACTGCGGCCATCTCCTCGAAATCCTCGGCCCGAGCAACACGGTCGGACTTCCCGATCCCGTCTATCCCGTGTACGTCGACACCAACGTGATGGCGGGGCGAACCGGGGAGGCGCTCGAGCACGGGGGGTACCACGGCCTCCGCACCCTTCCGGCCACGGCGGGGAACGGCTTCATCCCCGAGCCCCCCACCGAGCCGGTGGACATCGTCTATCTCTGCTTCCCCAACAACCCCACCGGCTCGATGATCGATCGAGACCGACTCACGGCCTGGGTGGACTGGGCGAACGAACACGACGCACTGATTCTCTACGACGCCGCCTACGCGGACTTCATCCGAGATCCGGCGAAACCGCGGACCATCTTCGAGATTCCCGGGGCCCGACGTTGTGCCATCGAATTCCGAAGCTTCTCCAAGCACGGGGCATTCACCGGCGTTCGATGTGGCTACACGGTCGTACCGAAGGATCTCGAAGGACGGACTGTCGGAGGCGAGCGAATTCCCCTCCATCGTCTCTGGAGTCGGCGATGGACGACCCGGGCCAATGGCGTCTCCTGGCCGGTCCAACGTGGCGCTGCCGCCCTCTATTCGCCAGAGGGGCGGATCCAGACCGCCGCGGTGGTCGAGCGGTACATGGAGCATGCCCGCCTCCTCCGCGAAGGCTGCGCCTCCCTCGGATGGGCCACCCATGGCGGCGAGGATGCGCCGTTCATCTGGGCCTCATCCCCAGGATGCGACGACAGTTGGACGTTCTTCGAGCGAATCCTTCACGAGGCCCGAGTGGTGGTCACCCCCGGACTCGGTTTCGGCCGTCTCGGCGAGGGATTCATCCGCATCAGCGCTTTCAACACTCGCGAGAACATCGACGAGGTCGTCCGAAGACTCGGCACCCTCGGCGACTGACTCACACCGATCAGACCTTCACCACGACAACGGCCCCTCGCAGAGCGAAGGGCCGTTGTCGTGGTGGACTGATGACTCCCGATTCGATCAGGCGGTCGTTTCAACGGCGCCGATGGGACTCTTCGCGAGCAACTGATGCAGAATCGCTTCCGGACTGGTTCCGGGCAGCGAGAGCTGACCGAGGATGTCCCCGATGTTGGAAGGAACCGATGCCTGGCCAAGACTCGCGAGCGTGCTCTCCACGCGGTTGGTCGCCGCCAGCGTGGCAGTATCGACCTGATTGCTCAACTGACCGAAACCGCGACGCAGGTTCGATTGCTGGACCGGGTCGCCATTACCGACGTTGTGCTCCCACTTCGCAACGAAGTTTCTGATTCCCGCATCATCAATGATGCCGTCTTCATTCGAGAATCGCTCCAGCCGCGTTCGGATCAGATCCTGCAACTCGTCCTGGTTGATCATGCCATCGCCATCGGAATCAAAGCCGGTGTTCTGGCCGAGAAGTCCGATGGATCCCATTGAAATCAACCCGTCACCGTCGGGGTCGAGTCGGTTCATGGTCGCCGCCACCAGCTTCCCCGCCACGCGGTCGAGTCGTTCCTCACCGTCGAGGGGCTGCCGCTGGATTGGATCCGCGTCACCTTCCAACAGACGCCCGAGATCGACGCCATCGACGATTCCATCACCGTTGAAGTCGAACTCCGGGTCATCACTTCCCCAGGCGGACATGAAGCGATCGATCGTGTTGGTATCGGGGATTTGCCCCTCGTTCTGTTCGAGGAAGACGCCGAGATCGGCGCCGTCGACGATTCCGTCGGCATTGAGGTCGTATTCGAGATCCGAGGAGCCCCAGGCCTGAGCGAATCCTTCGACCGTGAGATCGACGGTGGAAGATTCTTCGGTTTCAGAAGTCGCACCGACACCTTGCAGATGAAGACCGAGATCCACCCCGTCGACCACCCCATCACTGTTGATGTCCCAGTCGGGATCCGCCGTTCCCCAGGCATCCAAGAGGGCCTGAAGATTCTGATCGCCTGCGACTGCCGCGGATTGGGCCGCCAGGAACTCACCCAGGTCGGTGCCATCGACATGGCCGGAGCCATCGATGTCGAACGCGGCATCGTCACTTCCCCAGGCCGCCATGAAGTCATCGATGCTGACGCTGGTCGATGCCGCGGTTTCCGGCGGATTGCCATTCGAAGAGGCCGGGCTTTCGGCCGAGGTCGGATTGGCCGCGCTCATTGGTCGAGCGGAGGCGGCTGAATTGACGAGTTCTGGACGAGCGGCACCAATGTGCATGACGGAGCTCCGATGAGGATTCCAAGTGGATCCCACTCGTTGCAAGTCCCATGCCATGATCCATGGAGGCTACAGATCGGATCTCAGAGTCGAAAAAGCCGCATTCGCGCAGAAACCATGGCACGAAGGCGCAGTTGACGCGCCGTGATCACTGACCCCATCCCGGAGATGGCTTCGGGCGAGGTGGCGCCAGAGCGTGGGGGTCGTCGGATGCTTCGACTTGCGCCTCGGGGCGATGTCCCAGCCCGGTCACGAACATCTCGACGGATTCGCCTCGGCTTGCCTTGGGCTTGAAACCCTTCGACTTCTCGAACATCCCAGCCGTTCGGTCGAGGAGATCTCGATACGCCTCGCCCTCGAAGACCTTCATCACGAGGTTTCCCCCGGGCCGAAGCCAGTGGCGAGCCCGATCGAGCAGGTCGTTGCAGAGCCTCACCGATCGGTGATGGTCACCGAAGGGATCGCCCGTGGTGTCGGGCGCCATGTCCGACAGAAGCACGTCGAAGCGTTCAACCCCGACCGAAGTCGGCTCGAATTTCCGGAGATCACCTTCGATCAGTTCGATCTCTTCGGGCATGAGATGCGTGTCGATCTTCTTGAGGTCGACCGCCACCACCCGACCCCGGGGACCGACCCGCTTGGCCGCCACCTGGCTCCAGGAGCCCGGCGCCGCCCCCGCGTCGAGCACCAGATCTCCTCGGGCCATCACCCGCCAGCGGTCATCGATTTCAATGAGCTTGAAGGCCGCTCGAGAGCGGTAGCCCTGTCGCTTCGCCTCTCGAAACCAGTGGTCCTGCACGTCACGCACCGCTCAACGCTCCCAACCAGAGGTTCGTTCAGGGCGGACGGGCGAGACCCGGCTTCCGCCGTTGCTCACTCGGTGATGATCGGCCCGACCCCGGTCGGATTCTCGACCACCGCCACTCGGATATCGCCGTACGTGGTTCGCAGGATGACGGGATTGTCGCCCGCTCCGATCTGCCCCACGAAGACCGCAGGTCCATTCTCATCGGACGTGGTGGTCACTCGGGCGTCGGTGAATCGCTGATAGACGAGTCCGCCGACCGATCGAAGATCGTATTCGCCGGTCGAATCCGGGGCCGCTCGATAGTCGATCGAAGCGTCCTTGGTCACCAGAGTCATGGGCTCGTTCATGGCGAAATCCGTCACCACGCGGACATCGCCGTAGGTGGTTTCGATGTCGACGCCACCTTGATTGTTCTTGATCCAGACTCGACCACGCTTGGAGCGGATGTTGATCCGCCCGAGTTCAGAGGTTCGAATGTAGAAGTCGACGCCCTGAAAATGGGACTCCGACGAGTCGGAACTGCTGGAGATGATCAAGGTTTCACGGTCGAGCTCACCCTTGCCGAGTTCAACCCGGTAATCCAGCTGGTCGAGCGAGTTTTCCGCATCGTCACGCCTGAAATGGCCGTGAAAAGCGCGGCGGACCACCTCGACCGTGGTTCCACTCATGTTCGGAACGGCGTCGATCTTGACGCTTCCCCCGAATGAGTCGATATCCACATCGAGTATTCCACGGGAATCCAGAATGATCGTGGGCTCATCCACGGCCATCTCCCCCTGGCCGAACGCATTCTCCATGCGTTCGAGACCCGAGGTCGGGGTTCCGACACAACCAGCCAGAATCTGAGAACTCAGCCCCACCGCCAGAAGCGGCCAGAGCAAGGACCCAAATCGGGTGACGGTCGAGCGTGAAGACTTCGGGACAGATCGACGCATGCGGGCTCCTGCCGGACGCGGGACTCGAATCGAACCCCGACGCAGCGTGGGGCAACCCTCGAATATCGGCCGAAAAGGGCTCCGGACTCGCATCAGGCCGGTCATTTCCCGCCGCTTCGTGTGTCAACTGGAGGGATCTCGACGTTCAGGAGAGCGCCAGACGCTCTAGCATCCGAATATGCCGGCTCTTTTTCGCTCATTTCGACGCTACTGCCTGCCGCTGGCGGTCCTGCCCGGACTCGGATTCGCCCCGCAGGACCCGCCACCCACCGCCAATGCTCAGCCGCCGACCGTCCGGGATGGCCTGATGGTTCGGATCGGTCCGGCGGTGATGAAATCAATCGCTGATCGGGTTTCAGGGCCTGCGGGCCTGATTTCTCCGGTCTCACCGAGGCTCCTGGTTCTCTTTTGCGAGAACGATGGCCCCCTTGGCGGACGGGACCCGATCGATGCGCCGTTCTACCGGAGGCCGCAACCGATCCGATCGGTCCCCATCGACCTTCAAGAGCTCCTGGCCGACGGGGGGCAGACCGCCATCCTGCTGGGCGATGAAATCGACGGTGTGGCCCGAGTCCCGGATCGGCTGGAGGATCTCCGAGGCCGTTTCAACATCAGAGCGGTTCTTGATCTTGGACTCGAACGCGGGCATGACGCCCCCGGAAACGGGGTGTCGAGCATCATCGAAGCGGATCTCATGCCCGGCCGGCAAGATGACATTTCGCTGACGATCGATGAGATCCTGATGCCCGAACCGCTTCCTCGCCGCGAGAATCTCGTCTGGATCGAGCGGCACAGTCCCCTGCTTTCCGCCGCGCTCGGCCGACCGGTCAATCATCGAGCCGGAATCGCCCTCCCTCCGGCCTATGCCGATCCGAGTGCCGAACGCCGATTCTGGCCCGCGGTCTATGTCATTCCCGGTTTCGGCGGTGACGAACGAGATGCACTCGGCTGGGCAGACCTTCTTGCAGATCGAACCGTTGCGGGATCCATGCCTCCCGCCGCATTCATTGTTCTGGATCCCGAAGATCCACTCGGACACCATGGCTTCGTCGATGGGGACAACATGGGCCCACGAGGCACCGCCCTGGTTGAAGAGTTCATCCCCTGGCTGGAAAAACGATTCCGACTGGTCGACGAACCCGCGGGGCGAATGCTCCATGGACATTCCAGCGGCGGCTGGTCGAGCATCTGGTTGCAACTGGAGCATCCTGATGTCTTCGGTGCCTGCTTTGCCAGCGCCCCAGACCCCGTCGACTTCTCCGCTTTCGGAACCGTCGATCTGCTTGCCGACGACAGCCTCCATGAAGATCCTGCGGGACAACCTCGCCCCAGCTATCGCTCGCCCATCTCCACCGAGATCGATCAGATCTACATGACCGTGGCGGAGGAGACGGCGATGGAGAACGCCCTGGCGCCCGACGGCACCAGCGGCGAGCAATGGAGCGCGTGGAATGCGATGTTCAGCGGTCGAGACCCCGGTACCCGCCTGCCCCGTACCGGATACGACCTGACGTCAGGATGCATCGACCGCGCCGTGGTCGATGAGGATTGGCGTCGATTCGACATCACGGAACGGCTTCGACGTGATCCCGAAGGCACCGGCCGTATTCTGCGGGAGCGGGTCCGGATCCTCTGCGGAAGCCGGGATTCCTATTACCTCGAAGAAGCGGTCCGCCGCCTCGACCGCACCCTCGAAGAGATCGCTGAAATCCATCAGCTCCCGGACGGGCCAGGCTCGATCAAGATCATCGACGGCGCCACCCACGACACGATCGTCGGCCCCGCGATGCAACAGTGGCTTCCAGAGATGGCCGAATTCGCACGATCATCGCCAGGTCGCTGAAGGCCCTTCCTCGAATCCGGTCGCCGGATCAGGCGGTGATCCCCACGAGTGAACCGGCCGCGGTCGCGATCGATCGGGCATCGAGACCGCACATCGCCAGCACTTCGTCGGTGGTCCGAGCACTCTTGGGAATTCGCCGCACGTGCAGCTGCTTCACCGTGAAGGCATCACCACCGGACGTGCAGGCATCAGCGATCGCCGAACCAAGGCCACCTCCGTAATTGTCCTCCACGACGAGAATGTTTCCGCCGTTGGCATTCGCGATGTCGAGGAATGCATCTTCGTCGAACGGCAGTGAGTAGAGATCGACCAGAGTCGCGTCGATTCCCGCCTCATCGAGATGTTCGAGCGCCTTGTTGCATTCGTGGACCATGTAGCCCGCGGTCGCGATCAGAAGGTCGCGCCCTTCGACCAGCGTCTCCATTCCTCCGAGGGTGAAGACCGTGGAATCGTCGTACAGGAACTCGACCTCCGGTCGGAAGACCCGCATGTAGCAGACCCCCTGATGCTCGGCCATCGCCTGCGTCAGGCCATACGCGGCATAGGCGTCGGAAGGCTGGAGAACGTAACAACCGGGTTGGCCTCGGTGATCCTTCATCGTGGTGAAGGATCGGAACCAGGCGACATCGGGCAGCGACATCTGACTTGGTCCATCCGCCGCGAGGCTGATGCCTGAATGCGACCCGACGATCTTCAGATTCGCCCCGCTGTTGATACCCATCTCGATCTGGTCATAGGCACGAGTCACGAACTTGGAGAAGGTTGCGAGATAGGGCACCTTCCCGGCCGCGGAAAGTCCGACCGCCACCGATGCCATGTTCTGCTCGGCGATCCGGCATTCCGAAAATCGGGAGGCGAGTTCACGGTCGTTGGCGAACCACTCGGTGAAGGTCGAATTCCTCACATCCGCGTCGAGAACGTGCACCGCGCTACTCGCGTGACCGATTGCCCGAAGCCCCAGACCAAAAGCCTTCCTCGTGGCCAGACGCCCGGTACCCAGCTTCGAACCCATGTCGTAGCGGTGCATCGCTTCGGTGAAGGTCGGGGCGTCCTGTCGACGGACCACCACCGGCTCCCCCGCCTTCGGAGATTGGATGGAGAGGGTCTCGGTCGGAGCCAGAGCCGAAGTCAGCCGGCCACGTGATTCACCGAGTTCGCGTCGCGCCGACTGGAGTTTCTCGCCCGTCGCCGGCTTCCCGTGCCAGCCGCCCCCCTGCAGGGTCGGCGCTCCCCAACCCTTGGTCGTGTTCGCCACGATCGCCACCGTCTTCCGCTCGGCGGTCTTCTCACGCGCGGTTTCCAGGGCACGACGGATCTGATTCGGATCGTGCCCGTCGATCATCTCGACCAGGAACCCCGCGGCTTCCAACTTCTTCGCGATCGTCCCGGAATCCTGCAGGGAAGACACTTGATCCGCCTGGCCGTATTGATTGCAGTTGAAGATCGGTATCACTGCTGCAAGTCGATGCTCCGCGATGAAATCGACCGCTTCCCAGATCTGTCCCTCACGGCTTTCGCCGTCGCCGATGATGCAGAAGATCCGCTTGTCGAAGTCGTCCGCACGCGCGGCGAGTGCCAATCCCGCCGCGACGGAAAGCCCCTGCCCGAGCGAACCGGTGGCCGCGTCGAAGAAGGGAAAACCCTCCATGGGATTCGGATGGCCGTCGATCATGGAATCGGCCGCCCGAAGATCAAGTGCGTCCTTCCGGGTCATCGGTCGGGCCGGTTGACCTTCACGCCCGATCATGATTCCGAGGTCGGCACCGGCCGCGTAGATGATGGGTACGGCATGACCCTCACTCAGAACCAATCGATCCGAAGTTGGATACCGGGGTTCCTTCGGATCCCATCTCATGTGTCCGTACAGCAGCACCGTCACCAGATGGCCGAGGCTCATCGCGGTCGTCGGATGGCCGCTTCCGGCGGCGGCGGTCATGTCGAGAGAGAGGAGGTCGAGCTCGATGGCCTTGGCGTGAACAGCAGCTTCGAAGGACATGAGTCCCTTTCCGTGGGGAAGGCATGGCGGATTGAAAAATGGATCGGTGAGGGCAGTCGAGCAGTATCCCGCCCCGGCGGCCAACCCGCAACCAGCCCCGACGTGCAAGTCGGGCGCGACGGTGTGCGCGGGGCCAGGCCCCCCCGGCCCGCCCGACGGATCGAGGGGGTTGAGGCATCGCCTTCATCTGCCGGTCGGTGACTCGGCGGTGAAATCAGGGACTCTAGAGGCCGGATGCAGCCCAGGTCGGCACGTCGCCCCAAGGAGCGATCACTCGACTCTTCACGCCACCGCGGCCCTTCCAATCACTCACGATCTGAAGCCAGGCCGGACTCATCGTCCGGGCCAGGTCATCGCGAATCTTGTTGGTGACCGCCTCGAAATACATCCCCTCGTTCCGGAAAGCGTGAAAATAGAGCTTCAGGCTCTTCAATTCGACGCAGACCGCCGCGGGCTCGTAGCGAACCATGATCGTCCCGAAATCCGGGTGATCGGTCATCGGACACACCGAGGTGAACTCCTCGTGCCGGTGTTCGATCACGTAGGGCGTCTGCCCGGGATTGTCGAAGAATTCAAGGATCTGCTCGGCGAATGGGGCCACACTGCTCATCAGTTCACTCCTGCGCTCCACCTCGAGCCGGCCGGGGCTCAGCCGATGGAGGGCGACGAATCTAAAGACTGTAGGTCGTCAACAGGCGAACGACCTTCGGCTGGTCGGGATTGATCCGAAGGCTCGCCCTGAACGCACTGGCGGCCTCCTCACGGGCTTCGAGCTCGGTGCGTTCCGAACTCAGCCAGGCATTCAACTCATTGACCCCGATCCCATTGAGCGCGGGCCAGTATTCCGGGTCGATCTCGACCGCCCGGCGGTAGGACTCGACGCTGGCATCGTAATCGCCCAGTCGGAAGTATCCACGCCCCTGGCGTTCCCAAGCGATTGCCGACGGCGCGATCGCCAGCAGAACCTGCCCGGCATTGACGGATTCCTGAAAACGCTCTTCGATCGCGTAGCACTCGATGAGATTGCCGATCAGTTCGGGATCGTTGCCCACCATTTCGATCGCAATCTCATAGGTATCGATCGCATCGCTGGGACGACCCGCAAGCATGTAGGCCGTTCCAAGATTGACGAGGGCGGCACCGTCGCCAGGCCGTAGTTCGACCATCCGCTCGGCGGGTGCGATCGCACTTCGGGCCAGATCCAACTCCAGGAAGGTCGCCGCCAGGGCGCCGAGAGCGTCCGCGGCGTCCGGTTCGACCACGAGGGCCTGCTGGTAGGCCCGTAAGGCCGCTCGAAATCGGCCCAGCGCACGCAATGCTTCGCCATGACCGAATTGAGCATCGAAATTTCGAGGTTCAAGACGTGTCGCACGGGCGAAGGCGGGTTCGGCCCGGATCGCATCGCCCATGGAGTCGTAGGCCGTACCGATACCGATATAGGCGACGGTGAGCGAAGGATTCTCATCGAGCAGCGACTCGAAGACCACGATGGCCTCTTCCGGGGCTCCGTCATTGATCAGCGTCCGACCCTCATCGGCCCGCATCGCCTGAGCCTCAGTCGGCCGACGAACGTCCACGGTCGGCCTTGGAGCCGCTGGCACCGGGGCATCTGGGACGTTCCCCGAAGGCCCGGAGACGCATCCCCCGAGCACCAGAAGAACCAAAATCGACCATCGAGGGAATCCTCGGCTTCGGCTGCTGGAGTCCTCCAGGTCGAGGCCATGGGATCGGGCGGACGGCATCACGGTTTCAAAAGAGAAGGTCATCGAAGGTTCTTTCGGCTCGATCATCGTCCCGGAGCCAAGGAAGACAGACGTTCAAGGTTGACGGCATCACAGGATCGCCCCTCCAGCTCGCCCTCTTTCTCCGTCTCAAGCACCATGGGAATCCCTCGCCAGGCCGGCACCCGCAGGACCGCTTGAAAGCAGGATTCGCCGCACGTGCCGTCCGTGATGTGGGCGTGCCGGTCTTTTCGGCTGCCGATCGCCCCGATCGAGTCGTTCAGATGGATGGCAATCACCTGGTCAAGCCCAAGAGTGTCCTCCAGACGCTCCAGAACCTCCTTCGCCTTTCCAGGCGTCGACATGTCGTGGCCAGCCGCCACCGCATGGCAGGTGTCGAAACAGAATCCCAGCCGCTCCGGAACCTTGACTCGATCACGGATCCAAGCCAGCTGGCCGGGGTCGTACCCGAGATTGGTTCCGCTGCCGACCGTGTTCTCGAGGGCCGTACGAACGGCGTAGCCACGCGTCTCCACTTCCAATCGGTCCAGAGCCACGACGATCCGGGCGAGCCCTTTCTCTTCATCCGGAGTCGGCGGCTCTCCTAGAACATTGGGTTCCCCGGTTTTCCGCGGCGTTTCCAGATGGGCCCCCGGGTGAGCCACGCAGGCCGGAATGCCGAGCGCTTCGCAACGCTCGAGTTCCTCTCGTTGCAGCTGGACCGACTTCTCCCAGCCCTCGGGCTTCGGGGAGGCCATGTTCACCAGGTAACTGTTGTGGCTGACCACACGATTCGGCTCCGAGGCCCATCCGATGGAATCGATCGCGGCGCGCCACGCATCGATGTCCTCGTTCGCCAGAGGCTTCGACTTCCATTGACGCTGGTTCTTGGTGAAGACCTGAACGCAGTCGCAATCCAGCTCGACCGCCGACTCGATCGCATGATGCATGCCGCCGGAGATTGAAAGATGCGATCCGAGCCACGGTGCGGTTCGAGCACCCGAAACGGGGTTCTTGGGAGATGATGAAGGCATGGGTGGTAGGACCGAATTGGAATATCAGGAGTCGCGAGGGTAGGGCAGATCATCAGACCACGCGGATTCACGTTCCGCCCGACGGGTTTCGATCCCATCGAGTTTCAATCGGTGGCCGATCAACAGCGTGGTGTGGAGCGTGACCAGAACGTCACCGATCAGCTGAACGATCCACCATCCAAGAAATCCGACCGAGATCAGAGTCACTCGATTGCCGGTCTCCAACCCGCCACCCAGCATGATCCCCAAAACCAGACAGATCGCCGCCGGCCAGATCGAGTGCTCCGCGAAGTGAATGCCCCGGGCGTCATGGATCCACTGGGCCGTGTCCACCGCGGCCCGCGCCCCGATGACCAGCCCGATACCGCCAAGCAGCGGAAGCAACTGCCGCAGGACGAACTCGCCTCCGAGCCCTCCCCCTGCCGATGGTGTGCCCAACCACAGGATCGACATGATTCCGGTGAGACCGATCATCACCAGTCCCACGATGGTCTTGCCCGATACCCGCGTCCTGACGGATCGCAGCCGGCGATCTGCCCGCAGCAGACAGGTCATCCCACCAAGGATCGTCCCGCCGAGCAGGAGCCACGGCTGAGCCTGTCCTCGAGCGAACAAGCCGATGATCAACATGAGAGACAAGGCCTGCCCCAACGCGATCAGCCCGAGAATGGCCGCTGCCGTCGCAATCGCGCGAGGCGACGAATCGTAAAAATCGTCGCCATCTCGCACCGGGGCCATCGCACCGCATTCAGGACACCGTGCGATCGGGGTGAGACCCCTTCGATCGTATCCGCACCGCTCACAGTTCTTCGATGATTTCACCGCGGCCGTTTCCTCCACTCAGGAGATCGACATCATGGAGTGCCGTACTGCGTTCTGGAACATCCGAAGTCCCAAAGGGTCGTGTTGACGGATCGCCGGATCCAATCGCGTCCAGGTCGGATGCTGCGTCCACCGCGTGTATCGCTCCGGGTGCGGCATCAGACCGAAGACCAGTCCACTCGAATCGCAGATACCCGCGATCCGCCCCACGGATCCGTTGAAATTCGTCCCGTCCGCGTAACGCACGGCGACTCGCCCGGATTGCTCGAGTCCCCTGACCATCTCGGCATCGGCGACGAATCGGCCTTCTCCGTGAGCGCTGGGGAGAATTCGTATGGATTCGTCGACGTCCGCCAGCCCCGCGGTCCAGACGCACCGAGTGTCCACGGGAATTTCGACCGGAGTCCAGTCGTCGCGAAATCGTCCGGCCGCGTTCGGCGCCAGGGCGACGACCGGTCTCGCGGGCTTCGTCGGCCAGTCCCCCCCGTCCTCGGGCCCGGGGAGCAGGCCGGCCTGCACCGCGATTTGAAAACCGTTGCAAGGTGCGATCATCGGCACACCCCGTGCAATCGCCTCGGCGAGTGCCGGATAGAGATCGCGCCGGATCAACTGGGCGAGCACGCGGCCCGCACCGGCATCGTCTCCGTAACTGAAGCCGCCGGGAAGACCGATGAGCTGGAATCCGTCCACGATCGATGGTTCACGTCGCAGCCGGGAGAGCAGGATCGACTCGGGCGCCGCGCCCGCCGCCATGAAGGCTCGCGCCAGTTCCCCATCACAATTGATGCCCGGAGCGGTGACGATCAAGGCCCGAGGCCGTGAAGATTCCTGCCGGGAAGCAGTGGTCGGATCCATGTTCATCGAGCACATCCTTCATTCCACGCCGTGAGGAAACGATTCGCCGGGGACTCTCCGGTTCCCAGTCCACCAGCGGCCAGTCGAATCGCACCTCCCTCACGGAAGGTTCCGATCGTCGCGTGGGGGAGATCCCCGAGAATCCCACTCAACGAGGCGATTTCCGACTCGTCGATTTCGAGGAGATAGCGGGATGGATCCTCCGCGAACGCTCGCGCGGTCATCGAGACGTCACCTTCGACCGGCATCGCCTCGAGATCGATTTCAAGACCGAAGCCGCCGGCGAAGGCCATCTCGATCGCCGCGACCAGCACGCCTCCTTCGCTGGCGTCGTGTGCACTTCGAACGATGCCCCCACGAATCGCGGCCGCGATCGCCGCAGCGGTTCGCGGCCCTCGCTGCAGATCCGTCACCGGCAATCGGTCGCTCCCCGCAGAGGCGTCACCACCGATCCGCAGGAAGTGGGATCCCGCAAGATGGTCGGTCGTCGTCCCGACGAGAACCAGTCGGGTACCGGCCTGCTTCGCGTCCATCGATGTCACGAAACGCTCTTCCTCGACGATTCCCATTCCCGAAATCAACAGGGTCGGAGGTACTCGGATCGTACGCCCGTCTTCGGTCGAGAACTGATTGTTCAAGGAATCCTTGCCGCTGACGAACGGGGTTCGATAGGCGAGCCCGCCATCCAGACACGCCTCCGCCGCCCGCACCAGGGTGCCGAGATTCCTCGGGTCGCCACAGCTCGGCCAGCAGAAGTTGTCAAGGATGGCGATGCGGGACGGATCCGTACCCACGCACACCATGTTGCGAACGCACTCGTCGATCGCCGCCAATCCCATCAGATATGGATCACGGGCGAACCCGGTCGCAAGTCCGTGGCCGATGGCCAGTCCTCGGTCCACCTCGGGAACCGGGCGGACCACCGCGGCATCTCCGGGACCGGCGTTCGGGCCGGCGAACGGCCGGAGCAACGAGCCGCCTTGAACTTCATGGTCGTACTGCCGGATGATCCAGGCCTTGCTGGCAAGGTTGGGATGCCGGAGCAAGGCTTCCGCATGATCGAAGAGTTCGGACGCCCCGGCGACCGGTTCACGGTCCTGGACTCCGGGGTCGATTCCACCCGCTTCGATCCTGGCCCAGCTCGGATCCCAGATCGCTTCTCGAACCGGCATCGGCACCCCGTCGTGCAGGAACGCCATCGAGATACGCCCGACTTCCGTCTCCTCCCAATGGAGGATGAGTTCACGGTCCGGGGTTCCAAAGACCCCGAGATCACACCACTCGACGCCATGGTCCCCGCAGATTTCCGCCACCGCCTCGACTCGTTCCGCCGGGACCGCGAGGACCATGCGTTCCTGGGCTTCACTGATCCACACCTCGACCGGGGTCAGCCCGGCGTACTTCAGCGGGGCGCGGTCCAACTGCACCTCGGCCCCGAGCTTTTCACCCATCTCGCCCACGGCGCTGGAAAAACCACCGGCACCGCAGTCGGTGATGGCACTGAACAGGCAGCCATCGGCATGATCGCGGGCCGCGAGAATCGCATCCAACACGACCTTCTCGGTGATCGGATTGCCGATCTGAACCGCGTGGCTGAACTCATCGGCATGAGTGTCGGTGAGTTCGGCGCTGGAGAAGGTCGCTCCGTGAATGCCATCCCGCCCGGTCCGTCCGCCAAGGGCGATGATCCGATCGCCAGGCTGCGCATCACCATCAACCCGGTCCCGAGGCATGACCCCGACACAGCCGCAGTACACCAGCGGGTTACCGACGTAGCGGTCGTCGAACCACACCCCGCCATCGAGGGTGGGGATGCCCATGCGATTACCGTAGTCCCGAACACCGCCGACGATCTCCGAGAGCGTCCGCCGCGGGTGAAGGCAGCCGGCGGGGAGATCTTCGGGCTCGTCCGTCGCCACGCAGAAGACGTCGGTGGCGGCAATCGGCTTGGCCGCGAGACCGGTTCCGATGATGTCTCGAATACAACCACCGATTCCGGTGGCGGCGCCGCCGTAGGGTTCGAGGGCGGACGGGTGATTGTGCGTCTCGACCTTCATGCACACCGCATGATCGTCGTCGAAGGCCACGATTCCGGCGTTGTCGACGAAGACCGAAAGGCACCATTCATCCAATCCGTCCGCCATGAGTTGATGCGTCGCCGCGGCGACCGTCGACTTCAGAAGATTGTCGATCCGCACCGTGCCTTCCGGCGTGACCGCATGCCCCGGGCGGTCATCCGCGGATTCGACCAGGGCCGGGCCGTCGCCACCTCCGTCGGGCTCGCGGTAGTCGATGGTGGCCTTCAACGTCTTGTGGACGCAATGCTCCGACCAGGTCTGGGCGAGACTTTCCAATTCGATTTCTCGAGGTTCGCGTTCGAGTCCTCGATAGTGATCTTGAATGGTCTGCATCTCTTCGAGTGAAAGGAAGAGATGTGCTTCCCGGCTCAGTCGTTCGAGCGCGGCTTCATCCAACCCGGTGATCTCGATGTTTCGAACCTCGAACGGGCGATCGTGCCCCGCCGGAAACGAATCGGGGAGGTAGGCATGATCATGAATGGCATGCACCACCGGGTTGGCGAGGAATCGAGTCGCGATCACCCTGGCCTCGGCCGCATCCACGCCATCCAGTTCCCAGCGAACGCCGGTTCGAACCGAGATCCGACGAGCCTTTTCCTCACCCAGCACGGCCTCCAGGGCGGTGGCGATCGAAGCCGAGGTGGGATCCATGACACCGGGAAGTGGATGCACTTCGACCACCACCCCGGCTTCAGGCGCCGGACTCGCACCCGACCGAGGGGTCTGCATCACCGGGTCGGCAAGCAGGTCCTCGCCGATCCGTTGGAGATCCGCGGGGTCGAGATCACCCTCGAACAAAAACACGTCGGCCCTCCGAACCGAGCCCGGGCTCGGTACGGACTCAAGACCTTCGATGTCATGAAGCAGCGCATCCGATGCGGGATCACCGGCCTCAGGGCGACGGCGAACCTCGATTCGGTGGACGGCGACGGCAGAAGCGGCAGTGGTGCTCATCGGCCGCGCAGTTTACGAGAACCCGACCGGTTCCGGCCCGCTGCGAGCCGCGGGCGGCCGGGAATCCACCGGGACCGAAATGAAAAATCACGCGGCCCCTCCGGTGAACCGGGGGGACCGCGTGCGTGGACGGCGGAAAATGGGGCTCAGAAGAGCAGTTGGACGTACGTGCGGAGCACGTACATGTCAGATCCAGGGGTGGTTCGGATGCCGATCTGGGGTGTCGTCCAGTTGGGACTGACCTCCTGCGGCGAAAACGTGATCGAGACACCCACCTTCAGATCCTCACCATCGACGTACCAGGTGCCACCCGCGGTGATCCCGAAGTACGGTTCTGGATCGGAATAGGCGTTGTAACTGGCGAGGTTTCCAGACCCGACCGCACTGAGTCCCTGGTCGAATCCATCCGAGAGAACGTCCATCCAGTCAAAGCCGGCAAAGGCCTCGATCTCGGGGGTCAGGTACATCGCGCCGTACAGGCTCGCACCGGCCATGGTGACCACCCCCACGTCGAACGTCGGGTTGCTCGAACCCGGATTGCTTTGGTTGCCCGAGATCAATCCGAAATTCTGGATGAGGTAGGAGGCACCCGAATCGATGTAGTGGAAATATCCACTGGCGGTGATCGACGCACCACCGATGTTCCAGGTGAGGTCCGCCGTCAGTCCGATCCAATTGTTGTAGTTGTTGGCGGAGACCGGCAGACCGAACTGATCGAAACCGTTGGACGTCTGGTTGATGGCGGTCTCGTTCAAGTAGACCTTGTTCCGTTGCCAATGCATGCCGAAGCCGGCGAGAAGGCCGAACTCCTCACCCGGCGGCGAGGTCATCAGATCGAAATCCTCCCATGCTCCCGCCAGTTTCCATTCCACCCGGCCACTGAACGAAAGATCGGACTGGTTCTGGAAGTACGGCGAATTCTCGGGTCGGGTGGTCGTGAGCTTGTACGCGGCAAACAGGTTGTCGTTCGCACCTTCGCTCATCGCGACCCGGGCGCGAATGTCATCTCCGTCGAATCCGAGCTCGATGCCCTGACTTCGACCAAGACCGAAGTGATACGCGGTCGCCGTTCGATCGCCGGTGAGTTGATTGGCGATGCCGATCTCCCAACCGATGTCGAAGGGCAGCTTGAACTGACCCACCCGGACCGAAAATCCATCGGTCAACTCGTGCGCAACCCAGGCGTCCAGAAGTTGAAGGCCACCGTTGTAGCTTCCGTAGTCCGGCGTGGCCACGATCACGGAACCCGTGTAGGTCGTGAAACTCTCCGATCTCGTGTTGGCGAATTCGCCGCTCAGGCCGAACGTGGTGTCACTGCCGAAGACATTGCCGGAGAAATCCAGCCGGGCGTGTGGGATCTCCCACCCAAACCGGCGCGGGGAATCATCCTGGGTCTGGTATCCGGACCCATCCTCCGGGTCCCAAGTGCTTCGAATGTGGGAGTACTGGTAGCGAGCCTGCACCATCCCACCGACATTCAGACGAAAACGGCCATCAGGACTCTGCAAGAAGAAGCCGTCGTCCCAACCTGCCGTGATCCCAGAGTTCTGCAGTGAGGTTCGGGAGTCGGCATCGGCGAGAACGTCCGTGACAATGCCACGAATCTCCGTCGCTCGCTCCTCGGAAAGCCAGTTCCGGCCTTCGGCGCCCTCAAGTTCGATCACACGGCCCTGGAGGGTCTCGTTGCGTTCCTCAAGGTCGGCCAGCCTCTGGGCCATCTCCTGAAGGGAGATCGCCGGGCTGGTCGAATCTTGACCGAATCCGGCTCCGCCGGTCATGGCGATGGCCACCAAGGTGGTGATTCCGAATATTCGCCCGTCTCGCATCCTGCGCATGTGAATCCCCGAGGCCTGAAAAGGCAGAGTGTTGCAGGGGATATCGGTCACGACAGACCGCCCTCATGAGCAATCGCAGCGGTTTGGTACCCGAAAAAGCCATCCATCAGGAGGATGGGCCTGGCGGATCGTGGCGGCCTAAAACAGAAGCTGCATCTGAGCTCGAAGGGCCCATTGCCCGGACTCGTCCGGGGAGTCCACCCTCATTCCCGCCAAGGCCACGATTTGCGATCCGTAGGACAGGGAGGAGAAGTTCATCGACCAATCGAGGGTCAATTTGGTGGCGGGGTTCAGGAACCAGTTCCCCCCCACCGTGATCCCGTTGTACCGACCGCCTTCCGTACTGCCAGTCCGCCTGGTGGGGTCATAAAGCAGATATTCGTAGAGACCGAAGAGCTCCACGTCGTCGAGGACGAAGACACCACCCTGCACCGTCACGCCCCACGGATTGGCGGAAGGGCCACCGGGAACGGTCTCATGAGCCCAGACTCCGGATGCGAAGAGACTGGCTCCGCTGAAGGCCAACGTCAGATCAGCGGTCACCGAGGTCACCATCGCATCATTGACACCGATGGCGCTGTCCCGAGCACGCTGCACGAGCCCGGCAAGCCCGACCATGGCCGCGAAATCGGATCCACGCGGGCTGTTGAAATCATCAAGCTGTTCCCAGGATCCCGCAAAGCGATGCTCGCCTCGCGCCACCACGCTGTACCACGCATTCGACTCGGTCCAAGCAGTGTTGAACCCGTTGGCTCGAGCTGCGCCGAAGGCCGGGCCTGGAAGCCCGTCTCCCGTCCAAGCCGCAAGCCGATCGGATTCCCCGGTCCACGAGAGTTGCATTCCCTGGGAACGCAGCTGATCGAAGTTGAGACTCACGACCGATCGCTCAGCCGCCAGCAATCTGGAGTCCGGGACGAGTTGTTCGCGAAGGAACGGGGGCTTGAACTGACCCACCTTGAATTCCCAGCCGTCCCCGAGATCGCGTGCGATCCAAGCCTCGTCGACGTTCGCCCGACCGTTACCCACGAAGAAATTCGTTCTGATTCGATACGTCCAACGAGGATCGACCACGTGCCCTCGAAGATTCAGACGCGTCCGGCGATTCTCGAATCCATTGAGATACTCGGGGTCGGCATTCTCCACCCGATTGAGCACGTACCGGATCTGCAATTGCCCCCCGGCCTCCAGCATGAAGGAGCCGTCGGGGCTTCCGATTCGGAACCCCTCCTTCCAACTGGATATCTGATCCGCTTCTTGAAACGAGGTTCGCCGTTCGGCATCGGACACCACGTCGACCACCAAAGCCCGAATCTCGGCGAGCCGTTCCTGGTCGATCGCCTGCTGGCGATCGAACCCGCGGAAGTTCGCGATCTCCTCCCGCAGGCCGTCGATTTCCCGCTGCAGATCCCTGTCATTCCCCTGCGCCGCGACATGGACGCCCATCGCCATCCCGAGCATCGAAATACCAAGACGTCGCCGATTGCGATTGGCGAGACACGTCTTCGACCTGAATACGGCGATTTCCATGCTTTGAGCTCCAGCCCGACAGACTACTCAGACAGCTTGCATGGCGACACACCACCGGATTCCCCAAAGGCCCGGTCTCCAAGCGACTCGACGGACTTTCAACTCAGAACAGCAACTGAAGCTGTCCCCGCAACGCCCATTGCCCGACCTCCCCCGACCGATCACGCCGCAGACCGATGCCGTTGGACTGGAAGCCACCAGCCGCCAGTGAATCGAAGTTGTAGGTCCAGTCGGCCGTGAGCTTCACCGCCGGGGTCAGGAACCAGTTCGAGCCGAGGGTGAAGCCGCTGAATCGGGCG
>NYSW01000080.1 GCA_002683195.1 Phycisphaerae bacterium
CGGCTCCTTTCAGGGAGCCGCCCGCTGTTTTTCCGACCGAGGGGGCGGAAGGATTTTTTCAGGTGGATCGTCGAACCCGAAGAGGATGCCGAGCGTTGTGAATGAAGTGAAAACCAGACCCTCGATCAGCGAGGGGCGGAACGTCGGGAAAAGGGACGCCGGTTGGATGCCGGCTTGGATGGGGGCCGTTTGGCCTTGTTTGCGACAGGGAAGTGGCGAACGGACTCGATTCGTTCGCCTCGAGCCGCCTCGGTCCCAGGACCGTGGCGGCTTTTTCATCCACCCTTCTCCCACCGGGGCGGCGACCCATCGCAAGTGGCACGAGCGTCAGGGGTCGATCTCGCGTTCAGGTCGCATGGAGGGTGGGTGGAAAGCGTCGGCGCATTGCAGTTACCGTCAAAATGAAAGACGCCGGCGACCATCGAGATGGTCGCCGGCGAGGCTTGCGTTCTGCTTTGAAGCCCGGGGAGGCTCAGCCTGCCGGTCGACTTCGGCCGCCCGAACTGGACGGTCCCTTTCGATGGCTGCTCTTCTTGGCGTTGGGACCGCTGCGGCCTCCGGCCTTCGGTCCCGAGTTGGGGCCGTTGGACTTGCCCCGCTTCTTCGGACCGCTCTTGGCGTCGAACTTCGGTCCGTGGCCGGCATTCTTGCCGCCACTGCGAGGGCCGGACTTGGAGGCGGGCTTGCCGCTCTTCTTGCCGCCTGGTTTGAAGTTCTTGCCGGACGAGGAATCCGAGCGAGAGTCCTGTTCGGAGCGGTCCTGGAAGACCGACTGGTTGGGGCCGTTCTTCGGTTGTCCGCGACGATTGGCGGGTGCGTTGCGGGAGTTGTTTCGCTGGTTGGAGCGTGCCCTCATGGCCGCCGATTTCGCTTCGCGATTCGCTCGTGATGCCGANCGNCCACCATCGGACGGCATCGTGTAGGTCAGGTCTTCGTTGTCGCGACCGAGAATGGGTTTGGCGTTGGTTCGTCTTTCGATTCCCCGAAGCAGCTCGATTTCGTGGCGGTCACACAGCGAGACCGCCTTGCCGCTCGCGCCGGCGCGGGCGGTCCGGCCGATTCGGTGCACATAAGACTCCGGCTCCACCGGCATGTCGAAATTCACGACGTGGGTGACCCCGTCGACATCGATGCCTCGAGCGGCGACGTCCGTCGCCACCAGTGCTTCGGCCTTGCCGGAGCGGAAGGCNTTCATCGCTCGGGTTCGCTGACTCTGGCTCTTGTCGCCATGGATGGCTTCGGCCTTGATGTCGGCGTTGCGCAGGACCCTCACCAGTCGATCCGCGCCGTGCTTGGTCCGGGTGAAGACCAGGGTNCGAGCCATGTCACCGCGTTCGAACAGTCTGATGAGCAGTGGGGCCTTGTTGCTCTTTTCGACCAGGTACAGACGCTGGTCGACGAGCTCGGCGGTCGTGCATTCCGGAGCGGTGGCCACGACTTCGGGGTTGTTCAGGAGGTCGTCGGCGAGGACTCGGATCTCCTTGGAGATCGTGGCGGACAACATCAAGGTCTGTCGCTGGCGGGGGATCTCGGCCGAAATCTGTCGGATCGGATGAATGAAGCCCATGTCGAGCATGCGGTCCGCCTCGTCGAGCACGAGGGTTTCGATCCGNGAGAGATCGAGGTGGCCCTGGCCCATGAGGTCCATCAGTCGNCCCGGCGTGGCGACGATGATGTCGAGGCCGTTCCGGATGGCGCTGACCTGGCGGCCCTGGCCGACGCCGCCGTAGATCGAGGTCTGATAGAGAGGAAGTCCCTTGCCGTAGGTCGCAAAGGATTCGAGGATCTGTGCCGCAAGCTCGCGGGTGGGACAGAGAACCAACGCCCGGGCGGCACGTCCGCGTCCGCGCGGGGGACCCTTGTCACCGCGTCCCTTGCTGTTCTTGTCGTGACCCTGAGAGAGTCGGTGAATGATCGGCAGGGCGAAGGCCGCGGTCTTTCCGGTTCCGGTCTGGGCGGTTCCGAGGATGTCACGGCCAGCCAGCGCGAGCGGGATGACCCCGGCCTGGATGGGAGAAGGGGTCTCGTATCCTTCCGCAGCGACGGCGCGGAGGATCGGCTCAGCGAGCCGGAAATCATTGAACTTCATGGATGTGGCAGACGGGGCGGGAGTGATCCCGGGTCCGGAACGGTCGGCGTCCGGGGCCGTAGGGATCAGCGACGAAGTGTCGAGTGGTGCCAGGATCGGCGGTGAACGATCACCGCGTCCCTCCCTTGGCGGCGAAAGTCTACCCGACCAGCGGCACGGAGTCGAGTCCAACGCGTGAACGATCCGGTCGACGAAGCCGAAAGGGCCCGGATGGTTCCGGTCGCCCGCCGAACCATCGCACCAGGTGAAGGAAGCCTCGTCCAATAATTCCTCGTCGATCGATCGACTCGCCTGTTTGGCGTGCTCCCGGCATGCATCGGTCGTTCGTTCTCCGGGGAGGTCCACCAGTCCGTCGTCCATCGCATGCGTGGCGGACACCGATGCCAGGAGGAACCGCGTCCGTTTTCGCGGACGATGAGTCGGTGAAGATCCGTCCTGCTCGGGATTCACATCGCGGGTTCCCGAAGATGCCCGGTTCGTGGTCTTCATCAAGGACATCATCAGACCCATCCAGGCCCTTCAGGATCAGGCGGCNGGATCTGAATCCGCCGNCGGACATCGGCTACCTCGTGTGGATCGTGTCGCATCGGGTTCCGCCCGGCTGGTTCTTCTTCGAGCGAATCGAACCCCCGGTCTCGACATCCGGCACGGTCCGGACTTCGGGACTCGGCGCATGTTTCTCCGTTCGCCCATCGGAAAGCCCCTGATCGGAGTGCGGGGCGAGTCTTGAAGGTTGACGCATTCGTCTCGATCAGGGGTCGATTCCCCGGGCGATGAGCAAGTATCCGGATAGGATCGACGAACGATGCAGACGGATCAAAATTCAGAANCACCTNCGANCGAANCNNCCCGCCGCCCCATGCGGGTGGCGATCGCCGGTGCGAGCGGATTCGTCGGATTGGCGCTGCGGCAGAGACTGGCCGGGAGTTTCGACCTGGTCGCACTGACCCGGCGGCTTTCGAATCCGTCTTCCGTGACGATCGATGCCGACGGCGTGGAATGGAGGCAGTGTGATCTCTTTGATCCCGACTCGATCGCGACCGCGATCGACGGCGTCGATCTGGTCATCTACCTCGTGCACTCGATGTCGCCACAGTCCCGGTTGACCCAGGCTCGTTTCGACGATCTGGACCTGGTCCTGGCGGACAACATGAGACGGGCGATGAACCGGGCCGGGACGTCGCACATCGTCTTTCTCGGCGGACTCGGAGCTCATCAGGAACCGTCCATGCTTTCCCGGCATCTGGTCTCTCGCCAGGAGGTCGGGGTCGTGTTGGGCGGTGGAGACGCCGAACTCACGGAGCTGCGGGCCGGGCTGGTGATCGGGCATCGAGGTTCGTCTTTCCGAATGCTGATTCGATTGATTCGGCGTCTCCCGATCATGGTGTTGCCTCGGTGGACGTCGACCCCGACCCAACCCATCTCGATCGATGATGTCGTGCGTGCATTTCTGTTGGTTCTTGAAGATCCTTCGGCCTGGGAAGGCCAGTTCGACCTTGGGATCGAGGAAGAGATGACCTACGGTGACATGATCCGTCGGGCGGCACGCGGAATGGGACGGAATCCGATCACCGTCCCCGTGCCGATCTCTTCGCCCCGGGTTTCGACGCTCTGGATCATGCTCTTCAGCGGGGAGCCCGCCAGCCTGGTGATCCCGCTCATCGCAAGTCTGAAGACCCCGACCATGGCGAGGGCGAATCCATTGCTGGAACGAATGGATCGTTCGTCATTGGTCGGATTCGATCAGGCGGTCAAGGAATGTCTTGCCGCGGAAGGCGCCGAGGAGGATCCTCGCCGGGCCACCCGGAAACGAGACCGAAAGGTCATTCATCGACGGAGTCTGGTTCGATCGATCCAGCGGATGCCGATGCCGGATGATCTCACACCGCGGATGGCGATGCGGGCGTATTGGGAGTGGTTGCGCGGGGTCTTCCGCCCGCTCCTTCGGATTCGAACCGATATCTCACCGAATGACGGAGCGGTGGATCGGGTCATGGTGCATCTCTTCGGCCTCATCCCGATGCTCGAGCTCCATCGGCAGCCCGAGGCTTGTGACGNTGAGATCGAAACCATGAAGATCGTCGGTGGGCTTCTGGTTCGGAAGCAGTCGCCGCCGAATTCACGGCTTGAGTTCCGGGCGATCCGAAAATGCGGTGTTTTACTCACCACGCTGCAGGATTACGCTCCCAGTCTTCCCTGGCCGCTGTACCTCTGCAGTCAGGCATGGCTCCACCTCATGGTCATGAAGGGTTTTCGTCGCTGGCTCCGCCGGCGGCGGTGAGCGACTCGCGGGGGCCGGGTCCACGTCCAGCCANCAGTGCCGTGAGGTCGGAGATCGTCCGGATCGGATACCTTCGTGGCCATGACCGCCGAGGCACCGGAAAAACGTCGCCCCATCTCGCTCTTCGTCCTCGCGATGATGAGCACGGCCGTGGTGGTGGGGCTTGAAGGGCTGCCCGAAGTCGGATCCTTCGGGCTCCCGCTGGTTCTCTACTACGCCTTCTTCACTGTCTGTTTCTTTCTTCCGGTCGGCCTGGTGGCCGCGGAACTNGGTGTCGGCTGGCCGCATGACGGTGGGGTCTATCGCTGGATCCGAGAGGCGCTGGGGGAGCGATGGGCCTTCGTCGGCATCTGGTGCCAGTGGGTTCAGATCCTCGTCTGGTATCCGACGGTGCTCGCGGTCTGTGCGGTCTCGCTCTCCTACGCGATCGATCCGAGCATGCACGACGTGGGTTGGTTCAAGGTCGTGGTCAGCCTGGGGATCTTCTGGGCCGCCACCCTGGTGAATTTCAAGGGTCTCAGCGTGAGCGGCTGGGTGACGACCGCGCTCTTGTATCTGGGAACCTTGCTTCCGGTGTTTCTCGCGATCGGGCTTGCCGCCTGGTGGCTGGGATCCGGTCGGCCGTCCGCGATCCCGCTTCGCTGGGGGGACATGATCCCGCGGCTGGATTCGATTGGTGAGATCGTGGGCGTGGTCGCGATCTTCTCGTTCCTGTCCGGCCTCGAAGTCAATTCCGTCCACTTCCGACACGTCAAAAATCCTCAACGAGCGATTCCGCGTTCGTTGTTCTTCTCCGGACTCCTCGTCNTCGCCATCTCCGTTCTCGGGGCGTTGAGCGTCGCGGTGCTGGTGCCGGTCGATGAGATCGATCTCGCGGCGGGCACCCTCCAGGTGTTTTCAAAGGTCCTCGAGCCGATCGGATGGGGTTGGATGGTCGCGGTNCTCGCGGGTCTTGCGCTGGCGGGCATGATCGGNCACATCATGGTCTGGGTCATCGGNCCCACGGAGTCGCTGCGGGTCGCCGCGGAGGATGGGCTCATTCCTCCGGCGTTTCAGAAGACCACCGCGGGTGGGGCGCCTCGGAACGTGATGATCCTGCAGGCGATCGTGGTGTCGCTCCTCTGCATGCTGATGCTGTTCTTCGACCTCAATCGCATCTTCTACTTTCTCACCATCGCATCGGCCCAGGTCTATCTGGTCATGTACGTCCTGATGTTCATCTCGGTGATCGTCCTGCGGATCAAGCAACCCTCGGTTCCGAGGGCCTTCGTCATTCCCGGTGGCATGCCGGGGCTGATCCTGGTCGCCGGCGGTGGTGGAGTGACGGCGGTCGGTGGGATCCTGATCATGTTCTGGCCGCCGCTCACCAGTGACATCTCGATGGAAGGAAGCACCTTCACTCTCGCGCTGCTGGGAACCTTCGCGGTGATCATCACGACGCCGCTGGTGCTGTATCTCTTCCGGAATCCGGACTGGAAGGATCGTCCCGGTCTGCCATCGTCGGATGCGACTCGTGGCGGTTGGAAGCGCGGCGACTGACCGACGTCGGATCCCCGCCCGGGCATCCGGTCATCCGGTCATTTCAACAGGATGCGAAGCCCACCAGGATGAGAAGTCATCCGAGCGGGCTCGCCATCCGGGTGATCATTCCGGCCGTCGGGCGAGAATCTTGTTGATCGGGTGACGGTGTCGGGAGCCGTCGGGATGCTCGTCCGCGAGGATGAACGATTCGCGAAGGATGAATTCCCAGGCGTCGTAACGCTCGAAGAGTTCCTCCTCTTCCCAGAGTCCGATGTGGAATCGTGCCAGTTCAGGAGGGGGTGCGACCTTCGTGGTGAATAGTTTCACCAGGTTGCAGCCACCGGGAATGGTGTGGTCCTTCATCTCCCCGATGAGACGTTCCGCCTGTTCGCGATGGATGTTGTGGAAGACGCCATCGGACACGATGAGGCTGAA
>NYSW01000081.1 GCA_002683195.1 Phycisphaerae bacterium
TGAACAAGGACGACGACGGACGGGTCCGTTGCGTCGCCTGCTTCATGTGTGCCACGGCCTGCCCTGCGAACTGCATCCACATCGTGGCGGACGAAAGTCCCTGGGATGATCGGGAGAAGTACCCCAAGCAGTTCGACATCGACGAACTCCGATGCATCTACTGCGGCATGTGCGAAGAGGCCTGCCCGTGTGACGCCATCGAACTGACGCCGCACTACGAACTGACGGGACTCACCCGGCAGGAACTGATCTTCGACAAGACCAAGCTGCTCGAGGTCTACGACCAGACCATCGACGAAAAGCCCATGTGATCCACCCGGGGGCGGCTCAATGCCGACCCCAGAACCGGGGCGTGAGCAGGGCGAGGACCGCGAAGAGCTCGAGCCGCCCGAGCAGCATCAGAGCGATCAGCACGCCCTTGCTCCCCGGCGTCAGCCACGAATAGTGATCGTCCGAGCCAACCCGGCCGAAAGCCGGGCCGACGTTCGCGAGGCAGGATGCGGCCGCACTGGAAGCGGTGGTCAGGTCGATGCCGTTGGCACCCTCGAGGATCTTGAGCAGGCCGGTTCCCAGGGCCACGAGCACCAGCGTCAGCAGGACGAGCACGATCGCCGAGGCCCGGACGTCGGGGGAAATGATGTTCCGGCCCACCTTCAGCGGACGCACCACGTCGGGGCGGAACTCCCGCTCCACCTCGCGAATCATGAGTTTCCCGGCGATCCAGACGCGGATGAGCTTGATACCGCCCGACGTCGAACCCGCCATCGCGCCCACGAGGAAGATGGAGATCAGGAACACGATCGCGGTCCCCGGCCAATCCTCGTAGATCGAGGTCCCGAAGCCCGAGGTGGTGAGAATGCTCACCACCGTGAACACTCCGTAGCGAAAGGAATTGCCGATCGTCGGCTGGACCGGCTCGGCACCGACCACTCCGATTCGGTAATCCGGATCGATGAAGCCGTGGCCCCAGAGCGACAGACTGCAGGCGAACGAGATCACCACCAGCAGGCCGAGGAACAGTCGCAGTTCCGAGTTCTTGCGAATGAGATCGAATCGCCGCCGGAGCGCGAAGAAGTACAGGGAGAAGCTGATGCCGCTCAAGATCATGAACGTCGCCATGACGGACTCGATCGCCAGCGATTCAAAGCCCGCGACACTGGCATTCCGCGTCGAGAAACCTCCGGTTGCGACGGTCGTGAACGTATGGCAGATCGCGTCGAACCACGGCATTCCGCACGCCAGCAGAAGCGGACAGCAGAGAAGCGTGAAACCCAGATACACCAGCAGCAGCGTGCGAGCCGTCTCTCGGGCGTGAGGCCGCAGACCTTCCGGCGAGGGGCCGGTGGATTCAGCGAGAAACATCCGCTTCCCGCCGGTCCCCAGCGATGGGAGGATCGCGACGAACAGGACGATCACTCCAAGCCCACCGATCCATTGGATCACCGATCTCCAGAGCAGAAGGCTCCGAGGCAGGGCTTCAATGTCCGTCAGAATCGTCGCCCCACAGGTCGTCAGACCACTCATCGCTTCAAAGAAGGGATCGATGACCCCGTCGAGCATCGCGGCTTCCGGGAGATCGCTGTAGATGGACCAGGACGCGAACGGAACTGCCGCCACGACCGCGCCGACCACCCAGGAAAGAACCACCAGAAGGCAAGCCTCTCGGCGACCGATCTCCCGACTGGCGCCGCGAAAAAACCACACGGCAAAGAAACCGGCGACGCTGGAAACGACGGCGGCGGTGAGGAGAGCCTGTCCCGCGACCTTCTCGCCCTCGTCCCCGGCGAGCCAGAACCCGCCGGCGATTCCGGCGTGCACGAGAAGCAGCAGGGCGAAGAGGAGCAGCAGTCTTCCGAGTTGCCTCACGACGATCGACAGATTCATGCGTCCATTCCACCGGGATGAGCCCGTTGATCAATGCGCATCGAAGATCTCCTCCAGACGGGAGGCCTGTTCGGTTCGTCCCAGCACGAGCACCTCGTCACCCGGAACGAGTTCGTCGTCGGCGTGCGGGACCCGCGTGGTTTCACCCCGCTGAACCGCGATGATCGACCAGTCGGGGGTCAGTTTGACCGTACGCAGCCGTTTCCCGGCGATACTGCAGGCGGCACCGACGCGAACCCTGAAGACCGAGATCTCACCCTCGGCGAGGGTCGAGATCGCACGCACGGCCCGGTCATCGAGCGCTTCCTTGATCTGCTTCGCCGCGACCGTGCGAGGGCTGTAGGCCCGATCGAGGCCGATCGCGTAGACCGAGTCGAGATAGGTGGACCGCTGGACGATCACCGTCACGGTGTCGACGCCTCGGAGCTTGGCGAGCACGCCGCCGATGATGTTGGCCTCATCGTCCTTCAACAGGGCGACGAAGTGATCCACGTCCTGAATGCGCTCTTCCGCGAAGACCGTGGCGTCGGTGACGTCGCTCGCGAGCACCGTCACCCAGTCCAGATCCGCCGCGAAGGCCTCCGCTCGCTGCCGATCGGATTCGAACAGTCGAATGGCGAACGCCCGGCCGCGCAGCGCCTTGCAAACCCACTCCGCCATCGGAGTCGCCCCCTGAATGACGATCGAACGTCGAGTCTGAGGATTCTCCCGGAAGATCTTGCGGGCGGTGTCGTAGATCGGCGCGTCCGCCACCAGAACCGCCTGGTCACCTTCTCGCAGGGCCGAAGAGGAGTCCGGTACCGAGACCACGCCGTCACGGATGAGAGCGGCGAGTCGCGCTCCCTGGGGAAGTCCGAGTTCCGCGAGTGGTCGGCCGCAGGCGGGACAACCCTTGGCGACCTGAAATTGCTGCATTTCGACCTGCCCGCGGGCGAACGACTCGACCGCCATCGCCGTGGGGTTGCGAATGTTCTGCGCAATCGCCATCGAAGCGCTGAATTCCGGGCAGATCAAATGATCGATGCCGAGGGTTCGCCCGTAGTCGAACCCCTTTCGATCCGCGAAGTCGAAGTCATGGACCCGGGCGATCGACTTTCTCGCCCCCAGTCGCTTGCCGAGGGCGGCCGAAAGCAGATTGACCTCGTCGTGGTCGGTGGCCGCGACGATCATCTCCGCGTCGGCGGCACCAGCCTCGAGGAGGACATCGGCCCGGGCGCAGTTTCCACTGACGGTTCGTGCATCGATCGAATCCTCGATCGGGCGGAGTCGGTCCGGATCCTGGTCGATGACGGTCACCGAATGATCGGCCCGAACCAGCACATCGGCGGCGTGGCTTCCCACCTCACCGGCTCCGCAGATCACGATTCGCATGTCTAGACTCCACCGTTCCGGATCGGCCTTCAGACGGATCCTTCCAAACGGTGAGTGTACTTCGCGCATGTGCGAAGGGTCGAATCCACCGACTTTCGAAAGGATGACTCGCAGGCAGGGCCGGGAATACCGACTGTCACGAGCCCTGAACCGAAACTCTCAGCCCTTGACCGCGACCGGTGCGGCCGGAACGTTGGCCAGCATCCGCTCGAGGGCCGTTCGGGCATGACCCGTCGCCTCCGGATGAACCGTGATCCGGTTGATCACCGAACCTTCGGCCAGACCGTCAAGGCACCACAGGAGGTGGGGTGGGTCCACTCGGTACATCGTGGTGCAGAGACACTGGCAGTCACTGAGCATTCGAACGGAGACCCCGCGCTTCGCCGCCGCGGAAGCCAGGCGATTCACCAGATGGACTTCCGTTCCGACGTACCAGCTCGTTCCGGGTTTCGCGGACTCGATCGCCTCGATGATGTACTCGGTGCTGCCGGCGACATCCGAAACGTCCACCACTTCCTGCGCACATTCCGGATGAACGATCACCGTGCAACCGGGATCGGCCTCTCGCGCCGACGCGGCGTGTTCGGGGCGGAAGAGTCGATGAACGCTGCAATGCCCGGCCCAGAGAATCACGTCGGCGGCCCGGTAGTCCTCCGGATCGGCGCCTCCATCNCGCCTCGGATCCCAGAGCACCGTCCGGGCCCGCTCCGAGCGGCCGTCGCCGGCGGCATCCACCTCGGTACGGAGCCCTCGGGCGTGGGCAGTGTTCCGGCCGAGATGCTGGTCGGGGAGAAAGAGCACCCGGGCCGGACCGTCTTCCGGCCGCTCGCCACCGGCGTGGGCCCAGTCGAAGACGGCGCCCGCGTTGGAACTCGTGCAGCAGGCGCCGCCGTTCATACCGACGAAGGCCTTCACTGCGGCCGAGCTGTTCACGTAGGTGACCGGGACGATCCTCTCCCCCGGCATCATGTCCGCCAGAGCGTCCCAGCATTCATTCACATCATCCCATTGGGCCATGTCCGCCATCGAACATCCCGCCGAGAGATCAGGCAGAATCACCTGAACCGAATCGTCGGTCAGTATGTCCGCGGTCTCGGCCATGAAATGCACACCGCAGAACACGATGAACTCGGTTCCCCGCTTCACCGCCTCTTCGGCCGCGACCCGGCTCAACTTCAAGCTGTCACCGGTGAGGTCGGCGTGGCGAATGACGTCGTCCTGCTGGTAGTGGTGGCCGAGCACCAGAAGTCGGTTTCCCAGTTCCGTGCGGCGGGCCTCGATGCGAGCGGCGATCTCCGCCGGGTCGGTGGCGTGGTAGGTCTCGGGGATTCTTGGCTGCCAGAGCATGGTCTCCATGATACGCCTCGAACTCCGCCTTTTTCCTCGTTCATTCCCCGAAACGGTTCACCGAATGCCGGACGTCGGCTTCAGGACGTCTCGCTTGATGGCTGGTAGGATCGACGGTCTCGGGAAACCTCTCCATGCGCGAACGAATTCGGGCCCGCGGGGCCGCCAAATTGAACCTGGCCCTCTCCGTGGGTGGGCCTGATGCCGAAGGCATGCACCCGATCTCGGGGTGGATGGCGACGATCGATCTGTTCGACGATCTCGAAATCGTCCGCCTGCCCATCGGCCACCCCAGCCGGTATGCCGTTCTCTGGCACGACGAGGCGCGACGAATCTCCGACATCGACTGGTCGATTTCGAAAGATCTCGCCGCCAACGCCCACCGCGCGTTGGAAAAGGCCGTCGGCCGCGCTCTTTCCATTCAGGCGAAGATCGAAAAACGGATTCCCGTCGGTGGTGGACTCGGAGGCGGTTCGGCCGATGCGGCGGCGATGCTGCACGGCGTGAACGCCCTCTTCGACCTCGGGCTCACGACCCCGGAACTCGCGGAGATCTCCGCTCCACTGGGCTCCGATATTCCCTTCCTCGTCCACGGCGGCGCCGCCATGGTCGGTGGACTCGGGGAACGCATTGATTCCGTTCCTCCGCCGAGCGATCTCCATCTCGTGCTGATCTTCCCCGAGACCGCCTGCCCGACCGGCCCGGTCTACCGACGGCTCGATGAACTCCGCCCCCACTGGGATGTCGCGGAAGCCGCGGTTCGACAACTCGCCACGGGCCAGCCGGAAGCCGCGAGCCTCTTCAACGATCTCGTCGAGCCCGCCTTCGATCTTCATCCTGATCTGCTCGCAGATCGAGACCGGATCGCCACGATCGCGGAATCCGCCGTGCATCTTTCCGGAAGCGGCTCGACGTTTTTCGTACTGGCCCGCGGCTCCTTCGAGGCCGATCTGCTTGCCGGAGCCATCAGCGAGCGGACGGGAATGCCCGCCATCGCCGCCTCGACCGCCCCCGGGGTCGAGATCGGCGAAATCGACCGAGGCTGAGCCCCCCTGCGACCGGCGGGCGGATACCCTCGATCCTTCGATCTTTCGTTGAACAGAAACAGGACAGACCCATGAGCTGCACCCAGAGTGAATTCGTGCCCGCGGACCTCGACGCCTCCGATTGGAAGGCTCTCGAACCCCTCTACCAGGCCCTTCTCGACCGTGAGCTCAAGTGCCGCAACTGCCTTGCGAAACTCATTCTGGATCGAAGTGATCTGGATGCCGCGACCAGCGAAGCGGGCGCCAACCTCTACATCGCCACCACCCGCCGGACCGACGACAAGGAAGTGGAGAAGGCTTTCCAGGCCTTCGTCNAGGACGTCGAACCGAACCTCAAGAAGATTTCCGCGGGTCTCGATCGAAAGATCGCGGAGAGTGAACACGCCGATTCCCTGGATCAGGATCGATACGGCATCCTTCTGCGTGCGTTGCGCACCGAAATCGATCTCTACCGCGAAGAGAACATCGCGATCGAAACCGAGATCACCCTTCTCGATCAGAAGTACAACCAGATCTGCGGCGCGATGACGGTTGAGTTCGAGGGCCGGGAACAGACCATGCCCGAGATGGGTCAGTACCTGCAGTCCACGTCACGTGGCCGCCGCGAGACGGCCTGGCGAGCCATCGCCGACCGCCGCCTGAAGGATCGCGACACCATCGATGATCTCTTCGAACAGCTCCTCGAACGACGCGAACANCTCGCGAAGAACACCGGCTTCGATAATTTTCGCGACTATCAGCACCGTCGCATGCACCGCTACGACTACACGCCCCAGGACTGCTTCCGTTTCCATGAAGCGGTCGAGGCTCACTGCGTGCCCTTGCTCCGAGCATCGTCGGAAATCCGACGAAAAGCCCTTTCCGCGGGCAAACTCCGCCCCTGGGACACCGCCGTCGACATCAAGGGCCGGGAACCTCTTCGACCCTTCTCGGGGGCCGATGAACTCGTGGACGGCACCTCGCGGTTGTACCACCGCATGGATGATCGCCTCGCGACCATGTTCGACGAACTCCGCGAGGGCGACTGCCTCGATCTGGAGACCCGCAAGGGCAAGGCCCCCGGTGGCTACCAGTACCAGCGTGAGTTCTCCCGCAAGCCGTTCATCTTCATGAATGCCGCCGGTCTGCATCGGGACCTGGTCACCATGGTGCACGAGGCGGGACACGCGTTTCATTCGATGGCCTGCCGCGAAGAACCGATCCTCGCCTATCGATCCGCACCGATGGAATTCTGCGAAGTCGCCTCGATGGCCCAGGAACTGCTGGTCTTCCCGTACCTCGATGCGTTCTATGCCGACGGAGAGGAAGCGGATCGGGCACGACGTAATCAACTCGAGGATCTTTCCCGGACCCTGTGCTGGATCGCCACCATCGATGCGTTCCAACAGTGGATCTACACCAACCCGGGCCATGACCGAGATGCGAGGACCGCGAAATGGCTGGAACTCCACGAGCGATTCGGTGAACCGATTTCCTGGAAGGGACTCGAAGCGCAGCATGAGTCGCTCTGGCATCGACAGCTCCACATCTTCGGAGTCCCCTTCTACTACATCGAATACGGCATCGCCCAGCTGGGCGCGCTTCAAGTCTGGGCCAACAGCCTGGAGGGTGAAGGCGATGCGATCAAGCATTACCTCTCCGCCCTCGCCCTTGGCGGCTCGAAGTCGCTTCCAGAACTCTTCGAGACCGCCGGCGCGAAGTTCGATCTCGGCCCCGAAACCGTTGGTCCGCTCATGAACCGAGTCGAGGCGGCCCTCGAGGCTCTTCCCGCCTGAACGAGCGCCCTGATCGGATTCGGGCGATCACGAGTGCGGGACAGCCGATATCCAGCTGGAATTCCATGAATATCGCAACCCTAAAAACAACCGTTGAATTCTGACCGACGATTCGGCTAAGGTCTGGTCCCAGACCTTTGGGCGGAGATGGAATTGACAGCGGCACCTCCAACGGTGCCGCTGTTTTTTTGCCTTGTCTCATCGACGAACATCTCGCTCGGTGCCGGCCGTCGCCACTCGGAAGCAACCCCCGGGATAGCATCGACACATGACCTCTTCACCCCTCGACACGCCACCGAAGACTCCGCACCTGCCCGCTGCCGACTTCGAGAAGCTCGGCGGCGAACTTCTCCGATGGATCACCAACCATCTGGACACCGCGGACCATCGGCCGGTCACCGCACCGGTCAAGCCCGATGAGATCTATCGTCGCTTTCCGGTTTCGCCCCCGGAGACCGGCGAATCCCTCGAGAGGCTTCCCGCCGAGCTTGATGAACTGGTGGTGCCGGGAATCACGGGATGGCAGAACCCCAACTGGTTCGCCTATTTCCCATGCAATCATTCCTACCCCTCGGTCCTCGGCGAACTCCTGAGCGCCGGTCTCGGCATCCAGGGGATGCTCTGGAACACGAGTCCGGCGTGCACCGAACTCGAATCACTGGTCATGGACTGGTCACTCGAGGCATTCGGCCTTCCGGATCGGTTCCGAACCATGCCCCGGGATCCCGATGGGCCACCATGCCACGGCGGCGGCGTCATCCAGGACACCGCGAGCAGCGCCACGTTCTGCGCCCTGCTTGCAGCCCGTGAACGCGTCACCGACGGCGTCGCGGGTCGGGACGGACTCTCGGCCTGCCCACCTCTCGTCGCCTACACGAGCGAGCACGCCCATTCCTCGATCGAAAAGGCCTGCACCATGTCCGGCATCGGCCGGGCCAATCTTCGACTCGTCCCGAGCGATCCCGAATCGTTCGCCATGGACGTGGACGCGCTTGAGAAGATGATGAAGGAGGATGCCGACGCCGGCCGAATTCCATTCTTCATCTGCTCGACCTGCGGCACGACTTCCAGCGGCGCGATCGACCCCACCGCGAAGATCGTCGAGATCGCCCGCGAACACGGGGCCTGGGTGCACCTCGACGGTGCCATGTTCGGAGTGGCCGCGATCGCACCGGAGTGGCGATGGACGCTGGACGGCGCCGCGGAATGCGATTCGATCTGCGTGAATCCCCACAAGTGGATGTTCACCAATTTCGACTGCGACCTCTTCTGGGTGGCGGATCGCCGGGCACTCACCCGGGCGATGGGCACCATGCCCGAATATCTCAGGAACGCCCCGTCGGAAAGCGGCCAGGTGATCGACTACCGAGACTGGCAGGTTCCGCTCGGTCGACGCTTCCGCGCCCTCAAACTGTGGCTCGTCTACCGTCATTACGGCCTCGAAGGCATCCGCGAGGCCTTCCGAGATCACGTCGCGATGTCTCAGGAATTCGCGGACATGATCGACGCCGACCCGGACTGGATCCGCGTCGCCCCGAGTCCGCTGTCCCTCGTCTGCATCCGGCACAAGGACGGTGACCAACGCACGAAGTCGGTGCTCGAAACGATCAACGCGAGCGGCGAGGCGATGCTCAGCCATACGAAACTGCACGGCGAGTACGTCATCCGGGTGTCGATCGGACAGACCTGGACCCGACTCGAACACGTGCACGCATTGCTCGAACGCCTCCGATCGGCCTGAACGCCCGGCGTTCACCAACCGGGCCCGAATGCCCGGTGCTGATCAACCGGGCGATGGGAGCGACGCCAGCGAGCGGAAGCACCAACCAATCGCCCGGGGGTGCATTCCACGTCCCGAGCTCGAGTTGCTGGAGCTCATCGCCGCCAGGACGCCGAACCCGCGGAGATCGAGACCGGCGGCGATCCGCTTCATCCACCGGCATCGATCTCTCGGACTTGCTGTTCGCCACGCCGGCATTCGAGAATCACGACCTCCGCGGGGCACTGGACCCGAAGCGGAAACCACGACCCGGTTCCGACGGTCACGAACAAGGTGCTCGCGTCCCGGTGGTAGAACCCGGCGCTCAGACGATGGGCCACCGCCAGATTGACGCCGGGCCTCCCCTTCTTCGCGACCTGGCCACCGTGGGTATGTCCGGCGAGGGTGAGTGGGATACCCACCCTTGAAGCCGGAAGAAAGGCCTTCGGATTGTGGGCCAGCAGGATCGAGGGATCTGAATCTCGAATCCGCTCCACCCGCGTGGCCAGCGCTTCCACCGACTTGTCCCAATCGATTCCCGCGAGCACCAACGGTGACGCGACCTCGGTCTCCGAACCGACGTGAGGCAGGCTTCCCGGTTCGCGGAATATTTCGATCGTCTCGTCGTCGAGGACCCGCACCCCGGATTCCGTCGCCATCGCCCGGACCCGGTCACCGTCGTCGAGGAGATCATGATTTCCGATGACCATGAACGCACCGAGCGGCGCGCCGAGTCCGACCATCGCTTCAAAGACCGGCTGGACACCGTCACACTCGAGGTCGACCATGTCGCCGGTGAAGGCGATGAGATCGGGATGTTCGGCCCCGAGCAGATCGACCACCCTGATCGCCCGCTCGACCGGCATCAGGTCACCGAAATGCATGTCGCTGAAATGTCCGATTCGCAGGCCATCCCATGCAAGCGGCCAGTTGGGCATGGCCACCTCGAATCGTCTCACGACCGTCGGCTGCTGGGCGTATTCCCGCGAGAGACGGCCACCGGTCAGACGATCCGCACCGAGGGTGAGAATGCGATGACGCCACTTCGCTCGGAGGAACTTCGCTCCTCGACGCCCTGGTTCCTCTTGGTCTGCGGAGGTCACCAGACCAACCTCAGGCCCGCGTACAGTCCTTGAAGTCCGCCGTCGAAGCCGTCGCCATCGCGGGTGAGATTCCAGTCATTCAGTCGGTAACCGAGGGTGACGCCGAAGGATCGGGTCAGATAGATCGAGACATCGGCTCGCACGAGGAAGGTGGAATCTCCACCACTCATTGCCGGTCCCCAGGCTCCGGTGACGTCGAACACGATCCGGTCGAGAAATCCAAGCGATCGGCGAGTCGACCAGTCGACTTCACAGCCGACCCCAACGTAAGGGCTGAACCAGGCCCGGTTCGATGAGACGGTTCCGTATCCGTCGAAATCGTACCGCTGCTTGAGATTGAGAACCCGCATGCCCGCGACCGCCTGCAGCGCGAGATCGATGACCGGGTCGGCGTCGACCGCGACCGGCGTGGACCAGGGAAGCCGTTGTGAGCGGAAGGGAGTGAAGATCGCGTAATCCACCTCCCCGCTGATCGACCAGACGTCCACGGTGCTGTCCACTCCGGTCCCGGCGGCCAGCGACGTCCCCTGGACGATCGAGTCCTGCTGGAGATTCCCATTCCCGCCGGCGGTGAGGACGTACCCCCCCACGATCACCTGCACCCGATCGGTTTCGAATTGGAACTCCCCGTTGAACATCGTCTCGGAGTCGTCGGCGGAGAGATCCTCACCCACATCCAGTTCGGTTCCTCCCGCTCCGAGGGTCACGAGGCCTTCCAAGCGAGGAAACCAGACGCCGAGGGTGACCTCCGCCCGTGGACGGCGGCGAACCGCGTCGAGGGCGTCGAGATCCGGCGCGTCTTCGCTCGTGGCGGCCCCCAGGGCCCTCGGCCGTGCCAGTGATTCCGGTGAGGTCGGGGTCGCCGCCACCACGCCACCACCCGTCAAGGCGAGCGACACAATGAGCAGTGCGAATGCGGGGGTGTTGGTCATCATGGAAGATTACCCGCGCCGCCCTACCATGCCATCATGTCGCCACCGCCCGACCATGCCCGCCCCGATCCGCCGTCCCGCCCCGATCGCCCCGACAGCGCCATCAGATTGGGCAATGGTGCCTGGTGCATGCCCGAGGACCTGAAGTGGTCGTTCGCTCGAAGCGGAGGACCCGGCGGGCAGAACGTCAACAAGGTCTCGACCAAGGCGGAGCTCCGTCTGGAGCGGTCGAAAATCCGTCGATTCGGTCCCGATGATCTCCAGCGACTTCGCACGACCGCCGGGCGATTCATGACCGCCGCCGGCCACATCCTGGTCACCGCCGACGAAACCCGCAGTCAGGCCGAGAACCGCGAGCTCTGCCTCACCCGCTTGAAGTCGATCATCACCGCCGCGACCACCCGCCCAAAGGTCCGTAAGAAGACCAAGCCGAGCCGCGGGGCCAAGGAACGGCGACTCAAGGAAAAGCGAGTGTCCAGCGATAGGAAGCAGCGCCGGAACTGGAAGCCTGGCGACTGATCGAACCTGATCCCTCGACGGCCGGTGCTTCGACGGCCAGTTCTTCGACGGCCGGTGCTTCGACGGCCAGTTCTTCGACGGCCAGTTCGGCGACAACCGATTGACCGACGACTCAATAGGCGGACAAGAAGCACGCCCGCCCCG
>NYSW01000082.1 GCA_002683195.1 Phycisphaerae bacterium
CGTCCGAAGAAGGCGGCGCCGAGGACTGGAGTGCCTCCATTCGCATCCAGGGCATTGGGGTTCGCTCCGGCGTCGATGAGAATCTCGACCACCTCAAGCGTGCCGAAGTTCGCCGCGATGGCCAACGGGGTCGCCCCGGACGTCGGATTCCGGGCGTCGACGTCGATGCCGTCGGCCATGCGGGCCTTCAGGGCGGTGGTCTCTCCAGTGGCGGCCGCGGTCCAGATGTTGACCATGGGTCCAAGACGCTCCCAGCATCCTTCGCGCCCGATCTCCAGGGGATGCCGTTCCAACGGCATACCGAAGAGATCGGCGATCACTTTCGTGAAATCCCAGGGGACGGACAGCGCGGTGAAGGTCGTGGTGCCATTCTCGTCGGCGAGCTCGGGATCCGCCCCGGCGTCCAGGAGGAGCCTCAGGCATTCGGGTCGTCCGAAGAGCGCGGCCCCGAGGGCCGCGGTGCTTCCGTTTCCATTGCGGGCGTCCGGAGCGGCGCCAGCCTCGAGGAGCATCTTGACCGCCGTGACCTGGCCGAAGTTGGCGGCGAATGCGAGGGGGGTCATGCGGGCGTCCGAATCGAGGGCGTTCACATCGGCACCATCGTCGAGCCGCACCTTGAGGGTTCCGGTGTCACCGATTGCGGCCGGCGTCCAGAGGTCGACGATCGTCGAGCGACCGGCTGAGACCAAGGCATCGGCATTGGATGGGGCGGTCGAATCCGCATCGGGAGCGGTCGAATCGGAGCCGCCGCAGCCGGCGATGATCGAGGTGAGGGCCAGGGTGACGATGGTGACACGGTTTCGCATGTTGACCGATGATCCTTGAGTGAGCAGGGGACGTGACGACCTGAAAGGGCCGGGTCGAAGGCCCGTGCTCGTCGGTTTCACTTACCGCCGGCATCGCGGCCACCCTTGGCGCCGCCACCCGTGCGTTTGGAATCTCGTGCCTTCCCGTTGGAGCGGGATTTGGTGTCTCCCTTGGCATCCCCCTTGCCTTCCGATTTCTTCTCGGGCCGGAGTGTCCCCAGGGATTCATGCCGGGGGAGCGAGTTCACGAGTTCGGATCCGAGAATCGCGAGGAGACGCCGGCCGATCTCGTCGTCGAGCTGATCGAACTGTTCGAAGCCGGGTTCTCTCCAGGTCTTGTCGCCCATGTCCTTGGCGCTCGCGAAGTCGTCCTCGAGCCCATCCACCATCGCCCTGCCCAGTCGGGGTTCCAGCACGATTCGATCTGCGATCGCCTGGGCCTGCAGGGGCTCGAGCCGTTGGTCCACGTAGGACTGGAGCTCGAGGATCGCCTCGAGCATGGCATCCGCCAACTCCGGGATCTGCATCGCGGCCTCGATCGCCCGCTCGCACCAGCGACGACGCATCTGGTCCGGAAAACCGTCACGGCGGGTGATCTCCAGGAATCCTGCGGCCAGGGTGGGATCCACCTCGACGAGGGTCTCGTGGATCTGCATCATCTGGCCGAGGATGGCATCCCGAACGGCGAGACCGGATGCGATCTCGCGGTCAGCAGCAGTCATCACGGCCCTCGAACGTTGGGACAGCCGCGATTCATCGCCTTCGACCTCGGCGGCAAGCAATTGTGCCGCCTTGGCTTCTCGCTCGACCCGGGCCGCGGTTCGGGCATCGACGAGGTCGGCGATCAAGGCATTGGCCGCAACCAGTTCCTCGAGGACCGAAGCCTCGGTTTCCGCCGGAAGTTCCGATCGCAGAACCGCCCGTTCCAGATCGATGTCGGCGCCTCCGAACCTTGCGTCGATCCGGCCGTGTTCGAGGCGGATGCGATCGAGCGCGGCCTGAATGTCCGACGCCATCGCGTCCGGCACCACGGATTGCAGGTTCACTTCAAGGACTTGACGGAGTTCGATCCGGGCCTGGCGGAGGGCGGCCATCATCGCCAGGAGTTCCCGGGCGCTTGGGGCGCCCCCGTCGGCCTCGATCCTGGCGGTGAGGGCGGCGACCGCTTCACGCAGTCGTCCAACCCGGCTCTGCAAGGCCGTGATCTTTTGTTCCGCCCAGTCGGCGACCTTGGCCGGGTCTCTTCGACCGAGGCCACTTTCGGCGTTCCAGGCCTCCACGCGGCGGTCGATCTCCGCGCGGGTCAGCGGGATCTCGGGAATGAGACTCAGGGACTGGTCGATGAGGGCGAACTCGTATCCGGCCCGTGCGACGTCGAGCGACTCCTGGAACGCCCTGCTTCGGATCTCGAACTCTTGTTCGTAATCTTCGAGCAGTGATTCGATCACCGCGATCAGGCCGGGGTCGTCACCGACGACCTCGGTGAGCGGTTCGATGTCCCGGGACACGAACTCCGGCCGAAAGAGCGTGGTGAAGTCGCCGCCGTCGGGGACCAGGAAACGTGCGAAGGTCATGCCTCCGCGCCGCTTGTCATCCTCTCCGTCATTCTCCCCCTCGTCTTCCTTGTCGTCACCCTTTCCCTCTCCGTATTGGAACTCGATGATCTCGAAGTACAGGTCGCGGGCGGCCTCGTCATCGAGGAGTCCGAAGAGTGTGGCCGCCTTGATCTCTCCACCAAGCTCTTGCATGCTCTGTTTGGTCTGTTCTTCCGAAAGGCTCATGCCGGGAGGGACGCTGGCCGCCATGGCCATGCTGGATGCGAGGGCGGTGAAGATCATGGTGCTGACTGTTCGCATGAAAGTCTCCTGGCCGGGCTCGTCAGAAGCCCTGACTCTTTGAGTGCGAGTATTACAACTCGTCTGGCAAACGTATCTGGGCGAGGTGTGCTGCACGAATCCGAATGAACCACGAAAAAAAACGTGTGTCGGCCCTGGCCGGTCCCGGCAGGGCATATCGGGCGGGCGAGAGGTGGCTCAAGCGACGTCGGAGGATGGACCATCCGAACGGCTGGCCTGACCCTGTTCCGCGGATTTCCTGGGCGTCCTGCGGACCGCCCGGTACCACCAGACGGCGGCGATCAGCCCGCAGGGAATCACCGCCGCGGCTTCGGCCACGCTCTCGACCAGAGCCAGTTGCTTGAAGGTGGCGTCAAGTGCCTCACCATCGGTCGGGGTGGCGAGATAGCCGGCAAGCAGGCTGACGGCGGCTTCACGAAAACCGATGCGGCCGAGGGGGTTCATCGCCACCACGAGGGCGGCGACCGCGATGATCAACAGGTCGCCGGATCCGAGTTCGATGCCCAGGATCTTTGCTGCGATCGCGATTCGGGCGGTCCACATCGCGAGGTCGACGGTTCGAAGCACCAACCCGGCGGACAGCCAGCCGCGGTGGGTGAGCATCGGGAGACATCCGGGAATGAATCGTTCGAGCGGCTTGGCGAGCAAGGGAATTCGGAAGAGTGCCGGTGCGGCCGCGACCAGCACCAGGAGAGGAATGCTGAAGATCGCCAACCAGAAGGGATCGAGGGAGGGATGGACGACGGTCGCGCCGAACGCCGCCCCCATCACCGCCAGCATCGCGAAACTCACCGTGCCGAACCAGGCCATGAGCAGAAGAATCTTCATTCGATCGACCCGCAGGTGGTAGATCACGCGGCTGAGCATGCCGATTCGGACGGGAGCGTAATTCAGAAGCCCGGAGGTGAAGTTCACCCCCTGAAGCACCCAGAATCGCTCTCGTCGAATTGGGCGGATGGTGGCCCAGAACAAGGCGCCGTTGGCCAGTTGGCTCACCAGTGAGGTCGCGACCATCGCGATGACCAACCAGGGGCTGGCCGCGCGAAGCCGTTCCCAGCCTTCTTCGCCACCACTCAAGGCGCCCTTGATGCACCAGCCCACGAGTACCAGGCCGATCGCGAATCCGATCAGCTGTAGCGCCAGTCGTCGACCGCGAGGCATTCCGGTGGTGACGTCGGACATGTCTTCGGTCATGCCTCGCCCCCCCGATGTCGGCGGGTCCTTCGCCATTCGCGGAGCATCGCCAGCACCGCCGCGATGCCATCTCGAGCACCGATCTTCTTGCCTTCGGAGAATGATCTCGGTTCGTAGGAGACGGGAGTCTCCATCAGCTTCGCGCCGTGTCGGGCGAGTGAGGCGGCAAGCTGAGGCTCAATGGCGAATCTGTTCTCATCGAGATCGGGAAGTATTCGTCTGAGCATCGGAACGCGAATGACCTTGTAGCAACACTCCATGTCGGAGAGGGAGAGGCCGGTCAAGACGTTCGAGATTCGCGTCAGCGTCTGGTTTCCAAGCCGGTGGATCCGTCGAATCGTCGTTCCACGCGAAGTACTCCATCGATTACCGAAGACGGCATCGATTTTCGGAGTCGCTTCGATGAGTATGGTGACGATTCGGGCGAGATCCGCGGGGTCGTATTCCAGGTCGGCGTCCTGAACGCCGACCAGGTCGGCTTCGTCGGCGGTCTCGAGGATCTTCTGGAAACCGGTTCGCAGGGCGGCGCCCTTTCCCCGGTTCGCTTCGTGTTGCAGCAGTCGGACGTCGATCTCACGGTCGGATCCGGCGAGTCGCTTCGAGGCGTCCGCCGCGTTCGGGCCGCTGCCATCGTCCACCAGAACGACGCTGGCCGACCAGCCTTCGGGCCAGGGGCAGGCTTCGAGGCGGTCGACGATGGTGTTCAGCGTCGATTCCTCGTCGAGGAATGGAATGACCACGTGCAGGACGGGCACGGTGTGCTCCGGCGGATGTCGCCGCGGGGTCAGTCGTCGGTTCGGTCGTCCTCGTCCGCCACGGTGTTCCGCATCGCGGTGTCGGCGATCACGTTCTGCATCCGGTAGTAGTCCATGACGCCGAGGTGGCCATCGCGGAACGCGGCGGCCATCGCCTTGGGCACTTCGCTTTCGGCCAGAATGACCAATGCCCGGTTCTTGGCGGCGTCGGCATTGTGTTCCGCTTCCTGAGCCACGGCCAGGGCCCGCCGCTGTTCCGCTTCGGCCTGGTATCGCTTGGTGTCCGCTTCGGCCTGGTCGGTCTGGAGCTGGGCGCCGATGTTGGCCCCGACGTCGATGTCGGCGATGTCGATCGAAAGGATCTCGAAAGCGGTTCCGGAATCGAGTCCCTTCTGAAGCACGGTCTTGGAGATCCGATCCGGATTCTCAAGCACCTTCTTGTGGCTTTCGGCCGAGCCGATCGTGGAAATGATGCCCTCGCCGACCCGGGCGATGATCGTTTCCTCGGTCGCACCACCGACCAGCCGTGCGATGTTCGTGCGGACGGTCACCCGAGCTCGAGCTCGGAGCTGGATGCCATCGCCGGCCACGGCATCGATGGTGGTCCGGGTGGAACCGGGGCTCGGACAGTCGATCACCTTCGGGTCGACCGAGGTTCGGACCGCTTCGAGAATGTCCCGGCCTGCGAGGTCGATCGCGGTCGCGCGGTCCCAGGGAAGATCGATCTTCGCCTTGTCCGCGGCGATCATGGCGCGAACCACTCGCTCGATGTTGCCACCGGCAAGGAAGTGAGCCTCGAGCGGGGCCGCCTTCAGTTCGAGGCCGGCTTTCTTGGCGGAGATCCGGTTCAGCACGATCGCGGAGGGTTGGACCTTCCGGAGTCGCATCATGAAGAGGTCGAGCAGGCCCACGGGGGCGCCGGAAACGACCGATTGGATCCAGAGACCGACGAATCGACCCAGTACCGCGATGGCGATGAGCAGAACCAGTCCGACGACACTGAGAGCGACGATTTGCCAGGTAGGCATGGGGAGACTCCGAAACGAGGAACGCTCAGTCTACGTCCGATTCAACGGCGAGGCCGGACCTTGATCTGGTCGTCGACGATCTCGACGATCTCGACTTCAACACCTTCCTCGATGACTCCGGTCTCGGCCAGAGCGTCCCGGCGATGANCGTCGAGGCGAATCACCCCGATCGGACGGAGCGGGGTCACGGTGGTGGCCACGCGGCCGATCATCGACTCCTCCAGTTCCACGGCCTCGCGACGATCGGCGGCGAGCTCCGCCTCCACGCTTTCCTCGTCTCGACCCCGGGCATCGACCGCATCGGTGCCCCCGAGGATCAACCGGCGTCCGATGGGGCTCTGGGACCACAATTTGACGCCATAGATGAGCAGGAACGGCGTGGCGATCAGATAGGTGAGGATCGCAAAGCCACCGGCGCTGCCTGAATACTGGAAGAAGGCCAGGATCGATCCGACCGCGGAGATGCCGCAGAGGATTCCCACCATTCCTGCGGTGGGGATGAAGATCTCCACCGCGAACAGGATGAGCGCGAGCACTCCCAGCCCGAATCCGATGGAGAGCCAGACGGGATCTCCGGCCTCCGACCCGCCGGCCACTCCGGCCTGGGCGAAGAGAGTCAATGGCTCCGAGATGGGGCCGAGAGAAGATGTGNCATTCATGATTCGAGAGTCTCCACCAGGACACCGAAGCGATCGGAGTCGACGACTCGAACCGGTATGTCGACGTCGATGAAAGCCCCGGTACTTCGGGCGTCGACGATTCGCCCGTCGAATTCGACCCGACCGGCGGTTCGAAGAGGGGTTGTCGTCCGGCCTATGGAACCGGGGGTGATGAGCGGGGTTTGGTCCGTCCGGTGCCGTGACTTCGCAGGCCCTTCGGAGGCCTGTTCGCCACCAATCTCCGCTGAGAGGATGAATCCTCGGCCCAATTTGGTGTGAGGCAGGGATCTCCAGGCGAGCCAGATGCCGACTCCGGCCGCAATCATTCCGATCGACGTGGTACCGATGCCGCGGAGAAGATCGTTTCGAGCCTCCGGCGAGAAGGGGTCGCCGGAAACGAAGGTGCCGACCAGTCCGGCAAAGATGCACAGACCGCCCAGGACACCGACGAAACCGATGCCCGGCAGAAAGAAGAGTTCGAGGGCGACCAGCCCCAGGCCGATCACGACCGCGACGATCGTCCACCAGTCGCTGAGGCCCGTGAGCAGCGGAGCGCCGAGAAGTACCGACAGGCTCACCAGAGCGATCAGGCCGAAGATTCCATATCCCGGGGCTGCGGCTTCAAGGAAGAAGCCGATGAGGAATGCGGCGATCAAGACGGCCCGCACCGGCCACAGGGTGAGCAATCGGACCATTGATTCCGACCAGGTTTCATCAAGTCGGATCGTCGTGTTCGAACCAAGAAAAGTCTGAAGCTCCGTCTCGTCGGCGATCGTGCCGCTGCTGAACCCATAGGCAAGGGCCTCGTCCGCCTGAAGAACCAGGAGTTCATCCGAGGAGACGACCTGGCCCAGTGACACCCAGTCTTCCGCCGCTTCCGGCCCCAGAACCGGTCGGCGGGATGGCATCTCCTGGACGAATTCAATCGCCAGATCCCGTTCCGCCTTGTTGGTCGGAGTCTCGCCTTGCTCGACGCGGGCGGGTCCGGTGAGCAGGCCGGTCGCCTCGTCTCGGGCGGGGGGGGCGGGAAGTCGCTGAACCCGCGTCGNGACCGGTGGTTCGCCGTAGATGCGTTCGTATTCGGCCGCATCCACGAAGAGTCGATCGCCAGTCTNCCGATTGCGGATCAGCCAGAGTTCGATGTCGACGGCGACGAATGCCTGAACCAGTTTTTCGTCCCACCCCTGGCGTCGGGCATCTGAGACCAATTCGGAGAGCAGGGGAGCCTCGATCTTCGCCCGCTCGGCCGCCGGGAGTTTCTGAAGCCCCGCCAGCGGCATGGCGCGAATGGGAGCGGCGTCTCCAAAGACACCGGTGGGCGTGGTCACGATCTCCCGAGTGGCCAGTGCGATGATCGTTCCGGCGCTGAAGGCCCGGGGGCGGATCCAGGCGATGGTGTTGGATGGTGCCTTTGTCCGAATCAGCTCGAGGATTTCAAACGTGGCTTGCAGGTCTCCACCCGGAGTGTCGATCTCAAGCACCACGGCGTCCGCACCTTCGGCGACGGCGGCCTCAAGTCGTCGTTCCAACGAGTGCCTGGTGATGCCGTCGATGGGGCCGTGAATGCTGATGATCGCCACCGTGTCGGCCTTCCGGCCGGCGGGGATCACGTCGTCGCCGAAGGTGAGAATCGGTGTGGCGGCCAGTGACGGCACCAGGGCGAGAGCGAAAAGGATCGTGGCGGTGAACAACACCATCCCGCGTCGAAAGGCATCGATGGTGTTTGAACTTTGAGTGCGGATCCACATTACCGACATGGTACGCCTCGAATGGCGGCGGCGAGATGATGTCTCACCTCAAAAGGGCACCGCCCGCGGCCAGGGGCCACGGGCGGTGCGTTTTCGTCACGGTTTTCGACGGAGAACCGTCGATTGAAACCAGTGGGATCAGTCCCAGGTCTCATTGTGTTGGTAGTCGTCGGAGTTCTGACCACCCGAGGAGGCGGAGCCTCCGTTGGTGACGCAGAGGTAGACGTCGGATCCTTGGATTCCTTCGTCGTCTTCGAGTGAGAACAGNCCATCGTTGTCGCCGTTGGAACCGATGGTCTCAAGCGTCTCGGGGAAGAACGAGTTGTGGAGCTCGCAGTGGCCGTCTCCGTAACAGGTGTTTCCTACCCAGCCCTTTCGGGGACCGTGGATNAGCAGGGTCTTCGAAGACAGGTAATCGTTGTCATCGTAGCTCGAGTTCTCGACTCCGCGGTTGCCGACGATGGCATGTCGGGAGTTGAGCGAGTTCGACCAGTTGCGAGCCTTGCGCTGGCCGGTGAGGGCCATGGTGCCGTAACTGATGTGAGAGATCTCGTCGAGTTCGGACCGCATCACGCTGGCCCCGCCGCTCGAGCCACCATCGTCCCAGTAGACGTCGTTCTGCGGGGAGTACCGCTCGATGTCGTAGATGGGATTGGCGATCACGTTACCGGAGGATTCCGACGGATCGATGATGATGTTCGGGTTGAAGTATTCGGCCGTCACGCAGGCGGCGTAGAGATTCTCATGCGTGTTCTGCTTGAGATCCTCCTTGCCTCGCCCGGGCTGATCACCGACTCGATTGATGAGGCCGGGGAGAGGAAGTGAATCCTCGTTGTTGTCGACGGCCCAGACGAGCCATCCCTTGTAGATCTGGTTCAACTGGGTGCCACTCTTCACCTGTCGCGCCGTGGCACGGGCCTTGGCGAGGGCGGGAAGGAGCAGGCCGAGGAGCAGGGCGATGATCGCCATGACCACCAGCAGTTCGATGAGCGTGAAGCCTTGTCGCTTTCGCATGTGATTTGACTCCGAAAGGGTCATTGTTCTTTGACTTGAGGGTGGGGAGGAGTGGGAGATCAATTCTCGGCGTAGTCGTAGATCGCACGAGGCTTGGGACCACCATCATCGGTCACGAGCTCATTCATGGCGAGCCAGGCGTCGCCTTGCTTCCAGTTGCCGGTCACTGAACCGCAGGATTCGAATTCACCGGCGAAGATGTTGTCCTGGACGATGGCGTCGAGGCCACATTCGTGGGACACGTTCGGGGGGAAGAAGCTCTTGCTGTATTCCACGTGGTTGTCGCCGAAGACGACGTGGCCCTGCCATTCCTTGTCGGGGCCGTGGAAACGAAGGGTCGGACTGTTGCGGTAGTCGTCGCCGTTGGTGTTGCCGTCCCTGACGCCGCGGTTCCCCAGAACGACCTTCGAACTGTCGTTGGTGTTTCGCCAGGTGTAGTTACGGCGATCACCCGACATCATGCTGTGGGCGTAGGAGGTGTGGGCTCGACCGTAGGGTGCGGGGCGGTCGATCTTCGCTCGGAAGATCTCGTTGGCTCCGCCCTGGGGCTGGGCGCCGGGCTGGACGCTTCCCGGATCGGCTTCGTCGCCCATCCAGTAGGTGTCGGAGGCCGGGTCATAGGCGCCGTATTCGTAGGCCGTCGAGTCGTCTTCCGAATCGGAACCGTACTGCGAGATGATCGCGCTGGATTCCACCGGGCTGATCGGCAGGTCGACGTTGAAGTATTCCTGGGCGATCATCGAGGAGTACAGGTGGCCGGTCGAGTCCTTCTTCCAGTTCTGGGGGCCCTTGCCGGGCACGCGGCCGAGCTGCGGGTGGGTGTACCGGTTGATCCGACCGGGCATCGGGAGATAACCCCCGGGATCGGTCTCGGCGAAGATCATGAACGCCTTGTGAATCTGGGCAAGCTGGTTCGAATCCTTGACCGTTCGAGCGGAGGCCTGGGCCTTCGCCAGAGCGGGCAGGAGGAGTCCGATGAGGAGCGCGATGATCGCAATGACCACGAGCAGCTCCACGAGCGTGAATCCGTTTCGCTTTCGCATGGGTAATGGCCTCCAATGAGCCGTGGGGGAGTGGAATCTCTTTGAGCCGACGTACGGCGGAATTTCGAGATCGAGTACTTCGAGACGCCGGCTGATGCGACGGGATCGACGGGGCAGAATGGCGTCGGGTGACTCGGTGTCCTCACCAGGCCTTTTCGGAACCAATCGAAAGGCGGTGGGGGCTCGGATCTGGATCGACGCCCTGAACGGGATCCGGATCTACGAAAGCGACGTTTCACACCATCTCAAGCGGGGCTCGAGGAGGCTGCTTGATGCCGGCGAGGCCATCATGCGTGCAGGGTGACGATTGCCAGGGGTCCTGAGTCAGATCTCCGTGCCGGTTCTGAGAACCAACAGTGAAGACTCGACCGAGGTGATCATCATGGCTCCAGGCGTGAGGAGGCTGCTGGTTGAGCAGAGCATCCGAATGCGAGGAGGGTCCGAATGATCTCGGGCCGACCGTTCACCAACGCCGAAATCAAAACAGGTTTGATCCGGGTCGGAATGTCCTGGGCGGCGGCTCATGAAGGCCGGCAAGCCGGCGAATAAGAGCGGGGTGAGCGAGGAAGGTCGGCGAATGATGAAAAGGTGCCGACCTTGTGTTTGGTGCGTGCTGGAATTCCAGACGCCCAGAGCTCGAACGACGATCGAGATGATTCGATCGAAGAAGGACCTGCCGCGGCCCAGAGGTTGTCACCGTCCAAGAACAGACGGACGGCTGTAGGGTATTCCGCTCGAAGGTGGTGTCAAGTTCCCCCGCTTGGCAGGAATCATCGAATTTCCTTCTTTCGTCTCGCTTCTCGGACGTGGAATATTGGTTTCGGTACCGTTTGGGAGCCCGTTCGGGCCATCGCCCCGCGTCCCGAAGACCTCATATTTTTCGGACTCGAACCATTTTCTCCAGTGAGCCTTTCGATGAGCAGCATCCAGGACCGTCTTTCTGACCTTGGAATCATTCTTCCCGACCCACCGAGGCCGGTCGCCTCGTATGTGCCGGCGGTTCGTATCGGGCCGATGCTGGTCATCAGCGGTCAATTGCCGTTTCGCGATGGTGAATTGGTCGCGACCGGTCCGGTCCCTTCCGCGGTTTCGTTGGAGACGGCGATGGACGCGGCCCGCTGCTGTGCCATCAATGGCCTTGCGGTGGCAAGGCAGGCTCTCGACGGTGATCTCGAGCGAATCCGACGGGTGGTTCGGCTCGGGGTGTTCGTGCAGAGCGATGACCGATTCGACGCTCAGCCGAAGGTTGCCAACGGGGCCAGCGATCTGATGGTCGAGGTTCTCGGGGAGGCCGGCCGGCATGCGCGTGCGGCGGTCGGGGTCAACGCACTGCCTCTCGACACCACGGTCGAAGTCGAGTTCACCTTCGAGGTTGCGTGAGCTGATCCGCGTGGATCTCGGTCGTCTCGGAGATCAATTCGCCTGGCCGGATATCCACGCCAGTAGGGCGAGATTGACGAGGAGGCTGATCGAGAGGCCGGCGATGACGGCCATCGTCAGGCCGCTGGATTGCCCTCGGCCTCCGGCCGCGGGCACGACCACGGCAGGCGAGGTCGGCTCTCCGTCTGCGGCCATGCCCGAAACCATGGACGCAAGATCGATGGAACCGCCCGCATGCCGTGGCTTCTGCGCCTGTTCGACCAGTTCGAGATCATCAAGGAGTTCGGCGGCATTTCGGTACCGGTCCGAAGGATCCTTGGCGAGCATCATCTCGATCACCTGCGCGAGCCCGCTGGAAATCCCCGGATTGAGGTGGTCGGGAGCCACCAGCGGCTCCTTCAAATGGCGGTGCATCACCTCGGAAGGGTTTTTCCCTTTGAATGGGACCGACCCCGTGACCATGTGGTAGAGGGTGGCGCCGAGGCCGTAGATATCCGCTTGTGGCCCGATGTCCACCTTGCCTCGGATCTGCTCGGGTGAAATGTAGAACGGCGTTCCGAATGCTCTTCCGGCTTCTGCTTCCGCGGCATCCTTGTCGCTGAGGGCGCGGGCAAGTCCGAGGTCGGCGAGTTTCACCAGGCCGTCCTTGGTGATCATGATGTTCTTCGGCTTGATGTCTCGATGGATGAAGCCGCGGTCATGGGCGTGGCGGAGGGCCGAAGCGACCTGTTTGGTCACGGAGATCGCCTGAGCCTCGTCGAATCGCTTCTCGGCGACGATTCCGTCGTACACCGTCTCTCCGTCGACGTATTCCATGACGAAGTAGTGATGCTCTCCGGAATTCCCGACGTCATAGGCGGCCACGATGTTGGGATCGTTGAGCCTCGCCGCCGCTCGCCCCTCTTTCTGGAAGCGGGCGATGAAGTCTGCGTTGTCGCTGTACCGCCGTGGCAGAACCTTGATCGCCACGTCACGATCGAGTGAGAGTTGGCGGGCCAGAAAGACCGTCGCCATCGCGCCCGATCCCAGCTTCCGCACGATTCGGTACCCCGGTATCCGTTGGGTGCTTCGCTCGGATTCGATCTCGGAGCGGACCCGATCCATCTGGGTGCTGGTGACGAAGCCCGCGTCCAGCAAGTGGTCGGCCAGACTCGCGTCGGGATCGGTATCCCGGTGGTTCATCGCCTGTTGGAGCTCGGAATCGCTCACCAACCCACGTTCGACCACCACGCGACCGAGCATGGTGTCGAAACCACCTCCGGCGCGACTGCCACTGGCGGCCGGTTGCTCACCGGACTTGGCGGGGTTGGTGGGGTTGGATGGTTCTTCGGGCACCGTGTCTCTTCAGTAGGGAACGCAAAGGGGGACCGGATACTCTGTCCCCTTCTCGGTCATTGTGTCAAGCCATTCCCCGACTCGGGGACGATCCGGCTGAATGACTTCGGAGGTTCCAGATCAACGTCTTTCCGGCCCTTTCAAGGTCCGTTTCGATGACCATACAGGTATTTTCGTGACTGTTCCGCCTCAAGGCACCATCATCCTCGCCAGCCAAAGTCCACGCAGGCTCGATCTGCTGAGATCGGCGGGCTGGAATGTGGACCCTCGGCCACCGGCCATCGATGATGGAAAACTTGAAATCGAAACGGAGGATCCTGAAACGATGGTTCTCTCCCTCGCCTGGTTCAAGGCGGCGCAGCTGGGGCCCCCGGCCGATGCTTTCGCATCGATCGCCGCGGACACGATCTGCGTGGCGGCCGGCCGAATTCTCGGAAAACCGGCAGACCGGGCACAGGCTCGTGAAATGCTCGGGCTGCTTCAGGATGGTGCTCATCAGACCCTCAGCGGGGTCTGCATCGTGCTGAGGAACGGTGAGCGTCGCTTCATGGTCGATGCGGCCCGGGTTGAAATCGGGGAATTGGATCCGCTGGCGATCGAGGGCTATCTCGATGGCGACCAGTGGGGCGACAAGGCGGGGGGCTACAACCTGGCGGATCGGCAGGCCGCCGGCTGGCCGATTCGATGTGAAGGTGATCCGGGCACGGTGATGGGATTGCCGATGCGCCGGCTTCAACCATGGCTTCGCATGCTGGCCGCTTCCAGCATCTCGGGGGCGGATTCCTGATGAATCAGTTCGGTGTTCCAACCCTGCTTGCGGCGGTGGAGGTGTCTGCGATCATCACCCTCCCGATCTTCGGCGTGGTGGGGCTGATCGGAGTCTGGTACTGGCGTCGTCTGGGACGTGGTCTCGTGCTGCCGATCCGCCGTCGGATCCGACGGGCTGGTCTCCTCATCGCCGGGATGACGGCTTCGATGGCCTTGGCGGCGCTTTCGTTCATTGATTCCGAAGCGACACCGATCGCCTATCTGCTGGCCTGGATGGTCGTGCTGCTTCTGGTGTTGTCGGCCGTGCTGGTGGCGATGGCGGATGTTCTGGTCACGATCCAGATCCACCAGAAGAGCAGTGAGCGTCGAATGCTTCGCGACGCCCGGGCCATTCGCCGCGCGATGGGGGCGGAAGAAGGGCGAGAGCGGGAATGAAGATCCTTTCCCTCTCGGCGCCGGGTACCCTCTGAAGCGTGAAATCCACTGCTTACAAGACGGCGGGACGACCCAGTTCCGGATTCGTTGATGCCATCGCCCGACTTGACGGAGGGCGGGTTCTTCTAGTCGGCGACTTCATGCTGGATGAGACGGTTCGTGGCGCGGCCGAGCGGTTGAGCCCGGACGCGCCGGTCCCGGTGCTGGCGGTCGACGGAGAATCAGGTTTCGAACGGCGTCCCGGCGGCGCCGGCAACGTCGCCGCCTGTCTCCGAGGACTCGAGGCCGAGGTTTCGGTCGTGGGGCTGGTCGGGGCGGATGACGCCGGGCGTCACCTCACCGAAGCCATCGCCGGGCTTGGTTGCGATACCGAAGGGCTTCTGGTCGATGTCGATCGCCCGACCACGCTCAAGCGAAGTCTGGTCGGACTGGCGCAGCACCGTCACCCTCAGAAGATGTTTCGCATGGACGTCGAGCGGCGGGATCCGGCGTCTTCCGAGATGGTGGGGCGGCTTCTCGCGGTGATCGAATCGAAGCTGGCCGACGTCGACGTGGTCTGCCTCGAGGATTACGCGAAAGGCGCCTGCCCGCCGGAACTTTGTCGGGGGCTGATCGATCTCTGTCGATCGCGTGGGATCCCCGTGCTGGTCGACCCCGCCGCGATCGAGGACTACAGCCGCTACGCCGGCGCCACGCTGATCACCCCGAATCGCAGTGAGGCGGAACTCGCCTCCGGGCTTCGGGGAGAGCTGCAGACCGATCTCGGGCTCGCTGCCGGGATCGCGGAGTCTCTTCGAGTTCGTCACGATTTCGAGACCGTGGTCCTCACCCTCGACCGCGATGGTGCGATTCTCGCGAATCCCGATGGTTGCACGCATCTTCCAACCCATGCGCGGCTGGTTTACGACGTGACCGGTGCGGGTGACATGGTCCTGGCGGCCCTGGCGGCGGCGGGTTGTCAAGGATTCGGCGGCGTCGAGGCGGTGCGGTTGGCGAACCTCGCCGCGGGGATCGAAGTCGAGCTGGCCGGAGCACAGCCGGTTCCACTGCCCGATCTGCGGCGGGCGGCGCTCGAGGCGTCGGGGGAAGGACTCGGAAAAGTCCGGTCTCGCGAACATCTGCTGCTTGAATTGGAAGTCCACCGTCGAGATGGACGCCGCATCGTGCTCACGAATGGATGCTTCGACGTCATCCATGCCGGACATGTCGCCTATCTCAAGGATGCGAGCACGCAAGGTGATGTTCTGGTCGTCGGAATCAACGCTGATGCGAGTGTTCGAGCCCTCAAGGGTGAGGAGCGCCCGATCTTCAATGAAGCGGAACGCCTGGAAGTCCTCGAGGAATTCATGTCGATCGACTATCTCGTGGTCTTTCCCGAGGACACCGCGCACGACTTGATCGATGCCGTTCGTCCCGATGTGTACGTCAAGGGCGGCGATTACGCACCGGACCAGATCGCGGAATTCGAACTGCTGAAGCAGCTCGAGATCGACGTCCGGGTTCTTGCTCACCGTCCGGGCCTCGGATCCACCGCGATTCTCGATCGGTTGCGACCGGAGTGATCCGCCGCCGAATGGTCGTCCGGGAATCCAGATAGGGACGGATCCGCCGCGGGCATTCTCGAGATTTTCTGGCATAAGTATCATTCGGGGCAATACTTGCGCTCCTGCCATGAAAAAAAGATCCGCCCATCGGCTTCGCCGACCAGCCTTGGTCATGATCGGAGCCCTTCTCGGCCTCGCCGGGTGTTCGGCCACTCCAGAGAGGGCCAATGATTCGCCGCCCCCGGGCAGGCCTCTGGGGGCTCCACAGTCCGTTCTGGTACTCCCGAGCCCGTCGCAACTCGAACTCGCCGAGGCCACCGGAATTCCGGTTATTTCGCCCTCAGGACGTCGAAACGCTTGTCTTGGAGGTCCTCGAATGCCGGATCAAGGCCCGTCGGTCGTCTCCGTGCAGATACGAGATGACCAGCGAGTGATCAACGGTCGGGTTCAATCCCAGACCCGCTGGAGCACGAGAACCCGGGATGTTCGAATCCGGGTCCGTTGAGACAGGGCGGGTACTCGTCGGCCCGGGTCGGCACTGGAAAGCCGGGGCGAATGATCGTTTGGTCTCTAAGTTGTCGGACCAAGGCGAGTTGACGACGAGATTTGGTTCTTGACATAGGTTCCTCTCGGCCTCGATACTCATTGAAGCTGGGGGATTGAAGTAAGCCGTAGTTCGGACGCATACCGCGGCCGTCCCATGGTCTCATCTCAGTCAACCCCAGCAAGGGAAAGTCGATGGCCACCCAACTCTCTCCAGAAGTCGAAACAGTCGGAGAAGCAACTTCAATTCTCCTTGGGAAGACGGCGGAACGCCGAACCCAGACCACCACCAAGAAAGAAATGGTCGACCGGATCGCCGCAGTCACGAATCAATCGAGGTCGGATGTGAAACGCACCATCCAGACTTTTCTCGACGAAATCATCGAAGAACTCGGGAAAGGCAATCGCCTGGAGTTCCGCGACTTCGGCGTCTTCGAGACGCGAGAGCGAGCGGCCCGTCGGGCCCAGAATCCCAAGACGCTCGAGCAGGTCGAAGTACCGGCCCGACGGACCGTGAAGTTCAAGACCGGTCGCCTGATGAAGGCCAGGGTCGAGGGCGGCGAAGAGTGATTCGAAACTCGGGTCTTCCGTCCCGGGTTTTCCACCATTGCATGTGGACCGTTGGACGGCTGCGAGGCGTATTCGCCCGGCCGTCCTCTCAGCGCGCACAATGAACGACATGGAACAATCGTCCGGTCGAAAAGGTCGTGGGGGTCCGGGCAAGGGCCGCCGGGGTGAGGATTCCCAGCCGATGCGGATGGAGGAACTCTCTCGGCTCGCCGAGGCGATGCCGCCGCACGCGCTCGAGGCCGAGGTCTCCCTTCTCGGCTCGATGCTGCTTGATCCTTCCGTGGTCTCCGACATCGTGGGCATCGTCAAGACCGGAACCGATTTTCATCGGCCGGCGCACTCGATCATCTTCGACCTGATGATCAGTTGCTACGACCGCACCGCCACGATCGACGTGGTTCAGATTCATCAATTGCTGATCGACCAGGGGCTGCTCGACGACATCGGTGGGCTCGACTACCTGGTCCACCTCGCAGAGAGCGTGCCCACGGCGGCCAACGCCAGCCGATACGCCCGCATCGTTCGTGAGAAGGCGACGCTGCGCGAGTTGATCACCGCGGCGGGTGAGACGCTGCGTGATGCTCACTCCGGAGATCTCGAGGTTGCGCAGGTTCTCGAAGGTGCGGAGCAACGGATCTTCCGCATCGCGCAGCATCGTGAGCAGCAGGTCGCCTCCAGTCTGAGTGAGCTTCTCGACGAGGTGATGAAGTCGATCGAGGAAGCCGATGGGGGTGCGACCGGCGTGCCATGCGGATTCGCCGAATTGGATGAGATGCTCAACGGCCTGCAGCCGGGCGAGCTCCTCATCCTCGCGGCTCGGCCGTCGATGGGCAAGACCGCGTTCGCACTCAACATCGCCGAGCAGATGGCGGTGAACGGACATGGAGTCGGGGTCTTCAGCCTGGAAATGGGAAAGCAGCAGTTGGTGCAGCGAATGCTGTGCGCCCGAGGGCGGATCGATTCCCAACGCATGCGTCGAAGCATGTTGCGGGAGGACGACTTCAAGCGACTGATGGCGGCGTGCGCCGACCTTCAGGACGCGCCGATCTTCATCGACGACACTCCCGGCCTGTCACTTCTGCAGCTTCGTTCCAAGGCTCGCCGGATGAAGGATCGTCACGACATCAAGGCGATCGTCATCGACTATCTGCAGTTGATGAGTGCCGGTGGCCGGGTTGAAAGTCGACAGATCGAAGTTTCGGAGATCAGTCGTGGCGTCAAGGCGATGGCGCGTGAATTGAAGGTGCCCGTCCTGTGCCTGAGCCAGCTCAACCGAGCCGCCGAGCAACGAGAGGGGCATCGTCCTCGCATGAGTGATCTTCGTGAGTCCGGCTCGATCGAGCAGGACGCCGACGGGGTGATGATGCTGCACCGGGAGGAGTACTACCACCGGGGCGATCAGGAATGGCTTGACCAGAATCCCGACAAGCATGGCGTTGCCGAGGTCATCGTCGCGAAGCAGCGAAATGGCCCGACCGGAGTCGCGAATCTGGCTTGGGACGCGGCGAGCACGAAGTTCCATGACCTCAGTTACTCCACGCCTCCCGCCGATCTCGGTGCGGCACCCGGTGCATCGAACGAATGGGGTGATCCGGGCGGAATCCCCACCTGATCCGATCGTTCAGTCGGGTGCTCGGATGTGTCGCAGGGTTCGTCGGTACACTTCGGACGCTCCATGGACGACACTGATTCCGAGCAACTGGCCCTCCTTGTCTCCGCCGCGGCGCGGGGTGATCAATCGGCCTGGAAGTCGATCGTCGAGCGCTGCGCGCCTCGAATGCACGCGATCGTGCGCGCTCAATGTCGAGACGATGAACTGGCCGAGGAAATCGTCCAATCCACATTCTGCACGGTGGTTCGCAAGCTTCCGGACTACGAGGAGGGGGGCCGGTTCGAGGCTTGGCTGATGCGAATCGCCATGAATCGCCTTCGAGACGAAATGCGGCGACGGGGCCGGCAGGCGGTACCCACCGACTCGCCCACGCTGATCGGGCTCGCCGGAGGGGTCGACCAGCCTCTTCCAGACGCCGATGCCCTTCCCACCGGCCCGCTTCTGCAATGCCTGGAACGCCTTTCTGAGGCCGATCGCGAGGTTCTACACCTCCGCCACATGGGTGGGCTGAGCTTCAAAGAGATCTCCGAGGCCCTTGAAACCCCGATTGGGACGTTGCTGGCCCGCCACCATCGGGCCCTCAAGAAGCTTCGGGGTTTCCTCGAGGATGCTGGCGTGGAGGTGCCCGAATGAGTTTCTGGGACCTGATTTCCCATCAGGCGGATCAATTTTCGCTTCTTCCAGTTGGAGTTCGGCAATTCCCCGGCTTCAGCCGCGTTTCACGACAGGCTCCCCACGCGGAGATCGATCGATGACGAACTCGAAATCGCCAAATTCCTCAGATCCATCGGCTTCGAACGACGAGGCCGTGCCTGGTGATCTGCGTGCACTTGATGCCGCCCTGTCGGAGACGCTTCGGAGCTCCGTGGCCGACTCATCTCCTCCCGGTCTGGCGGAGCGGGTATTCGAGGCCTCGGTGGTGGACCTTCCAACCAAGGTCCTGCCCTTTGAATCCGAGCCCCGGATCTGGCGATTCTCCTACGTTGGGTACGCCGCGATGATTCTGGTCTCGGTGCTTGCCTTCCTTGCGATCACTCAACGCGAAGGCGACCTCGAGAGTGACCGGGTCGAGCTGGCTGGGGCCACGCTTGAGGATTTCAAGATCGAGGGCCCTCGGGACTCCGAAGTGATGTTGGTGGCCGTGCTTGATCCGGATGAAGGATGGTTCGAGGAAGACCAGTTCCACGGCAGCCTCGGCGGCGGCCTCGATATCGGGGTCGGTGCGATACTTCACTCCCGGATGTTCGGGGTCGATGAACTTTCAAGTGATGTACTCGCCATGCTCGGAGGGCCTGCTTCGTGATGAAGCCGCGTCTGCGACCGGTACGGCGGCTCATCATTCCCGCCGTGATGTCGACATTCTTCGTGCTGGCTTCCGCGGAAATCATGGCCAGCCCGCCGATGCCGGCGTCTCTGGAGCGTGCTTCGGAGGCGAATCCCGCGTCGCCCAAAAGCCAGGAACCGCCAGCGAGACGGCGGGGTCGAAGCTTCAGCGACAAGGATCTGGAGTCGATCATCGAGGTGGCGGAAGATATCTCGCCGGAATGGGCTTCTTCTCTGCGAAAGAGACTGGCCGACGACCCCGACAACGCTCGATCTGACTTTCGGATGTACGGCCGGAGGCTCTTTGGCCTGCTGATGCTCAAGCGGCAGAATCCCGATCTCTACACGATCAGGGTCGCGGAACTGGCGTTGAAGAAGGGAATCACCGACCGGGCGACCGAGTATCACCTGGCGCTGCAGAGTGACGCGTCCAAGGCGGAAGTCATCGCCGAGCAACTTCGCGAGATGGTCAAGGAAAGCGTCGATCTTGAACTGAGGGCCCGGGCCATGGAACTCGAGGCCCTCGACCTTGCGGTTCGAGATCTTCGGAACAGATTGCTGGGCGAAGTCAACGAGCGAGAGGTTCGGGTCGAAACGCTCTGGAAGGCATTGTTGGACAAGTCTGGTCTCGAAGATGGACGGAATGATCCCTTCGGAGGACTTGGCGGTCTCGATGGCCGAAAGGGGAGCCGGCCGGGGGTTGGTTGGCGAGGACCCGGGCGTTCATCTCCTGAGATCGATGGTGATCGCGGGTGAGCGACTCGTTGGTCGGCGTCGAAGACGCTCCCGGAAATCATGTCGAGCCCGGAACCGGACGGCGAGTGGTCGCTCGAATCCGGCTCGTGAGCCTTCTCGGCTTCCTGATGCTTGGAATCGTGCTCGGCTCCTGCTTCGGGACCCTGCCCTGGACTCTTGGGCTGGTCACGATGACGGGGGAGTCCGTCGCGGCCCCGACGAGCCTGGAACGCCGATACGAAGCCGGGGATCTGGATCTCAATCACCTTCCGCCGTGGCCCGCGGGTATCCCATTGGCGACGTCCGAACGGATGGCTTCGATCGAGGCTGCCGGTGGGTACGTTCCTGATCGCATTCTCGGTACCGATCCTTTCGGCCGGAGCCTTCTGGTTCGGGTTCTCCTGGGAGGGGCGGTGAGCCTCGGAATCGGGGTCGCCTCCGCGGTCTTCGCCGTTCTGATCGGAACCCTGGTGGGGGGGATCTCCGGGTTCGCTGGTGGCCGAGTCGATGCCGTTTCGATGCGAATCGTCGATGTTCTCTACGGTCTGCCCTACATCCTGCTCGTGGTGCTGATCTCCGTGGCGGCCGAAGGGGTCGCCTCGAGACTGGATCTCGATCCGAGTTCCGCGGCCCGACAGGGCGTGAATGTGGCGACCCTGCTCGTGGCGATCGGTGGCGTGGGTTGGCTCACGACCGCCCGAGTCGTTCGGGGGCAGGTCCTGAGCCTCCGAGAACAACCGTTCATGGAAGCCTGTCGAGCCCAGGGGATGGGGCCGGTCCGGCAGTTCACCCGACATCTTCTCCCCAATCTGGTGGGGCCGATCGTCGTCTACGGGACACTCGCGGTTCCGGCTGCCATCCTGTCCGAAAGTTTTCTGAGTTTCCTGGGCATCGGGGTGGAAGCGCCACTTCCCAGCTGGGGGAACCTTGCCAGCGACGCTCTCGGCGAACTCAATTCGCCTCAGGGCCGATGGTGGCTGCTCTTCTGGCCCTGCCTTTTCATCGCGATCACGCTGGTGAGTCTGAATCTGGTGGGTGACCGGCTCAAGGCGAAGTTTGATCCTGCAGACGGGTCCGCGTAGCCTGCAGGATCCTCCGGCGTCGCTGGAAGCCTCTCGATCGATGGAAACGGACAGATATGCAGAACCGCTTCGGTTTCAAGGACTTCGTGATTCTCGCGGTCGTCTTCATCGTGGGTGTCCTCGTGGCACTCCAGATGCAACAGACGGATCGCGCCTGGGCTCGAATCGGTGATATTCAGGCGAAGATGACGGAGATCGAGAAGCAGTTCGCTTCCGGTGGCAATGACGATCTCCGCCGCGAAATCAGCGAGCTGAAGACCGCGATCGCCAACCGCCCGATCAATATCAATCTGGGCGGTGTTTCAGCGGGCGACGTCTCGGTCGGGTCGTCTGACCCGATGGGAACCGAACCGGCGAGTGGACAAACCGAAAAAGCGACGGATGAATCCTGGGCCCGCCCCGGCGTCGCGATCGCTCGGCAGGACTCGACGGGTTTCACAAGCAATCCTGATCTGGTGCCGGGTTTCCAGGAAGGCGGAGAGTTCACGGAGATCTTCGGTGCTCGAATGCCGAGAATCACGCCGTACCTCTCGGGTGACGTCTACAGCCGCCGGGTCCTCGACCAGGTGGTCGAACCCCTGGGTTCCTACGATCCCGAGACCCTGCAGATCAAGGGGGTGCTCGCGGATGCGTGGCAGTTCGATCCCGACGGCATGTGGCTTCGAGTCCATCTGGATCCGCGAGCGATCTTCAGTGACGGGATGCCGGTCACGGCTGAAGACATCCGCTGGACGGTCGAGGATTTCATCAAGAACACGCGGATCGAGGCCGAGCGGAGCCGTTCGACGCTCGACATGATCGAGGCGGTGGAGGTCATCAACGACCGCACGGTCGAATTCGTATTCAACAAGGCGGTCTTCACCAACCTCGACTACACGCTCGGCATCTACGTGCTTCCCAAGCACATCTATGCACCGCTTGAAGAATCGGTGATCAATCAATCCACGGGCCTGCTGGTCGGCTCCGGGCCGTTCCGACTCGAGGTGATGGACGTCGACAACCAGTGGTCACCGGGCGAAGACGTGGTGATCGTTCGCAACGAACGGTATTGGCGTGATCAGAAGCCGGCGCTCGAAAGCATGCGATTCAAGGTGATCACCGAACCCACCGCGGCGCTGGTTGGCTTCCGGAACGGTGACGGAGACATGTTGACGCCTTCGTCGACCCAGTATTCCAAACTCCGGAAGGACGCCGATTTCCTTCAGAAAAGCGCGATCTACAAGTGGGTGAACATGAGATCCGGGTATTCGTTCATCGGCTGGCAGTGCGGCCGACGAGGCGGACCGCCGGATGGCACCTGGACCCCGTTCCACGATCAGCGGGTTCGTCGGGCGATGACGATGATCCTCGACCGTGAGCAGATGATCCGCAGCATCTGGGCCGGAGTCGGCGTGGTCTCGACCGGGCCGAACAGCCCGAGTTCCCCGAGTTCCAACCCCGACATCACCCCCTGGCCCTACGACCTTGCGGGAGCGAAGGCCCTGNTGGCGGAGGCGGGCTGGGCCGATGCTGATGGNGACGGGATCCTCGAGTACCAACGAGACGACGAATTCTTCTCGAAGGGCACGCCCTTCAAGTTCGAGTTCACGATCACCAACTCGGGTGAGACCTCCGAACGAATCATCAGTTACCTCGTCTCGCAGTGCGGCGAGTCGGGAATCATCTGCGAACCGCGGGTGGTCGACTGGTCGTTCTACTCGGACATGCTCAAGCGGCGCGATTTCGATGCCATGATCATGGCCTGGAGTGCCAGTTCCCCCGAATCGGACCCGAAGCAGATCTGGCACCGTCTTTCGATCCTCGATCAGGGCGACAACTTCATCCAGTGGGACAGTCCCGCGGCCAGTGATCTGATCGACAAGGGACGGGCGGCCATGGATCGGGAAGAGCGGATGCTCGTCTGGCACGACTTTCACTCCGTGATCCACGAAGAACAGCCCTACACCTTTCTCCGGGTTTCGCCGTGGATCCGATTCATCAATCGAGACATCGGAAACGTCCAGACGTATCCCATCGGTCTTGAGACGGGCGAGTTCTTCCGCGTGGCGGAGTGAATCGACGCCCCTCTGATGATTGAACGAAGCACGATGGTGTTCGTCTCGGTTGAAACCGTCCCTGAAGGAATCTGCTGACCGATGCTCGGTTACATCGCCCGAAGACTGCTCCTGATGATTCCCACGCTGTTGGGAATCACCTTTCTCGTGTTCATGCTTCTCGCCATGGCACCGGGAGGTATCGGTGCGGCCCTTCGAGCCGCCGGCGGAAGCGTCGATGCGGACAGCAAGGCCAGTCTTCAGCTTCTCTACATCGAGGATCGCTACGGTCTCGACGATCCCGCGGTGGTCCAGTACGGTCGATGGCTTGCCAGGATCGCACCGATCAAATTCGGTGAGCGAGCGATGCAGAACTATGCCGGCGATCTCGAGGAGCCGCCCCGCGAGGTGAAGCCGCTCCCGATGGATGCCTCCTGGTTCGCAGGTTGGTACGAGATGTCACCCGGACTCGTGGAAGCGGCCGCCCAGGAGAATCGCACGCTCCCTGACGATCAAGGCGCCACTCGGATCGCCGCGGTGAAGGATGCATTGGCTCGGGCGGAGGATCGTGAATCCGAGGGACTTCCAGTGGGTCTCGACCCCGCCGGGATTCCTGAATACAAGGATGCGAACAAGGCGTACCTCCGGGCCAGGGCCCAGTATCTGATGTCCAGCCGGGCTTTCTCGAGCGAGATCGCTCGCTACGCCGCCGGTGATTCATCTCGTTTGATCGAAGGCGAACGAGTTCGGTTGATCGAAGCCGGAGTCGATGAGAAGGTGGCTGAACGGCAGGCCTCGCTCATGAACCGCTCGAAGTTCAACGCAGCGGTGGCCGCCGGAAACGTCATCGATTTCGAACTGCTCGAGACCTTCGCGCCCCAGACGGACATTGAGGAATGGCCTCGAGTGGTCGCGGCTTTCGAAGACACCGTCGAAAAGGAAGCCCAGGCCCGGGCCGCCCTCGAACGGGTGCAGGCCGCCTTCGCGCGGGGCCCGTATCCCTTGACCGGCATCGGTCTCGGGCCGTGGATCACGATTGACTGGCCTGATTTCGGAAAGAGCTTCACCGTCGGTCGACCGGTCCTGGATCTGATTCGGGAAGCACTCCCGGTGACCTTGCTCTTGAACGTGGTGGCGGTGCCGGTCATCTATCTGGTCGCGGTTCCCTTCGGGATGCAGGCCGCGGCTCGACACAACCGTCTTTTCGACAAGATCTCCGGCGGCATCTTCGTCGTCTTCTGGTCCATTCCGGTGGTCTGGGCCGGCGTGCTCGCGATCGGCTTCCTTGCCGACAAGCAATATCTCGGTTGGTTCCCGGTTTCGGGTCTTCATTCCAACGGCGCGGATGAGATGTCCTACCTCCCGGGTTGGGTCGATGGGGCGTTCGCTCCGGGATACTTCCTCGACATGCTCTGGCACATGGTGCTTCCGGTCTTCTGCCTCGTGTACGGCGGTTGGGCGGTTCTTGCCAAGCAGACCCGTGCCGCGATGCTCGATACCTACACCATGGACTTCGTCCGGACCGCCCGTGCCAAGGGTGTTTCCGACAAGGATGTGAAGTGGTACCACGTCTTCCGAAACAGCCTGCTCCCGGTCATCACCATTTTCGTGCTGGTGTTCCCCGCGATGCTCGCGGGTTCGGTCGTCGTCGAACGAATCTTCAGCATTCCGGGAATGGGATCGTTGATCCTGAACGCGATCTTCAACCTCGACCGTGATGTGATCCTTGCCAACGTCTTCATGATCGCGGTGCTCAACCTGCTGGCATTGCTGCTGGCGGACATCCTCTATGCGGCCGCGGATCCCCGCGTCACCTTCGATTGATCCGGGACCTTCCCTCGAGATGACTTCTCCCAAGCCAGATACCGAGCAGACGATCAGCGGCATCGAAGTGATGCGCGGGGTCGGTGCGTCCAAGGCCAAGCCGTTCTGGGCCGACGCCTGGAGTCGCGTGATCGAGCGTCGTGGAGCCCAGCTCGGTCTGATCTGGATCGGACTGATCGGGTTCTTCGCGATCTTTGCGCCGGTCGTGGCCAACGGCCTTCCGCTGTGGACGGTGGAACTGTCCCCCGACGGTGAAGCGGTTCGTTCGTATTCGCCGATCTTCGATTCCCTCACCGCGACGGACATGCTCCTGCTGATCGGCGGGATCGTCGGAACGGTGTTCATGCTGTTGCCACTGGGNTTGAGTCGTCAGAAGCGTCTGGGCCTGATCTGTGCCGCCGCCACGCTCTCCGGACTGGTGGTGATCTTGATCGCCCTCGTCCAGTACCTGACGGCCGACATGGGGCAGGGGGTGGTCGCCGCTGATTGGTTCCCCTACCTCGTCGCCTTCGGAAGTGGTGCGGTGGTCTTCGTGGTGCTGTTCTGGATCATTCCGATCGAGGGAATCGGTTTCAAGATCGGCGCCAGCGGAATGGTGGTCGTTCTCACCTGCCTGATCTGCTCGGATCGCTGGGTTTCACCGACCGTGTCACCGGACAGTTTCATTCGCGGTCAGTTCGACGGGACACAGCGGAACACCTACACCCTGGTTCCCTGGTCTCCGACGCAATCGAANGCGGCATTCTTCTCCCGGACCCCTTCGACCACGGTCGCCGGGGCGTACCGGATCGTCGCCGAGGAAAGCCTGCAGGACGGAGTCGCCTACTTCATCCGCACGGTCGCATTCAACCTCTCCCCTCGTCTCGAAGGCCTCCCGCTCAACCGGGACGTGCAGACGGCCCTGGTCGAACTCCTGGCCACNGATGACCTCGCGGTGGCAACCAAACTCCGCGAGCAGGGGGTTTCAGATCAATACCTGACGCGGTTCGAAGGTATCGCTCGGGCCCTGGCGGTCTACGACTCGGCCATTCAGGCCGGTGACGCGAATGCCGCCAAGGCGGCCGCGGCCGAGGCGATTCAGATCGTGGGGCAGATCGAGGCCGCGAATCGGAATGCGGCTCTGATGATCACCGATGCCGGCGAAGAACTCGCGGGCAAGGTCGATGAGCGGATNCANTTCGTGAAGAGCGCGAATGAAGTCGCAGAGCGAAGCCTCGGACAGCGAGATTTCTATCTGGGAACGGATCCCATCGGTCGGGACGTCCTCTCCCAGATGCTTCATGCGTGTCGCCTCTCCATCTCGATCGGATTGGTCTCCACCGGCATCTCGGTGATCCTGGGCATCGTCATCGGGTCTCTGATGGGGTACTTCGGGGGCTGGGTCGACCTGGTCCTTTCACGGCTGGTCGAGATCTTCATGGCGATTCCGGTTCTGTTCCTTCTGATCGTCGCGGCGTCCGCGCTGCCGAGGAACACCTANGTGATGATGGCCATCATCGGGTGCGTCACCTGGACCGGTTCCGCGAGGTTCATTCGGGCGGAGTTCCTCAAACTCCGCAATCAGGACTTCGTCCAGAGCTGTCGTGCGGTCGGACTCCCGTTGTATTCAACGCTCTTCCGTCACATGCTTCCCAATGGCATCACGCCGGTGCTCGTGCAGGCGTCCTTCGGCATCGCAGCCGCGATCATCGCGGAAGCGACCTTGAGTTACCTCGGCCTCGGCCCTTATGGCCAGTCCTCGTGGGGCAAGTTGCTGTCGCTGACCACGGGTGAGACGGGAATCTTCCTCTGGTGGATGGCCGTCTTCCCCGGCGCGGCGATCTTCCTCACCGTCCTCGCTTACAACGTCCTGGGAGAGAATTTCCGGGACGCGATCGATCCGAAGATGCGGAAGGCAGCGCACTGATGTCCGAGTCGACCCCCGCCAACCAGGAAAGTCACGTCAACAAGACCGCGCCCTCGAAGCCTTTGCTCGAAGTGAGGGACCTGGCGGTCAGTTTCGCCAACAGTTCCGATCCGTCCGGGCCGAGGATTCAGGCCGTCGCCGGCGTCAGCATGACGATTTATCCACGTCAGACTCTGGCGGTGGTGGGGGAGTCCGGATGCGGCAAGAGCGTCACGGCGATGAGCAGCATGCAACTCGTGCCTCGGCCCCCGGGTCGATTTGACAAGGGAAGCATCCGTTTTCAGGGCGATGACGTCTTGAAGTACGACGAGAAGAAGATGCTCGGTCTGCGTGGCAAGGACATCGCCATGATCTTTCAGGAGCCGATGACCAGTCTGAATCCGGTGTACACGATCGGCGACCAGATCATGGAAGCGATCCTTCTGCATCAGGATGTGGATTCCTCGGACGCGGCCGGAATCGCGGTGAAGGCGATGGGTGACGTCGGGATNCCGAACCCCGCCCAGAGACTGAACGACTACCCGCANCAGTTCTCGGGCGGCATGAGACAGCGGGTGATGATCGCGATGGCACTCGCCTGCGACCCGACGCTGTTGCTGGCCGACGAGCCCACGACGGCGCTTGATGTGACGATTCAGGCCCAGATTCTTGAATTGCTTCGTGGACTTCAGAAGACCAAGGAGATGGGCATCATGCTCATCACCCACAACCTCGGAGTGGTCGCTGAGAATGCGGACGTGGTCTGCGTCATGTACGCGGGCCGGGTGGTGGAGTACGCGAAGGTCTACGACCTGTTCGATCGTCCGCTCCATCCGTATACCCGCGGCCTCTTCGACTCCATCCCTCGGCTCGGACAGGGCAAGCATCGCCTCACGACGGTGGAGGAAGTGGTCGGCAATCCGGAGGAGTTCACGAAGTTGCCGGGACATGACCCTGCCAAGGGCGCTGAAATCGTGCCCTGGTGGCCCGAGCCTCCGGTGGACACGAAACCGGTGATCGCAGCGGGTGACGACGAGTACGTCTTGTACGAGATCGAACCTGACCGCTGGGTCGGCTGCTTCCGAAGTGCGCACCTGCAGAATCACGTTTGTCGCCCGCCGGACCTGGATTTCCGCAAGGAAGACCTCGCCTAGGACGGATCAGTTCGCCGCCTTTTGCTCGTGGCTGGTGACCCGCGACCGGTGAGCGGATCTTCCGCTCGTGGGCCATGCGTCCCGAAACCCCCCCCTCATGTTCGAGTGTTCTGGAGAGCCCGATGGATCTGATCGAACTCGGCCGAAAGGCCCCGGTGTTCACCCTCCCCGACCAGGATGGCGAGAAGCACNCCCTGAAGGATCTGGCGGGAGGTCCCGTGGTGCTTTTCTTCTATCCCAAGGACGACACGTCGGGCTGTACCAAGGAAGCCTGTCAGTTTCGCGATCAGCTGCCTGATTTCAAGAAGACGAAGGCGACGGTGCTCGGCATCAGTCCCGACTCGGTCGAGAGTCACCGGAAGTTCGTCGACAAGCACGACCTCAACTTCACCCTGCTCGCAGACGCGGCCCGTGACGCCGACGAGAACCCCAAGATCTGCTTGAAGTACGGGGTCTGGCAGGAGAAGTCGATGTACGGTCGGAAGTACATGGGTGTCGTCCGAACCACCTACCTCATCGGTCCTGACGGGAAGGTCGCGCAGCGTTGGGACAAGGTGAAGGTGCCCGGTCACGCGGACGCCGTGCTCGAGGCGATCCACTCGCTCTAGTCGACGGTGTTCGCGGGCGGTGTGGTCTCGGTGGTTTCATCGTCGCGCACGGACCGCTGCTCGTCGAGCCACTGCTCGGTCGCCTGACGCTCTTGCTGTTGCTGCTTCAATGCCGCATGTCCCGCCCTCATGATGGCGTCGTACCCCGTCGTGCCGAAAGAATTGAAGGCCCCCACGCTCACCATGAGGATGGTGAGTCCGAGCCAGCCGGCCAGGAGGATGCCACCCAGCAGCGCCTTGATCGGGTACTGGGGTCGGTTGGACTCGAAGCGGGGTATCGCGGCGGAACGAAGTCCGCATTCGGGGCAGTCGGCATTCCACTCCAGTCCCTCAAGATCATGATCGCAGCCTCGACAAAGCACGCGATCCGGATCCGTAGGGCGGCCTCGGGAGATCGCCGGGACCACACCGCATTTCGGGCAGGCCATCCCGACCCCGGTGCCGGTGAGTTCGTGGTCGCATCCGGGGCATCGCCTTTCGACGCCTTTCTTCCGTCGCGCCCGGTAGATCTGCAGGATCGCCAGGCCCGGCAGGCCGAAGAACCATCCTACGAGGAACAGCATTTCGGGCAGGTCCATGGAATGCTCCTCGATGACGATATCCTGAAGCCATGATCCAACCGGTGTTCAGATTCAAGAGACTCGACCCCCGAGCGGTCATTCCCGCCTATCAGTCCGCGCAGGCGGCAGGGCTTGACCTCCATGCGGTGCTCGACGGGCCCGTCGAGATATCCGCAGGCGAGATCCTGATGGTTCCTTGTGGCTTCGCGATGGCGATTCCCGCCGGCTGGGAAGCCCAGGTCCGGCCTCGAAGCGGTCTGGCGTCCAAGTACGGGATCACCATGCCGAATGCGCCCGGAACGATCGACGCCGACTATCGGGGGGAGGTGAAGGTGCCCCTGATCAATCTCGGAAAACGCCCTTTCACGATCGAAGGCGGAATGCGGATCGCCCAGATGGTCATCGCGCCGGTCGCTCGAGTGGTGATCGAAGAGGTCGATGATCTCGAAGAGACGGATCGTGGCGGCGGTGGGTTCGGCTCGACCGGACGGTGAGCCTGATTTCAGCGGGTGAAACGGTTATCATCGCTCTATGGCTACCGCTACCGACGTGATCGTCCCGTTGCTTGATCTGAAGGCTCAATACGCGACCATTCGCGAGCAGATCGAACCCGTGGTCCTGGAGGTTCTGGAGAGTCAGATCTTCATTGGTGGACCGAAGGTGGCCGCGCTGGAAGCTCGCTGCGCCGAATACCTCCAGATGCCCCATGCGGTGGGCTGCTCGAACGGCTCCGACGCGCTCATTCTTGCCCTCGATGCGTTGGGGATCGGCCCGGGCGATGAAGTCCTCGTTCCGTCCTTCACGTTCTTCTCGACCGCGGGCAGCGTGTCAAGAGTCGGGGCCACGCCGGTTTTCGTCGATATCGATCCGGCCACCTATCAGATCGATCCGCTTTCCATTTCGGCGGTGCTCCAAACGCGGCCTCGGGGCAAGGTCAAGGCGATCATGCCGGTTCACCTCTTCGGGCAGGCCTGTGACCTGGATGCGGTGATGTCGATCGCTCGGGATCATGATCTTCGGGTCATCGAGGATGCCGCGCAAGCGATCGGTACCGAAGATGTGCACGGTCGTCGGGTCGGTTCCGTGGGCGACATCGGAACCTACAGTTTCTTCCCGAGCAAGAACCTCGGTGGCTTCGGCGACGGCGGGCTTTGTGCCACGAACGATGCTGACCTCGCAGAGCGAATGCTCCGCTTCCGCAACCATGGGATGAAGCCCAAGTACTTCCACCACGATGTCGGTCTCAACAGTCGCCTCGACGCCCTCCAGGCCGCGGTGCTGTTGGTCAAGATCGAACACCTCGACGCCTGGAGTGCCGGGCGTCAGGCCAATGCCCGCTATTACGACGAGGCTTTCGCCAATGCTGGAGCCGCCACCAGTGCCGTCTCCCTCGATGAAGGCGGCCTGCCGCTGCGGACTCCCCAGCCGGCGCCGGCTGGAGCCCGACACATCTACAACCAGTACGTCATCCGGGTGCCCGCCGCTCATCGTGACGCCCTGCGCAAGGCTCTGGCGGATGCCGCGATCGGCAGCGAGATCTACTATCCGAAGTGTCTGCACCAGCAGGACTGCTATCTCGACCTCGGTTACTCGGCCGGAGCCTTCCCCCACGCGGAGCGGGCGGCCGGTGAAGTCGTGGCGATCCCGATCTATCCCGATCTTTCCGAGACCCAGAAGGCTCATGTCGTGAGCACGGTTCTCGCGTCGGTCCGAAGTTTCAACGCCTGAATCCCAGGGCTCAGACGAGCCCAGCGAACCCGCGGACTCCGAGAGGCTCGATGACTCGGAATGCTTCCGCGGTCGTGGCGCCGATCCGGCTTCCGAGATACGTTGCTTGTGCGTCGATCCAATCGACGACCGCCCGATTTCTTTCGTTCGCGGTGAACTGGCTCGCGTAGGCCAGGATGGCCTCGCGTTTTCGATCATGGAAGCCCGTGGTGTCGACCAGGAACGAGGGGTTGGGAATCGTCTTCAGGTGGGTGGCGTAGTAGTAGATGATTCGACTGGGATATCGCGGTTCGCCCGGAAGATCGGTCTTGGTGAGTTTGGCATCGAAACGGGCATCTTCGACGATCCGGGTTGCGGCCCGATGATCCGGGTGAGCATCCTCGGGATCGGGGCAGAAGATCCAGTCGATTTCGAGGGTGCGTAGGACCCCGGCCACGGCGTGACGGCATGGAATGGAGTGAACCACTTCCCGATTCACGAATCCGTGTTCTCGCCCCAGCATCATGCGATTCACCCCGAGAATCCGGGCTGCCTCGGCCGCTTCCCGGGCTCGTGTCTCGGGATCCCCGAACGGCGTCGGCTCGCCGTCGGTCAGATCAAGGAGTACGACCTGGTGTCCGTCAGCGACCAGGCGACCGATGGTGCCACCCATCGCCAGCTCCTGATCGTCTGGATGCGGTCCGACCACGAGGATATTCACGTTCCCTGCTCCTTGAGTTCCGATTCGAGTCGGGCATCGGTTCCGGATGAACCCGAGTCCGAGCCATCGAGTTCGGTCAGTAGATCATCGCAGGCGTCTGCGATCCACGCGGAAAGTAATTCGACGCCGGTGTCGTCGTCCCGTCGGCGGGCCGCGGATATCTCGGCGAACCCTCGAGAGATGGAGGCGAAGGAATCCCGATGATCGATTCCCCAGGCGTCCGGTCCGGGTGGTGTGGCCAGGGTCGCGATGGCACCGATTCCGCCGGCCGGAAGGTCGCTGAGTGAGTCTTCGACCACGTCGGCCAGTCGGGTGAGCAGTCGGGCCGGAGGGACGAGATGTTCGAGTCGATCGAGATCTCGCTCCAGCCGCTCGCCCTGGCCGTCGGCAGCGGCATCGGCGGCGACCAGGAGTCCGGGGGCGAGGGCTCGCGCGCTCCACGCAATCGAGTCGGCGTCGATGAACCAGCCACCCCATCGATTACAGATCTTGATGCTCTTCATGAGCCGCCCGGGCTCGGGAGAGAATTCGTTCACCTGAACGAGCACTGCGAGAAGGCGTGAGAGTCGCTTGAGTTCGAGCTGGGAGGGGCCGTCGAGAAGTCCTTGCGAGATCTCCTCGATCCAGCCTCGGCGTACGAGCTGGATTCGGGTGGCGAGATCGGATGCTCGACCGGCGATGCGGCGGTTGAACGCTTCGGTTGGAGAATCCAGCAGATCCTCTCCGGGAATCACCAGAAAGCGAGCCGCGTCGAGGTCGAGTCGGTCCAAGGCCGCCGCCGCTTGGGCTTGAGTTCGAGAGGAGGCGAGCAGTCGGAACCAGGTTCGGATTCGGGTGAGCATGGCAGGGCGGGCCGTGGGATTGACGGCGCCCAGTTCGACGATGATTCGTTCGGCGGTGTGCGTCCGTTGAACATCCCTCGCCAGGAGCTGCAGTTCCGCGACCTGCTCGACCCACCGGCGATCCGGCACGCTGATTCCCGAATCGACGGCTCCCCGTTTCTGATCGTATTGATTTCGGATTCGCCGCCGATGCGTGCGAAGCTCGTTCAGGGTCATCGATGCGGAGGACTGTGAAAGGAGTTCCGTCGGAAGCAGGAGGGCTGCCAGCTCCGCCGTGGGATCCACTCCGGTTCGTGGGTTCGGTCGTTCCGCAATCGCCTTCGAGATCGCTTCCACGTAGCTTTCGAACGGATCGGACGAATGTTCGGCGCGGGTCAGGTCGTCCGAGATTCGGATCATTCGTTCCAGCCCGGCAAGGCGAGATTCGTGGTTCTCGTCGTCGGCATCAAGGGTGATCGCCTCGGCCGCTTTCTCGATGCGGGAAATGAGGACCTCTTGAAAACGAATCGGCATCCTTGGATCGAACGCTGGTCTGGTGAGCGCTTCGAGTCGGAGCATGATCGGGATGAGTTCCGTCGAACGCGGATCGAGGGGGCGCGATTCTTCGGAAATCACCGGCCATCGACTTTGGAGCTCCCGGTCAAGCACCACTTCGATCGTGTCTCGAATCGGTGCGAGAACCACGGCGAGTGCATCATCGATTTCCGTGGACGAGTCGCGAGGCCGCCGTCTGAATTCATCGAGGGCGACGTCACTGAAGACTCCGAGCCGTCGGATGGTCCGAAGTCGAGCATCCTCGGTGAGCGGAGATGCCGGATTCCCGACCGGTACGTTCCCGCTCACGGCCCTGGTCATCCACGCTTCGATCTCCTGGATCTCGTGGCCGAGTCGGATCGCTGCGAGGGCCGCGGAGCCGCTTCCGGGTTCTCCCCGTCGTCCCTGCAGGGCCAGTTCAACCACCAGCTGCCGCAGTTGATTTCCCGCTCGTACGTCGATGGACGCATCGCGCTCCGGTCTCATGCCATTTCGCATGTTCGCGGCGATTCCGTCGAGCATGGACGGCGTCAGGGTCGGACGGGGATCCGACTGATGCATCGCCATCGAATCGATGGTCGGCAGCAGCGCGAGCGTCAGGGTGGCGAGCAGGGGAATCTTTCGTAGGATCATGGTCGAACCTCCCGTCCCTCCAGAATTCGTCGGTAGAGGTCGTCCAGTTCCCGAACCATGGTGTGATGGTCGAAATCAACCCGGCATCGCTCCCGTCCGGCGGAGCCCAGCCGTCGACCGAGCTCGGGATCGTCCTTGATTCGGACCACCGCATCGGCAAGTCCGGCGATGTCTCCGGGCTGAACCAATATTCCCGTTTCTTCATCGATGCATACTTCTGGTGCGCCGTCCAGCGCGTAGGTGATGACCGGGCGGGCTGAAAGAAGTCCCTGCACGACGGCTCGGGGCAGCCCCTCGCGGTAACTCGGATGCACCACGACGTCCATCGCTCGAATCCACCCGGGAATCGTCTCCGGCGCGACGAGGCCGGGAGCGTGCACCTGGTTGGTGAGACCCATCTTCCGGACTCGTTCGTGAAGCCTCTCCGCCCACCATCCATCACCGACCCAGAGGAGATGAAGGCGTGGATCGGCCCTCATTCGATCGCCGAGCGCGTCAAGGAGATCATCGTGCCCCTTGAGTTCGGCAAGCCTCGCGATCGTACCGACGAGGAAGACATCGGCGGGCAGATCGAGGCGTCGTCGTGCCTCGTCGCGTGATTCTTCGACCAGGTAGGGATCGATGACCATTCCGCTGCGGACGGTGCGGTATCGGTCGGGTTCGCCGATTCCGGCGGCCAGGGCCTGGTCGCGCATGGCATCGGCGACCGTCGCGATGGCATGGCATCGTCGGGCGGCCCAGCGTTCACTCGCGATGTACAGGGCGTTTCTGATCTTCGACTGATAGGGATGGAATGGAAGTCCGTGGATGGTGTGCACCACGGCCGGAACATCCGCCGCCCACGCCGCGGCCCGACCAAGAATCCCGGCTTTGGATGAATGAGTGTGAACGACATCCGGTTTCCATTCCCGGATCACGCGTTCCAGCGCTCGTCGGCATCGAAAGTCACGCCGGGCGTCGAGTTCACGAATGAGATTCGCGGTCTCGATCGTCTCGATCCCGCCATGCTCGAGGACGTTCGGAAGCATGGTCCCTTCAGGGCCATCGATCGGACCGAAGACCAGCGAGACGTCGTGACCGTCGTCGGACTGCCCTTTGCAGGAGAGCACGGTGTTCTCCTGGCTTCCCCCGAGAATCAGTCGGGTCGAGATGTGCATGATTCTCATGGCTCATCTCCCGGCACTGGATTCGGAGTCCCTTCCGGGAAGGTCGCGGGAAGGTCGCCGGGGCCGTAGTGGATCCAGCGAAGAGAGAGCCCGTGCGGCGGAAGCGTCTGGCCCGCACGACGTCGATTCCGGGTGGCGAGGACTTCATCGATACGTTCCGGAGGCATCCGGTCGCGTCCGATTTCCAGCAGGGTCCCGGCGATGATCCGCACCATGTTGTAGAGGAAACCGTTGCCCACGACTTCGATGCGGACGAGATTCGGAGCCGGCCTGGCGACCCGGCAGTCGAAGATCGTTCGGACGGTGTGACCCCGCCCGTGGTGCTTCTGGGCGAGACCGGCGACGTCATGAGTGCCGATCAGTTTCTTGGCGGCCTCGTTCATGGCTTCGGCATCGACCGAATACGGAGCGCGATAAGTCGTGCGTCGGCTGAATAGCGGTTGCCAGGATTCCGGGGGGCGGCCGATCGCGATGTCGTAGCGATAGCACTTGCTGCGAGCATGGGCGATCGGATCGAAGTCTCTGGCCACGACCCTCGAGTCCCGCACCTGGACGTCGGGCGGCAGTTGGCTGGTGAGGGCGATCGCAACCCGGTCGATCTTGAACATCTTCTTCGTGTTGAACGCGGCGACCTGCCCGATGGCGTGGACGCCCGAGTCGGTCCGGCTTGCGCCGACCACGGGGACCCGCTCATGGAACACTCGGAACACCGCATCCTCCAGCGATCGCTGGACGGTCCGGAATTCGGTTCCATTCGCACGGACCTGGCGTTGCCAGCCGTGGAATTCGGTGCCCTCGTAGGCGACGACGACGCGGTGGCGGTACACGATGGCCTCAGTGACCGAAGAGGTTCCGGGTTGCAAGCATGCCCTTTTCCTCGAAGTAGTTCATCGCTTCATCGACGCTTCCAAAGATCTTGGTGGCGGTCTCGGTGATGAATGGACTCGGGGACTTGGCCGGCTTCCAAACCACGTAGACCTCCTTGGTGTGTTCGAAGGCGTGTTGGAGTTCTCGTTCCACGCCGCTGGAGAGTCCGGGGATGCCGCCGGGGAGTTCGGGGATGTAGGAGACGATCATGTCGGACTGGTCGACGAGCTTGAAATCTCGCATGTAGATCTGGCCGTCGACGTCGCCGGCGATGTCGAGCACTTCTCGAGTCGGAATACGAATCGGTTCATCGCCTTCCTGTCCGGATCCGAACATGTGCTGGGGAACCTCCACGAAGTCCCGGCCCTCACGAGCGGCGGCGATCGCGTTCTCCAGAAGCAGTTTTTCATCGACGTCGCCCGGATCAAAGGCGATGAAGTGCTCGGCGATCTTCGCTCGGAAGTCATCGATCTCCGCGAGCACGTCGGGCATGTCCACGACATGGCTCATGGGAAAGGAGGGATAGACCTTCAGCATGTCCGGTCGGGTGACCAGGCGGAGGCAGGTTTCGAGTGTCGGCTGGTGCCTTCCTCGGCTGAGGATGTAGAAGTTGTTCCGGCAGCCCATCGCCTCGGCCATGAGCTCGGTCGCCAGAATCTCTTCTTCGCGCCAGACCATGCAGTCCTTCAGGGTCGCATCGACGATGTGGTCCTTGTGGAGACGCTGGTGAACGACTTCGACGTTGTCGACGAGGCAGATGAAGAGATCGGGGGCCAGCGCCCTGATCTGATCGAAGTCAAAGGCGCTGAAGAGCCCGTGATGCCACCGGAACGTGGCGTGGGTGTTCACGGTCACGTTTCGATGTTCTTCGACCGGACGCGTGGCGGAGATGATGTCCTTGAAGGCGGCTCGCCGGAGGGAGTTCAGGCGACTGATCGGGAGATCGAGGATGCGGCCGGGTCGCACGTCCTGGGCTTCGGCGTACATCATGTCGCCGACGTGAAAGACATCGATTTCCTCGCCCCGTTCGCCCGCCAGGGCGGCGGTGCTGTCGAGGTAGGGCTTCTTTTCAACGCCGATCTGTCCGGTGACGATGGCTCGCATGCCTGGGCTCCTAATGCTTGGCGGTATCCGTGAAAGAGTCGGATCCGAGGGTCGTTCAAGTGTTTGAGGTCAGGCCACGGTGGTTCCGTAACCATGCTATCGGTGCTCGAGGTGAAGGTCCGCCCTTGCGGCGGCTGGAAATCCACCAGTTGAAGAGGGCGGTGACGGCGACGATCGATGCGATCACCCCGAGGGCGGTGAAAATCGTGGTTTGGAGACTCTGACCGGCCAATTCGCGGCCGATCAGGATCCCGATGCCCACTTGCAGTGGGGTGGTGATCGCACAGCAGGCCAGTTCGACTGGAATGAACTTCCGCAGGGGCATGTGCATCAGGGCGGCGATGGTGAGGGCCGGTGATCTGGTTCCGGGAATGAACCTGGCGATCAGAAGGACCCAGGCTCCTCGACGATCGAACTGATGCTTGACCTGCAGAACCCTGCGGGGATGCACCATGCGTCGGAACCATCGAACGCCCAGCAGCCTTCGGCCGAAACGAGCACAGATCCAGAACCAGAGGAAGTCTCCCCCGAGAACCCCCGCGTAGGCCGCGAGGAACGTGGACCACATCGGCATCTCGCCCTTGCCGACGAAGATCCCTGCCGGCACGTTGACCAGTTCTTCGCCGATCGGAATGCCCACACCGGAGGCGAGGAGCAGCATGATCATGGCCAGCCAGCCGTACTGGCCGAGGAAGTTGTGAATCAAGGTATCCATCGGTTCGGGCTTTGCAGTCAGGCTTGAAGCCCGCTGAAGAGGGTTGATTGTATAGCCTCGGCTCTGCGTGGCCGCCCGATTCGTCCGCAACCTGGTTGGAGAGTTCCGTGTCGAGTTCAGGTCAGGGTTTTTCGGTGCTGGTGGCCTCAGATTCTCTCAAGGAATCCTTGGCCGCCACGGATGCCTGCGCGGCCATTGGTCGGGCGGTCCGGAGTCTCCTCCCGAATGCGACCGTGACCCTGATCCCGTTGGCCGATGGTGGGGAAGGGACACTCGATGTGTTCCTTGCGGCCATGCCGGACCTGGAAGTTCGCTTCCTGGCCGGGGGCGGAGCGCACCCCGAGCAGGCGGAAACCACCATCCGCTGGGCTTTGGGGCGGGACCGGAAACTAGCGGTGGTGGAATTGGCAGAAGCGGCAGGGCTCGAATCGGTTCCCCATGAGCTTCGCGACCCTCGGCGAACCGGTACCGCCGCCGTGGGGCGGACCCTTGATCTGGCTCGATCCCGACTTGATCGGGATGTGGACGACCCGGCAGAGCTGGTGCTCACGCTCGGAGGCAGTGCCACGGTCGATGGAGGGCTCGGGGCTGCCCGGGCCCTCGGAATCGTCATCGAAGGGCCGGAGGGCCCACCTGATCGGCCATTGGTCGGTTCAGATCTCGCCACGGTGCGAGGGATCCGAATTCCAGAAGCAGTGGTGGAGGACTGGCGAGGGATTCGGCTTCGGATCGCTTGTGACGTTCGCAATCCTCTGGAGGGAGACGGTGGTGCCGCTCGGACCTTTGGTCCGCAGAAGGGTGCCGACCCTTCGGCGGTGGCGGAGTTGGAGGCCGGATTGGCCGGATGGCGGGAGATGATGGAGGCAGCGACTGGCTGGAAGATCGGAGGACCCGGAACCGGAGCGGCCGGTGGCATGGTGGTGGGCCTGGCGGGTCTCCTGGGCGACGTCGGGGGGCCACCATCGTCCGGGTATCCAGCGGAGATGATCGCCGGACGTCTGGAGGAAGGCTTCGATCTGGTGGCCGGACTGACCGGACTCGATCGCCGGGTGGCTGAAGCAGATGTGATTCTCACGAGCGAAGGTCGGCTGGATGCATCGTCTCTGATGGGAAAGACGATTGGTGGTTTGCTGAACCGGGCCGACCAGGCCGGGGTTCCCGTGATTGCGGTTCCTGGATCGATCTCAGATGACCGCTGGCCGGGCCGGATGCGATTTGCGGGAATCTCGACCTTGTCCGATGCCGTCGGAAGGGAAGAAGCGTTGAGACGCCCAGCCTTCGCCCTCGAAAAAGCAGCGAAAAACGCGTTAGTGACCTGGTTTGCCGGCCCTCAGTCTGGATGAACGACGACCGCCCATCGCAGAGCGACGGGCGGTCGGGGATTCTTTCGAGTCTTTCGGGTCGATCGCCGGCTCATTCGCCGGGGATTTCGCCACCCTTGGGGGTCCAGTAGTCCGGTCGGTCTTCGCTTTCGTCGAGCCGGAGGCGGTAGTCCTCGATCGCCGGCGGATCTTCCGGGCCGGGGCGAACATCGACCTGGATTCGGCGGGCCATCGAGGGAGGGCAGGTCAACTGGTTCGAGAGCTTGCCGGAACCGTGGGGTGCGTCCCAGATCTCCCACTGCATCCGGTCGGGGGTCATGACGGGGTCATCACCCTTGCCCTCGAGGAACTTGAAGGTCAGTTGCTTGCCAACGGGGAGGGTGATCGCGAAGAACGCCTCGTCGGTCCGAGTATCAATGACCCGAACCGTCTTGGGGCTCCACGTGGTGGAGATGTAGGTGAACGTCGCGTTGCTACTCGGCATGAACCCCCCATCGGGGGCATAGCAGCCGGTACTCAGGGTGAGTCCGGCGAAGGTGGCGGCAACGGCGAAGGTTCGGATCGACCTGAATCGCATGCGTGGATCCGGAAGTCAGGAAAAGGGCGGTGTCATGAATGGGAACAGTCCGCGCGGACCGCTCCCCGGTGTCCTTATCGACTCCCCGGGCCGCCTCTCTTGAACCGGATCCGAGGTCCGAGGCGATGAATCTTTCCGCCCGATCGCCCGTCTGGTGTCGCCAGAGCGGATTGGGGCGTCGCTGCTACAGTCTGGGCATGTCAGATTCCGCCTCTCACCTACCTTTTCGTATCGGCCACGGGTACGACCTGCATCGACTCGAGCCGATCCGCCCTGCGGGTGACGGGCGTCCCTTCGTACTCGGAGGGCTGGCCTTCGAGCATGACCGGGGGCCGGTGGGGCACTCCGACGGGGATGCCCTGCTGCATGCCGTGACCGACGCCTTGCTCGGGGCTCTGGGTCTTGAAGACATCGGGCAGCTCTTTCCGGATACCGATCCGGCCTGGGACGGAACCGACTCGAAGGTCTTCCTCGAGGCGGCGATCGAACGCGTCGCGGCCCGTGGGTATCGGGTCGGCAACCTCGATGCGACCGTGATTCTAGAAAAGCCGAAGCTGGGGCCCCGCAAGGGTGAGATTCGAGCGTCGCTTGCAAGGCTCCTCGGAGTGGGCCTCGATCAGGTCAATGTCAAAGGCAAGACTCACGAGAAGGTCGATGCGGTGGGCGAAGGCCGAGCCATCGAAGTTCAGGTCGTGGTGCTGCTGATCGCCACTGCGGACTGACCACCCCGGCTTTTCAGGCGGTGTCGATTGGATCACGAGGGTCGAGTGCGGTGCCGCTCGAGTGCCTGTGCGAACGATGCTCCCCGGGCTTCATAGTTCGCGAACTGGTCCCAACTCGCGCAACCCGGACTGAGCAGGATGACGTCCCCGGGGTGAGCGACGCTCATGACGGCGTCGACGGCGACTTCGAGGGTCCCGTGATAGGTCCCGCCCTCGGAGATCAGTGCGGCACCGGTCGCGCCGATCGCATGTAATCCTGCAAGTCGCGGTGCGAGTGCGGTGATGGCGGCAAGATCGGCTTGCTTGTCGTAGCCGCCGGCGATCAGATGAATCCGTTCGGTCTCTTCGAAGGCTTCGACCGCGAGGCAGGTGGCTTCGGGCGTGGTCGACTTTGAGTCGTCGTAAGCGTGCACCCCGTTGATTCGGCCCAGTGATGCCAGGCGATGAGGGAGTCCGGGAAAGTCCGACAGCGAGTCGGTGATCTCTTCGAGAAGGCCCTGGGGGTTTTCCCGGCCGGATCGAAGGCGAACGTGTTCGAATGCCAGCCGGATCGCGAGGCGTGCATTCCGACGGTTGTGTTCGCCGGGCACCAGAAGTCGGAGACCGGGTTCGATGCTGGCGTCGACGGTCGGATCTTCGGCCGGAAGAAGTCGAGGTGACTTGCAGGTCGGGGTCGAAAGGGAGATCGCTCGCTTGCACGTGGCGTAATGATCAGCGGCCTCGTGCCAATCAAGATGATTGGGCGCGATGTTGGTGATCGCAGCCAGTCCGGGGGTCGCTCGGTCCTCGGGATCGCCACCATCGCCGGCGAGCCAGTGGAGCATGAAGCTCGAGAGTTCGAACACGACCGATGAATCTTTCGGCGGAGGAGCGTCGAGCAGCGAGCCTCCGATGTTGCCCGACAGGTGGCAGTCCAGATCGGGCCGGACCCGGCGGAGTGCATGGTGCACCATCGCCGCGGTGGTGCTCTTGCCGGCGGTCCCCGTGATCCCGATGAGGTGATGAGCGGGGCGATCGCCGATCGCGAGCCTGATTTCCGTCAGGAAGCGAGCACCGCCGGCTCGCGCGGCTTCGAGAAACGGATTCGACCAGGGCCGGGGAACGGCGGGATTCACGATCACGAGGTCCGCGTTCTCGAAGTCGTCGATTCGATGTTCGCCCAGCCGAAGCCGGACGCCCAGTTCCTGCAGGGGTTCAACGGCCAGTCCAAGATGGTCGGCGGTACCGAGATCGGTTGCGAGCACCTTCGCGCCACGGCGGGCGAGGTGCCTGGTCGCCGCCAGGCCTCCACCAAATCGTCCCAGGCCCATGACCACGGCGCGGCATCCTCCAAGGTCCCCGGGGAACTCGAAGAGATCGTGCGTCGAATGCATGGAGGAAAGGGTAGACGCGGCTACACTCGGCCGCATGAATGGAACCGGAATGCCGTCTCCAACTTCACCGAATGAAGAGTCCTCCAACCCGAGAAGGGCTCGGCGGCCGCTGGGGCAGCTCTCGGTGGTCGCGTTCATCTGTGGGTTGGCCGGAATCTGCCCGGGAGTCGGACTGATCGGCGTCGTTCTCGGCTTCATCGCCAACTTTCAGATCGTTCGAAGTGGCGGACGAATCCGGGGGCGGGGATTCGCCTTGTGGGGTCTCGGACTCGGCGCGGGTTGGACGTTTCTCTGGATGTCCGGCTTCTCGGCCTTCAGTTCAATCTACTTCGATGTGGTTTCGGCCCGCATGGAAACCGACGTTCGGAATCTTCTTCTGGCGGCGGCAGCGGAAGACGTCGCCGCCATGGAGGGGCTCGTCGATCAGTCATGCACCTTCGACGAAACAGACTGGGAGCAACTCATGCTCGAGGTCCGTTCGGCTTCGATCGAGCCGTGGTCGGTCGGGATCTCCGAGCCACTCGAGGTTTCCGGGGTCGTGAATCAGGTCATGGTGGTGGAGATCACCATCCATGCCGAGGATCGCTCGGTGTGGAGTGGTTCCGCAGGCTTCCTGTTGGTGCCACCGACCATCCTCGCCAGTCTCGACGTGGAAGGCCTGGCTCCGGATCCGAGACTGCGGACCCTTCGGCTCATCGGTCCCGATGGGCGGTCTCTCCGGCTCACGGGTCGGCCGGCGTCTGAGGAATCGGATGACACGATGGAATCAGTGCCGACCGGGGAGAACATCCAACTTGACCCCGATTTGGAACCCGCCGCCGAGGGCTAGGGTGAATTCCTGAAATCGATCAGGCCGGACTCCCAGTAGACTTTGACCCGAAGCCCGTTCTCCACGCCAAGGAGCAATCTCATGAGTCAGGCCAATGTCGGATCCGCGTTTCCGCAGGATGAAGAACTGCCACCCACCAGCGCCGCCGCGGTTGCTTCGCTGGTCATGGGGTTGATCTTCTGCATTCCCGGGCTTTCCTTCCTCGCGATGATCTTCGGCGGAATCGGTGTGGCTCGGACGAGTGGTGGAATTCGCAGAGGGCGCGGAATGGCGCTGGCGGGGATCATCCTCGGAGTCCTCGTTTCGACTGGCTGGGTGGGGATTGCCTGGGGTGTTTCCTACTTGGCCCCCAGCATCCTGTTCGTGTTCGAGGGGCCCAATGAGAGCATCAGTGCCGCCTTCGAAGGCAAGAATGAGGAAGTCCGAGCCGTGTTCATTGCGGAATCGGCCCCCGACGATGCCTCCATCGAAAAGTTCGTGGCAACGGTTCGCGCCGAGTACGGTTCCTTCGAACTGGCCATGCCCGACCAGGACGACGATCCGCCTTTCGGTGCTCAGAAATTCGAGCTCCCTTTCATCTTCCAGTTTGAAAATCGATCGGTTGCGGGAACCATCGGGTTCGAGGTGTCCGAAGAGCCGACTCCGAGCGGAAGCTTCCTTCGAGTGTCGTCCATCCGCCTGACTCCCGAAGACTCCTCCGAGGGAGACATCACTCTGGGAGGAGTCCCTTCGGTCACGACCTCCGAGCCTGAAGAAGCCCCCGGAGAGCCGTCCCCGTGACTGAAGCCCTTGAGGAGGATCCACCGATCATCGAAGTCCGAGGCCTGAAGAAGGTCTTTGGAGATCAGGTGGTGCTTGATGGGCTTGATCTCGACATCCAGCGAGGAGAAACGCTGGTGGTGATGGGCGGTTCCGGTTGTGGAAAAAGCACCTTCCTTCGCATGCTGATTGGTTCATTCCCCCCCACGGAGGGGACGATCTCGATCCTCGGGCGCGAGATCAATGATCTCCCGGAAGAGGCTTTGAACGAGGTCCGTCGAAAATTCGGAATCCTGTTTCAATCCGGGGCGCTCTTTCAATCGATGACCCTCGCTCAGAATGTCGCCTTGCCCCTCCAGGAGCACACGGATCTGGATCCGATGATCATCGACATCCAAGTCAAGATCAAGCTTGAGCTCGTGGGGCTTCGTGAGCACGCCGACAAACTCCCGGCCCAGATTTCAGGAGGTATGAAGAAAAGGGCCGGGCTGGCCAGGGCATTGGCCCTGGATCCGCAGATCCTTTTCTACGACGAGCCTTCCGCGGGGTTTGATCCGGTGACCAGTGCCGAAATCGATCAATTGATCGTGGACCTCACCAAGAAGCTGGGTGTGACCAGCGTGGTGGTGACGCACGAAATGGATTCCGCGTTCACGATCGCCGATCGCATGGTGATGCTGGACAAGGGAAGAGTCTTGCGAATCGGTACCCGGGCGGAGTTCGATGCCTTGAGGGAGACTTCGGCCGAAGAGATGGCGAGCCTCAGCGAGGATGATCAGTTGATTCGGCAGTTCCTTCGCGGAGATCCGATCGGTCCCATCACCCGCCGGCGAGAAGAGACCAACTACGCGGAGGATCTCCTGGAAACCGCGGACCCTCTGATCACGGCGAGTCCCGCGGTGGAGGCCACCCGCAAGCCCCGCTGATCGGCGCACCCGGGATCGATCGTCGCGAGAAATCGAATGCGGAACACGTCATTGAAAAGACGGGCGGATGCCGAAGCATCCGCCCGTCGTTCATTGCCATGAAGGGAGTTTTCGTGGGCGTCAGCAGGGTCCCCAGGCGCCCAGGAGGAGTCCGAGGTCGGCTCCATTGACCACTCCATCTCCGTTGATGTCCTCGGCTCCGGTTCCCCAGGATCCGAGGAGGAGTCCGAGGTCGGCACCGTTGACCACACCGTCATTGTTGAGGTCTTCCGGGCAGGGATCGGCGAACGGAGTACAGGTGATCTGCAGGTCGGCGGTTCCAATCGAGCCGTCTGGACTTCCGACCCGCAGGTAGAACGTCTGGCCGGCGATGGCCAGCGTGCTGATCGAAGTGTCGTCTCCGCAAGTGTCGTCGCCGCAAGCCACGCTCGCGGCACCGCTTGAGGGACATCCCGATGAGGCATCGAAGAGGTCGAGACGGCTGTCGAACGTGGCACCACAGGTGGACACATCGAGTTGACCGGTGCACTCGGCGGTGTACAGGAACCAGATGTCGGCCTGGACGGCGGGGCCGTTGTTCGAAGAACAGGAGATCTGGGAGTCGATGTTGCTGCTGGTCGCGCCGGCGTTCGATATGGAGGTGGAACCATCTCCGATGTCTTCGGCGCTCGAGCAGTCATCGTTCTCAGGGCCTGCGGAACCGTTGCACTCGATGGTGAGAATGCCCGAGCCGCTGGAATCCACGGGGCTTCCGACCCGGATCAGATACGTGCTTCCGGCCAGGCCGATCGTGCTCACGAAGGAATCCGTTCCGCAATCATCATCGCTGCAGGCCAGCGGTGATGCTCCACTGGTGGGGCAACCGCCACTGGCGAGGTAGACGCTGATTCGGGTGTTGAAATCCGCGGCGCCGCAGGTCGAGATCGTGAGCGGACCGGTGCAGAATGCGGTGTACGAGAACCAGGCGTCTCGGAAGACCACCGGACCACTGCTGGTCGAGCAACTGAGGGTGTCATCGATGTTGCTGTTGGTGGCGCCCACCGTGGTGAACGGGTTGGCTCCGCCTGAAAGTGGCATGGCGGTGGCGCATTCGTCGTTGTCGATCCCTGGCGACTGGTCGTCCGACACGCTGAAGTCGTCGATCCACCAATCGTCGTTGGCTTCATCGACGGCAGCGCGAATCCGGATCCTGGATCCGTTGTATCGGGCGGCGGAAGGAAGGGTGTGTTCGACGAAGGTGTATTCGGTCTCGTCGACGCCATCAGAGACATGTTCGTCGATCACCACCCAGTCTCCGCCCTGGTTCAGATATTCCACGAAGAGCGACTCGCCGCTCTCCACCCCTCGGTGCTGGTGAAAGTACGAGAGGTAGGCGGCGGGGACGCCGAGAAGCAGTTCGTTCGTACGGATCTCATCGTCGCCGTAGAGGTTGCTGCTCGTGGCGTCGAGATTGAGGCTTCGGACCCCGCTCGGTTCATTGACTCCGGAGGTGTTCACGGAGACGCCATTCTGGTGAATCCACTCATCCCGATTGGGGGCGGCTTCGAAGTCATCGGAGAATGGGAGTGCGAGTTGGTTGCCGAGTTCGAAGATGCAGCTGCGGCTGTTCCGGTGAGAGATGATCTGGCTTTGAGCGGACGCGCCGAATTTCAGATTGCCTCCGGTGATGCCGTCACAGGACCCGTTGGCCGAGCACATGATGTGGCATTCGCTTGTCGAGTCACAATGCTGGCTGTTCCAGTTGTGACCGAGCTCGTGGGCCGAGAGTGAAGTTCGGAACGTGAGGCTGCTGGTGTAGCGGCTCTCGACCACGCCGTAGCCGAACGAAGAGTTGCACACGACTCCGACGTAAGCGAGTCCGATCGTTCCGCCTGAGAAGTTCACTCCGCTGAACATATGGGCGGTGTCGCGGATGATTTCGCTCTCGGGCGCCGATTGCATGTTGCTCACGAACTGGGTGAGTCGCCCATCAATGGAGGTCGACGTGTACGGATCGCTCGAACCCGAGCGAACGATCACGGTCGTCAGCTCGTAGGCGATCTGGAGGTCACGGACATACACCGTGTCGGTGTTGTTCATGATCAGTTCGATGTCGTTCAGTGTATTGACGACACTGCTGCTGTTTCGCTGGAAGAATTCGTAGTCGGAGTCGATGGCGATTTCCGCGTGGAAGATTCCGCTGCCCGCGACACCTCCGTCGAACACGACCGCATCTTCGTCGTCAGCTTGTTCAGCACTCGGAAGATCGAAGAGGTCATTCCCGCAGTGGCCTTCTGCGTGGGCCGCGGAAGCCTCGTAGATCACATGGGTTCCCGCCGGGAGCCCAAGGTCGAACTCGCTGGCGGGTTGAACGACGAGTTCGGCGTGATCGCCCCGGTAGATGATGGCCTGGAGTCCGCTCTCAAGGAGGCTTCCGGACACGATGCTCCCGGGGATGTCCGCCACGCCCCGATAGGTTCGGGGCAGTTCCGCGGGCGTCTCGACGAGCGTGCCGTCACCGTGATCGACGAAAAGTCGGAAATCGGCGCTTCGGATCGAGAGCGACGTGAGGTCCAGTTCGACGATCTCGCCCGCAAAGGGGATCTCGATGACCATGTTTTCCGGGAGACCGACGGGGAGGTCAAGGATGGCCAATTCGTACTCATCGATCCGTCCTCGGTCTTCGATGATCGGGGCGAGCGTCTTCGGTCCCTCGACTCCGCGGAGGGCAACTGCCCCATTCCGGGTCGGGGGTGGCGTCTCGCCGGAAACGCCGGCGAAGGCACTGGATCCCAGTCCGGTAACCAGGAGTGAAAACACGGAGGTGGCAAGTATGGACGAGCGAGGGAACGACATGGGTCGGATCACGACGGATCTCCGGTTGGAAGCACGATGGGACGTTGGGATCCCAGCACTAGGTTTAGCCGTCTTTTCGACTGGTTGCCAGCGAGAAATGAATTCTCCGCGGCGAGACTCTCTTTGCAGGCGGATTCACTCTCTATCGGACGAGTGAAGTTCGCCTTGGTTCGTCAAATCGGACGGTTCAAACATCAATTAAAAAGGGGCCGGTCGTTCCTGATGTGGAACAACCGGCCCCGAGTGGGTGACTGATGTCTTCTTCGATCAGCAGCCCCAGGCGGCGATCAGGCCACCGAGGTCGCCGGAGTCAACGATGCCATCGCCGTTGAAGTCGGCGAATCCGCCGGACTGGCCCCACTGGGTGATGAAGATGCCGACGTCACCGCCGTTGACGCAACCGTTGCCGTCCAGGTCGAAGGGGTTCGATGCTCCGCCGGGAACCTTGATGTCCGAGGCGGTCACGGAGCTGTTCGTGCGGAATACTTCGAGTGATGCCGAGCCGTCGACCGGGGCGACATCGCAGGTGAAGTAGAAGTTGTACATCGTTCCCCAACGGATCGCGTTGGCATCCTCGTTGGTGGCGTATTCGCTGGTGTTCCAGACGATCGCGTCACCATCGTTGAATGCGGCCCACGAGTTGGTGGCGAATGGTTCGCCCGAGTGGCTGTTGACATCGCTGAAGCCGATGTCCGTCACGTTCGCATTCCCCGGGACGGGGATTTCGAGTCCGTTGATGTTGTGGTCCGAGGTGAGATTGTAGATCGCGTACTCGTACCGGTAGGTGCCATCACCATTGTCGATCACGTCGCTTGCAAGGAAGACACGTCCGTCATTCGGGATGTCGATGGTCCGGATGACCACGGTGTCGCTGTTGTCCTCCCAGGCAAAGATGCCGGGCTTTCCGATACTGGTCGGCCCGGTCGGGGTGAGGCGGTATCCGGAACCGGAAAGCGTGCCGACTTCGACCCGCCTGAAGGAGGAGTTGTTGAGCTGGTTTCCCGCCTCGTAGTCCTGCGGGTGCAGGTAGATCGCGTCGCAGTAGTACGTCGCGGCGGGGTTGCTCGACGGCGACAGGTCGTCCTGAAGCACCTGGACGCGGCGCCCGATGGTCGCCGCCGGAGAAGTCAGATCCTGGGGCGGATAGAGATAATCACCCGACGCCGCGTTGCACTGCGATCGAGGGGCGAGGCCACTCTGTTGGCCATTGAGCGAATCGGAATACGGGTCGGAACAGCCCGGCCCGAGAAGTTCGGGGCAGCCAAAGCCGGCGGGGTCGCAGGAGCCGCACTGATTCTCCTGCAACGCGCAGAAGCCGTCCTTGCACCACGACATGCCAATCTGGTTGAGTCGACCGTCCACGTATCGGAACATGTTCTGCGGGATCCGCGGGTGCCGATTGTTGTAGCCGTACCACTCAAGGTCGACGTCGCCGAGATTGACGCTGGTGGTTCCAACGGAATATCCGGTGACTCCACCGGTCGTTCCCCAGCGGTAGATGCTCGGCATGGTGCAGACGGCGACGTCGGCGCCGATTCCGCCGGCGGTTCCACCCTTGCCACCGGGAACTGCTTCCGCGGAAAGCTGGCCGAGAAGGGTGGCGGCGCCACCAAGCAAGAGGCAACCAAGTGTCAGTCCAATTTTCACGTTGATCTCCGAAGTTCAGATCTTGAGAGTGCGAAGGATCGGGCCGACGCACCGAGGGGTTTCACGAGGTCACCTTGGCGGAGCTATTCCGCCGGTGTCTCAACAGGCTTCCGTGCTTCGAACGAGACCTGCTGGTCGAACCGCAGCCAACGAAGCATCAACCCAAAGAGTAGCCGCCGTCTCTGAGGGTGTCGCGAGATTCTCTGGAAAATCGCCCATTCAAGTCGCATCGTCAGTCCAATGAAGGCGGGGTCGCTCGGCGGGTTTTCAGGCACGGGTCGGAAAGGCTGATATTGGCGATAACGGGGTGTTGAATTCGCGATTTGGGCGGCGTTATCGGTTTTCCTCCTCGAGTTGGCCGGAACAAAAGGCATCCGCCGCAGCCCAAGGGCTGCGGCGGATGGTTCAAAGGTTGGATTCCAGACCAGATCGGTCTGATCAGCCGCGGCGTCGGCGGCTGGAGAAGCCGGCGAGTCCGAGGAGGGCGAGCGCGCCGGGGGCGGGCGTCACGATGAAGCCGGCCTGCGAGCCGGGGGTACCGAGACCCTGGTTCCAGGTGACTTCGAGGGCCGAGCCTTCGAGGCTGAATTCGCCGTCGTAGGCGAAGCGACCAATGAGGACGCCGAGGGTGCCGTCGTTGTCGACGACCTGCCCGTTGAGGGTCGGGGGGTTGCCGTTGTACCAACCGGCGAGGTTGCCGGGGTAATCGGCGTTGTTGCCACCGAAGTTCGGGTCAAGACCGGTACCTTCG
>NYSW01000083.1 GCA_002683195.1 Phycisphaerae bacterium
CGGTCGAATGATGATGACGCTCGACGGTCAGGTCGCCCGCGTGGAACGTCTGCTTGCTCGTCGTCCGGACATCGATGCCCTCTTCGTCTCCTACGAAGATGTGGTGGCGGATTCCGGTAAGGAAGCCCGACGGATTTCGGAATTCCTGGGGCAGGATCTGGATCTGGAGGCGATGACCAACGCCGTCGACGGGAGTCTCCGTCGCCAGAAATCAGAGTCGGGCGGTTGAATCTTCGGCACCAAGTTTCCTGTGAAGGGGAATCGGTTGAATGACAGGGTTGCGTATCTTCTGATCAGGGCTGACAAGAGTCTGCTTTTCGCACTCCCGGATCTGCAGGCGGAACGTGATGATCTCGCGATGAGTCCGCTGATCATCGAATCCATTGATCGCCCCATCTCGACGATCGCCTCGGCTTTCACGGGGACGAAGTCGCTGCGACATGAAGCCCACACGCAGTTCGTACCGGATCTGGAGTCCGAATCGAGCGATGACCGGCCTCGCCTTCGACCTCGGAGTTCTCGGGACTTCGGCGCTCCACTGCTCAACCACCGGCTGTACGGACGAGGTATCGCTTCGCTCACTGTGGGGCTGCCTCTGGCTCCAGCGGAGAGCGAAGAGTCCTCGTTGCTGACCGAAATTCCGCTGGCGGCGGTCCGGAAGAAGGCGAAGGAGGAGAATGTCGACATGCTGACGTCGACTTTTGGATTCCTCCTTGGCGGCGTCGCCAAAAACCCGGAGGTTCGTTGCCTGATGGCAACGCTGAACATGATCAGGAAACAGAAGGATTCGGCAGTCAAGAGTGTGGATCCTGACCCCGACCCCGACGGCGACGGCGACGGCGAAGGCGAAGGCGAGGATTCGACCTCCGAGGAATCAGTCTCCGCAGATCAGAAGAAAAAAGGCATCGACTCTGCCCGCCAGCTTCTNACCGCCATTGATNCCCTTCGCGAGGCCGCCGATGTGACCCACGTCTACGCGGTGGTCGNCACCAGANAGATGGGTACCGGCGTACTCTTCGGTCCACGATCNGACGAGCTGGACGCTTCGTTCGTCCAGATNGAATCGGGAGCGGGCATCACCCTTNCGCTCCTGGGAGAGGANGTCCCGGCAGACGTGGCGGGTGGCAAGCTGTTGCAAAGANATGAAGGGCATGCGGCCTCCTGGGCGGTGGACTCGGTGGAGTTGACGCCGGTCGACTGGGAAGGGGCGTTCGAGTACGTCCGCGAGGGTCACGCCAAGGAGATGGAAGTCGCCATGACCGTGAACCATTTCCGGGGTCGATTGCGAGCGGCGGTGATGATGGCTGATCGAGAGGAGGCGATTCGAGTGGCGACTCGATTGAACGTCATCGAACCTTCAAGGTCGAATCTTCTCGGACTCGCCATCCTCCAGGGTCAGTCAGGCGAAGTGGATGAATGTCGGGCGTCGGTGCGGAAGATACAGGCCGAACATCCCGATACCGTCGAGTCGGACCTGGCCGAATTGATACCGGCTCTGGGCACGGATCCGCAACGCGTGGGAGAAATCCTCGATCGATACGAGTATCCGATGGGATCGAACATTCTGATCCGCCAACTCTGGACCCGTGCGCTTGTGAGTGCCGGCCGTGTGGATGATGCGATCGATGCCAACTGGAAACTGATTTCACAGAAGGCCGCATCGATGTACGATCGAATCGTCTTCGCCCGACTCTCGATGGATCGAAGCCGGGCGGGTGACGCAGGACGAGCGGCGTTGGTTCTTCGCATGGTCACTCCGAGGGCCCCGTTGAACAAGAACGGTGAGCCGAAATCGGGCCCGCTGATTCTTCGGGCTCGCGCACTTCACGCGAGTGGCCATGGAAAGATGGCGGTCATGCTCCTCAAGAAGTTGCTGGTCTTCCATCCGATGGAGCAGAAAGCGACCGCGGCCTTGAACGAGATTCAAAGGAACCTCGCCGGATCGGGCACCTGACAGAATTCAACGGTGTTCGAGCAGGATCACATGTTGTGATCGGGGACCGTGCACGCCGAGGACCAGTTCGAGTTCGATGTCCGCGGTCCGACTCGGTCCGGTCGCGAAGGTCAGGGTCGGTGGCGGCAACCCGTCGGACCCTCGTGATCTCGCGAGGGCGTCGTCCCAGGTTTCGACCAACTCGGTCGCGAAGATGATCGCGGCATGAGCTTCGGGAAGCAGTGCGGCAAAGCGATTGCGTTCGGTCATCTGTCGCGCCTTGCCGTTCTGGTCTCCGCTCGCCAGGACGATGGTTCCGTATTCAACGATCCCGAGAGATGCCCGGGTGACGCCGAGCTCGGCCGCCAGAAGGGTCGCTCGGGGCGCGTCGGGGCCGGCGAGGCGGAAGCCGCCGGCGACTCCTTCAAGGATGTCGACCACCAATTCATCGTCGCTTCGGACCACGATGGATGCANCNCGATCCCGGAGTATGGCAAGCAGNGCTTCGGATGCTCCCTCGTCGGAGGTCACTCGATGACAGACTCCCTGAGCTTGTTCGAGTGCCGATGCGAATCGTTCGATTCGTGATCGATGATCATCGGGGAGCGGGGTGGGAACCGNCGAGTCGGCCACCGCCGCGGTGGCGATGGGTGGGGCGGCGATGGCGGGGGCGATCGATGTCGGGCGACCCCCCTTCAGGTGAGCAGAAGCCTCTCGCTGGCCGCGGGCCTTTCGAAGTCTTTCGAGGACCAGATTNCGATCTTCAATTCGAGGTGGATGCGGGGTCATGGGCGTGGCCTTCCATTCCGGAGACGCCTGGCCGTGGCGCNCTCTGCAAAAGAGCGACCTGCGGATCGGGGTGCGGACCGGCCCTGAAGCCACCCCGAAAGCGGACCGAATCTTCGACCGATGTCAGGATGTCGCCGNGCGATCCCGGACCCGAATCGAGCCAGGCGTCCGAACCAGCGGTAGAGCATCGGCGACAACATGGCCCGTTGCCAGAATGTGAAGGCTCTTTGCTTCGCCCTGATGTGATGCCGGGTGGTCTCATCCGGCGAATCATCAGAGTTCGATGGTTCGGCGCCCTGATTTCGGAGGTGAAGCAGGACCCCGGGAATGTCGATGTCCACGGGGCAGACTTCACGGCAGGCGCCGCAGAGGCTGCTGGCGCCGGGAAGTTGGGAGGCGGCGTGCATTCCCGCCATCTGCGGCGTCAGGATCGCACCGATCGGTCCGGGGTAGACGCTGCCATAGGCGTGGCCGCCGATCTGCCGATACACGGGACAGACATTGAGGCAGGCGCTGCACCGGATGCACCGCAACGTCTGGGCNGTGACTTCTTCGGCNAGGAGTTCCGAACGACCATTGTCGACCAGGACGATGTGTACTTCGTCGGGTCCATCATCGTCGAGTGAAGCTCCCGGACCCGAAACGAGAGTCTGGTAGCAACTGATCGGTTGTCCGGTCCCACTCCGCGTGATCAGTCTCACCAGGGGACCGAGCTCCGCCAGCGTGGGAACCACCTTCTCGATGCCGGCGATCGCGACATGGATTCGTGGGAGGGACGTCGTGAGCCTGATGTTCCCTTCGTTCTCGATCAGAAGGAACGAACCGGTCTCCGCCACGAGAAAATTGACTCCGCTGATTCCCATCTCCGCATGGGCGAACCGATCACGGAGTTCGTTTCGGGCGATCTCAGTGAGCCCTTCGGCGTCCTCGGGCATCGGTCGGCCGAGGGTACGAGCGAAGAGTGCTCGGATCTCGTGACGGCGTTTGTGAATCGCAGGCACGAGAATGTGCGAGGGCGGCTCTTCCGCGAGCTGCACGATCCACTCGCCCAGGTCCGTCTCCACCGGAATGACGCCAGCGTCCACCAGAGCCTCGTTGAGACCGATCTCTTCGGTCACCATCGATTTGCTCTTGACTGCGAGTTCGATCCGATTTCGAGCCGCGATCTCCAGAACGATGTTTCTCGCCGCAGCCGCATCCGACGCCCAATGGACGATCGCCCCACGTGCGGTGGCCTCGCGCTCGAACCGGATCAGGTGTTCATCAAGATGGGCGAGGGCTCGATCCTTGGTGGCTTTCGCTTCAGCACGGAGCGTCTGCAGGTCGATGCCTTCCAACGCGATGCCGCGNCGATTTCGAATGGTGTCCGTCGCTCGAGCCAGGGCTCCACGAAGTTCCACATCGGCGAGGGCCCGGGGCACGAGATCCTCGAACTCGTCGGCGTGAAGGTGGTGGATCGTTCCGGTCTTCTTCATTCCGCTCGCCTTGCCTTGGCCCACGCGGGATCGGTTTCCTGCGCAGCCAGCACCTCGGCGAGGTGGAGACCACGGATTCGCGATTTTCTGGCCTCCAGTCTTCCCTCCAGTTGCATCAGGCAACTGACGTCGCTCGAGACNACCGCATCGATTCCCAGGGTCTCGAGCTCGTTGATCTTGTCGTCGGCCATGCCGATGGAGATTCCAGGAAGGTCGACGCTGAAAGTGCCGCCAAAGCCACAGCAGCGGTCACAGGTTGCAGATTCNACCATCTCAAGGCCGCGGACTTCGGCCAGGAGTCGCCTGGGTTCCTCTTGAATACCCAGCTCTCGGAGACCGTGGCAGGCATCGTGCCAGGCCACCCGGCCGAACCAACTGGCCTCGAGCCGCTCCAGTCGGAGCCTGCGGACCAGGAACGACCCCAGCTCCATGGCGGAACCGGCGACCCGGGCCGCGGCCTCCGCATCCCGTTGATCACCTTCCCGGTGAAGGAGTTCGACCGCATGCCGGAACATCGCGACGCAGGATCCNGACGGCGCGACGATGACGTCACATCCGGCATCGAGCTGGGCGTCGAGACGGTGAATGGTTCGGATGCAGACCGGGGTCGCCTGACGCTGCAGACCCGGGTTGAAGGCGGGCTGTCCACAGCAGGTCTGTCCCGGGTCGTAGTCGATGGTACAGCCACACCGTTCGAGGACCTCGACCGTGGCTTCGGCGGTCGAAGGCCGGAACTGATCGACGAGACACGTGACGAAGAGAGCGACTCGCATCACCGAAGCATACCGGGCGAATGATTTTTTTCCGCCGATCGGTGTCAGAACCGGGCGCGAACCGCGTAAGGAGTTGAAGTCGCTCGATCGGTCACGGGTCCTACGCCCGAAGAAGGAGGCGGCTTGACCATCTGAAGGAGGATTTCCTTGTTTCAGGACTCATCGAAAATGACGAGCCACATGACTCCACGACCTCGAGAATCCGACGAGCATCGAATCGACTGGCGAGCGGCGGGCCCGATCGAGATGCGTTTCGCGGACGGTGCGGTCGACCGAGATGCGGTCTATCGATTCCGACACCGCGTGCTCGGAGCCAGAGAGGGAGTGCTTCGGGGCTTCACGGCCTCCAATGGCCGCCTGCTGGAACCTGCGGATGAGGAGGCGGAACTCCTCGCGGCGTTCACCCAGTCGGGTGAAGTTCAGGCGGCCCTCCGACTCGAGACCGTTGGTCGCGCATTCCAGAGATTGAGAGTGCCTTTCGATCGAGATCATCTCGCTCGTTCGGAAATCGAACCGGGGATCCGAGCATCGTTCTCAAGTCGCCTGCTCGTGGATCCTGCGGCCGGTGGGCACGTCGCCATTCGTCTGCTGGTGTCCATGGTGCGAACGATTTCCGCTCGAGGATTTCATCACGATCTCTGCCTGGCTCCATTCGGAGCCGAAGGCCTTCGGAACCGACTTGGATACCGAGCCTTCGGAGTCCGCTGCGGGAGCATGGATTCGGCCGCCAGCGGGCCGGCCGAGCTGCTGCATCTCCGGGTACCCGAACTCAAGGAGAACAAAGGAATGAAGGAAGTGAAGGATCCGGTGTCCCGACCCTGGCGGCGATTCAGCCGACTCGGTCGAGAGCGTTCCTGACCGCGTCGGGAGTCCGCGGCGGCGAGGGGGAGAAAACGCCGCCTCGGGTTTCGGATGCACCGAGGGATGATGATGCGGTCGAGCCGAATCCGACCCGGGACCGGAGGTAGCAGGCGGTCTTCNGCGGTGATTCAGAGCGACACCGAGCATTCGGACCAGATTTGAAACTCACGGTGCTTCGTCTTCTCGGCCAGCGCGGGTTCGCCACCGGCGACCGCGACCACGTGGTCGAAGAGCCGGCTACCGCAGGCCTCGATCGATTCCTCGCCGTCGATCACGGTGCCTGCATTGAGATCGATGTCGTGTTTCATCCGCTCCCAGGTCGGCGTGTTGCTGGAGAGCTTGATCACCGGACAGATGGCATTGCCGATGGTCGTGCCGCGTCCCGTGGTGAATACCACGACGTTGGACCCACTGGCCACGATTCCCGGCGTCGCTTCCTGGTCGTAGCCGGGGCCCTGCATGAGCCACAGTCCGGGATCGGTGGGTATTTCGGCGTAACCGCANCACCCTTCAACCCGACGGGTTCCGGCCTTGGCCAGGGCACCGAGACTCTTGATGGCGATGTTGAGCAGTCCGCCGGCCTTGTTGCCGGGACTTGGATTGTCATCCAGTCGCGTGCCGAACACCGAAGCATGTTCCTTGTACCAGTCCACGGTCGCGAAGACCGCGCGGCCGGTGGCNGCGTCCTTGCCTCGCCACGCGAAGACATGTTCGGCTCCGCAGAATTCCGGGACTTCAGTGATGATCGCGGTCCCTCGACGATCGATCAGCATGTCGGTGGCCACCCCGAGGGCGGGATTCGCGCTCAGCCCACTGAACCCGTCGCTCCCGCCGCACTTCAGGCCGAGCACGATCTCTGAAACCGGGCGTGGCTCGCGTCGGGCCTGGTTCACCTCCGGGAGCATCCTTTCGATCAGGGCGAGACCACGNAGAATGGTNGCTTCCGTTCCACCCTCACTCTGGACCCCGATTCTCTCGACCGGCTTCGGCCAGGAGAATCCGCCGTGGTCCCCGAGCCAGCGGTCGACCACCGTCTGGTTGGTCTTCTCACATCCGAGTTCAAGCATCAGCACGCCGCCGACATTCGGGTGGTCCGCGTAGTTCGCCAGGGTCCGCATCGTGATGTCGAGATTGGAGCCGTCGGAACAGCCACAGCCCTTGGAGTGCGGGATCGCAACCACGCCGTCGACGTTGGGAAACCTCGTCCGGGACCAATGTTGAAATTCCGCGATGGTCGCGATCTGCGTGGCCTCGTGGCTCGAGCACATCGAGGTGGGGAGGACCAGAAGGAAGTTTCGGGTTCCGGTACGTCCGTCGGGCCGGAGGAAACCGGGGAAGGTCTCGATGTCCTGCTCGGAAAGGTAGGGAGGGGGCGGGGTGTGGAGATCTTCCGGAATCTCCCGAACGATCGGAATGTCGTTGGACATCGTTTCGCCGGTCACTGGTTCGCCCGGTCCGAGGCCGTGGCTGGTGCCGATGGGTTGAGCGTACTGCCGGACGAAATCACCTTTCGGGATCTCCTCCACCGCGAATCGGTGACCAGGACCGATGTCCTCGGTGATTCGAATCCCGGTGCCCCCGACCGACACCACGGTGCCCGCCGGCACCCCGAATTTGACCACCGCGCAATTGTCCTCCGAATCGACTCGAACGGCGACCGAAGAAAGTGGCACGGCATCCATCATGCGGTCTCCGACGGAAGGTCGCGTCGGTCGAGTCGACCCTGATCCCGCAGATCGAGGAAGGCGCGATAGGTTCGTTCGAGTCCATCTCGAAGCGATGTTCGAGGAGGCGGACCCAGGGCGTTGATCAGGGCCGTGTCATCCATCGCACCGGGAATCGGCAGATGCGGTCCCGAGCAGGACACCAGGCCACGATGATCTTCGTGGCCGATGTCGTCCAGCATCCGGTCGATCATCGTCACGACTTCCTCAACCGTGGCGGTTTCACCGTGGAGATTGAAGACGTGGGCTCCGACCGGAGCATCGAGGGATCGAATGAAGATGGCGGCGACGTCGTCGACCAACTGAAAGTCGGTGGGGCCGGTGAAACCGATCTTGAAGGGGAGGCCGAGAGCCGCGGCCTTCAAAGCGGTCGTGGGGCCACTGGTCATGCCGAAGTCCCGGCCGACGCCGTAGATGGTCAGCGGTCGCAGGCCGACGCTCGAGACACCCTTGTCCTGGAACTGGATCCGGGCGTTGCCTTCATTGGCGATCTTGAAGACGCCGTAATGGGTACGGGTTTCGCCGGTCTCGTGCTCGGCGTGGGGCCGGGTCGGTTCGTCATCAGGGCCGAAGACGGCGGCGCTGGATGCATAGACCACGCGGGCGTCGAATTCCGCGGCGGCTTCGAGCACGGCCAGGGAACCCAGCACGTTGACGCTGGCGCCAAGCACCGGATTGTCGCGGCAGGCCGGGACCTGGAGCCCGGCGAGGTGAATGATCCCATCCCGCCCATGATGCTCGACGGCATTTCGAATCGCATCGACATCGGTGACGTCCCCGCTGATGAAGGTCACCGCATCGAGTCGGTCGGCATCGAGCACGGCTTCGAGGCGGTGACGTTCCAATGAACGGTCGAAGGCGGTGACTTCATCGCCACGATCCAGCAGTCCGCGGACCACCCAGGCGCCGATGCAGCCGTTCGCTCCGGTGACGAGAATCTTCGACATGCGCGGTACTCCCGGGATTCGGATCGAATCCGTTGGTTCGATCACTAGGTTAGAGGATTACCGGTTCGGATCGAATCGCCATTCTCTTCATTGCGACTGAACGCGGTCCGCGGGTACGCTCGAGGCGCGNCTGGACGTCGCGATCGATATCCCTCCCCCTGGAGTCCAAACATGCCGATTCGTGGCCTTCTCGTCCCCGTGCTCGTCGCCATCACCACGATCACCATCGCTCCGGGGTGNGGCGAGGGCGGATCAGGTGCCACGTCACAACGGCAGGTCGCGGTGATTCCCAAGGGAACCAGTCATGAATTCTGGAAGGCCGTGCATGCCGGCGCCGTGAAGGCCGGGCGAGATCACGATCTGGCGATCATCTGGAAGGGGCCCGCGGTCGAGGATGACCGGGCCGAGCAGATCAAGGTGGTCGAGCAGTTCACGACTCGTGGAGTCGATGGAATCGTGATCGCACCGTTGGACGACACCGCCCTCGTACGTCCGCTGGCAGAGGCGAGTGAACTGGGGATCGATGTCGCGATCATCGATTCGGGGATCGACTGGGATGGTGGCATCACCTTCGCCGCCACCGACAATCGGCAGGGCGGGGTGCTGGCTGCGAGAGAGATGGGACGTCGACTCGAGGGTCGTGGGAAGGTGGTGGCGCTGCGTTACATCGAGGGTTCCGCGAGCACCACGAACCGGGAAGAAGGATTTCTCGAGACGATCCGTACGGAGTTTCCCGACATCACGGTGATCTCCGACAACCTGCACGGTGGTGCGACGCTCGAAGGTTGTGTGAAGTCCGCGGAGAACCTGCTCGATCGATTTCAGGAATTCGACGGCGCCTTTGCGCCGTGCGAGCCGGTGACCGTGGCTTTCATGCGCACGCTCGGCGACGCGGGTCGGAAGAAGGATACGATTCTGGTCGGTTTCGATGCCAGCGAATCGCTGGTGGCGGGACTGCGTGATGGAAAGGTCGACGCCCTGGTGGTTCAGGATCCCTTCGCCATGGGCGAGAAGGCGGTGGCGGCGATCGCGGCGCGGTGGAGTGGTGAGGCGGTCGAGTCCCGCATCGACACCGGCTGTGGCGTGATCACCACCGAGAACATGGACACGCCGGAGTCGATCCGGCTTCTGGACCCGCCGCTCGACGAGTACCTGAATTGACCTTTGGAAGTCCCCGTTGCCGCATGATCCCGACTCCAAACTTCTCGTGATGGAAGGCGTTCGAAAACGCTTTGGTGGCGTCGTCGCGCTCGATGGCGTCGACCTTCAGGCGACCGCGGGCGAGGTTCATGCCCTGGTCGGCGAGAATGGGGCCGGCAAGAGCACGCTCATGAAGGTGCTTTCAGGAGTGGAACGACCCGATGGTGGCGAGATGTGGTTCGATGGACGCCCCTGGCGGCCCACGGGTCCGGTGGCGGCCCGGCGAGGAGGCGTGGCGATGGTGCATCAGGAACTGGCCCTCGCCTCGCATCTCACGGTGGCGGAGAACATCGTGCTTGGCTCCGAGGTTGGAGGCGGCGTGCTTCGGCGTTTTCTTCCGCTGGACCGCCGGGCGGCCCGGACGATCTCGACCAGGGCGCTCTCGCGTCTCGGGCATGGCGATCTCGATCCCGATCGACGAATCGACTCCCTCTCGCCGGCGGCCCGGCAATTGGTGGAGATCGCGCGGGCGATCGCATCCGATGCGAAGGTCGTGGTCATGGACGAACCCACCAGTTCGCTGGGACGAGAGGATGCCACCCGCCTGCTCGAACTGATCGGCCGCCTTCGTGATGACGGCCTTGCGGTCATCTACATCAGTCACCACCTCGAGGAGACGAGAGCGGTCGCCGACCGCTACACCGTGCTCCGAGACGGGGGTTCGGTGAATACCGGTCGGATGGACGAGATCGATGATGGCGGCCTGGTGGAACGGATGATCGGCCGCTCGTTGGATGCGGTCTTTCCCGATCGCCGGGGACCGGCTGGAGAAATCGCGCTTCGGGTTCNCGGGCTCGTGGGGAGGTCCTTGCCGCGAACGGCGTCGCTCGAGGTTCGAGCGGGGGAGATCGTGGGCCTTGCGGGGCTCGTGGGATCCGGTCGTAGCGAGATGTTGCGAGCGATCGCGGGGCTGGATCCGATCGTGGAGGGCGAGGTCGAACTTCGGGGCGTGAAGCTCGAACGGGGAGAATCTCCCGGACATCGTCTGCGGCAAGGTCTGGGATTTCTCAGCGAGGACCGGAAGGGGGAAGGGTTGGCGCTGCGGATGACGGTGGCCGAAAATCTTCTCCTCTCGCATCTTTCGCCGGTGTCGATCGGCGCCGTGCTTTCGCCGCGACTGATGCGGAGGGAATCACGACGCTGGATCGAGCGTCTCGAAGTTCGTTCGGGGCGGGCCGACCGGCGGGTGTCCACGCTCTCGGGAGGAAATCAGCAGAAGATCGCGATCGCCCGACTCCTTCATCAGGATGCTTCGGTTCTCCTCCTCGACGAGCCGACCCGAGGCATCGACGTGGGGAGCAAGGTGCAGGTCTATGAACTTCTGGACCAGTTGGCCCGGGATGGGCGTGCGATCGTGGTGGCGAGTGGCCACCTACCCGAACTGCTCGGGCTCTGTGATCGGATCGGCGTGATGCACCGCGGAGTTCTGGGGCCGTTACGTGACGCNCGGAACTGTTCCGAAGNCTCATTGCTCTCCGAGGCGGTTCTGGGCGGTGATGAAATCGAGGGGCACGCAGCATGAGTGGATCCCCCGGTCTTCCGAACGAATCCTCGTTTCTGGATTCATGGCTGGCNCGTGCCGGTCGTCTGGCCGCACCCTTCATNGGACTGATCGTGGTGATCGTGGTCTTCACGGCGATCGAACCGGAGGCGTTTCTGAGTGTTCGAAACGGCCGCACGATCGCGATCCAGACGGTGATCGTCGGCATCGGCGCCCTTGGAATGTGCTTCGTCATCGTGGCGGGAGGGATCGATCTCTCGATTGGTTCGGTGATCGCNCTGGCNAGCGTGGTGGCCGCCCTGGTCATGGATGGAGGTCACGGTCCGACCGCGGCGGTCCTCGCCGCAGCCGGTACCGGTCTGGCCTGTGGCGCGATCAACGGGGGTTTGGTGACCGGGCTCCGCATACCTTCGTTCATCGCGACCCTCGGCATGCTGGGCATCGCGCGGGGAGTGGCGAAACTACTGGCCGACAATCAGCGCATCGCACCGCCACCCGAAGCCCTCGGGTGGCTGGAGGGTTTCGTCGACAAGACGCCGGACATCGGCTGGCTCCTGGTCGCACCCGCGGTCTGGGCGTTCTTCGGGGTGGCGATCCTCGCGGCGTTCATTCTTCGCCGAACCGCGTTCGGGGTGCACGTGGTGGCCATCGGTTCGAGTGAATCGACGGCGCGGTTGTGCGGCGTTCCGGTGGTGCGATCCAAGGTCATCGTCTACGCACTGTGCGGACTGGGAGCGGGTGTCGCCGGTGCGGTGATGCTTGGTCGACTTGGGGTGGGGGATCCCACCACCGCGGTGGGTCTTGAGCTCTCGATCATCGCCGCGGTGGTGATCGGGGGTGCGAGCCTGTCCGGAGGTGAAGGNGGGATTCTGGGCACCATGATCGGCGCCTTCATGCTGAGTTCGCTCGATGCCGGATGCAACCTCGCTGGAATCGACAATGCCGTGCAGGGAATCATCATCGGTGGAATCATCGTTGCAGCGGTCGCGCTTGATGGATTTCGCCGCCGCGGCTGACTGGCACTCGAGGAATCCGTTGACCATGGGGCGAAGTCCCCGTGCGGCTCTCCCCGGATTCGGGTTATGTTGTGATCAAGACGATCGAAGGACCGATCGTCGTCATCAGGACGCCAGGTGGAGGCGACCGATATGAGCATGGATGATGATCTTTCGACGATCCGACCGAGACCTCGAGTCTCGAGGCAGATCGCCGACGACCTCGGCAGCATCGAAGTGCGGGAGCGTGATCTTGATCGAGGAAGATCGTTGATCGCGCGTCTGGCGGGGCTCGAAGGCGCCACGGAACGAGCGGCGGAGCGGCTTTCCGCCGGGGCTTCGATTGAAGCCTTGGCGGCCTGGTCGAAGGTGGCGCTCGCGGCGGAGTCGTTGTTTGGAGCCGATGATCCCGCCGTGGTGGACGCCATGCGAATTGCNGCGTCGTTGATGGATCGAATCGGCATGCATTCGGAATCCGATCGGGTCCTGTGTGATGCGATCGAGCGCACGATTCGCGCCGAGGGTCCGGACTCCGAGCGATATCAGGCGCTTCGGGCGGAAGTCGAGCGGTCCAGGGCGATCAAGTATTCAGGGGCGTGGAGCGATGATTGATCCGAGACCATGACCACCAGAGCCAGCCGGCCTGAACCGCCGCTCCAATGGACATGGCGAGGGTCGCGGAGACGATCCCTGCCAGGATCGGAACCTGAATGAAGAAGACCAGGGTGCCGATGATGCCGGCGAGTCCCACGGCCACGCCTTCGCTGATGGGACGCGTCCGGTGGGCCTCCACCAGGAGGCCTTGCCAGTAACTGGCGAGGAAGCTGAGCAACGGCATCGGGATCATCGCGAGAGTCGCCGCCAATGCGAGCGGCATGCTCTCGGGTGATGAGCCCTCGAGCATCACGAACCAGGCGAAACCGAGGGGAGTCAGGGCGATCACCGTGACCAGGGCGCTGAAGGCGAGTCCCATTCCCATCGCGAAACGGAGCAACGCCGCATGACCCCCGTGGTCCGCAGCGTGCCGGACCGAGACTTCGTTGAAGGCGACGCCACTGGAGCGAGTGAAGAAGTTGAGTCCGGCCACCGCCGGCCACAGCGCCAGGGAGGCGAGGGCCGCGGGCATCTGGTTCATGCCGGCGCTCACGATGGAATAGGAGGCGAGTGAAAGAATCGAGGTCAGGGCCAGCGGGGTGAAGAATCGAATGGTCGAACTCAGATCGAGTCGTCGATCCGACGTGGCCGAAGCGAGCGGCCCCCGTTCAACTTGCAAGGCTCCGATTCGGGCGAAGATCGCCTCGGCGATCACCCCGGCNGAGACGGCGAGGGCTGCGAAGGCGGCACCATCGGCGGAACCGATCTGCAGGGCGATGAGCAGAGGAATCGTGGTGGCGATCAGACGGATCACGGTGCCGACCCCGACCTGGCGCTGGCGGCCGAAACGAATCAGCAGTCCCTGGTGGAATCGTCGCTCCGCCACCGCGGCGGTGAACGGCAGCATGAGTCGGAAGCCCGTTCTCGAGGCTTCGATCACTTCGGCCGGGGGATCGAGCAGAGGGATGACGATGAGATCGAAGAGAGGGGTGAACGCGATCAGGCCGTGGATCAGCGTGAGCCCGTAGCCGAGGCCCCGGCTGAATCGCTGGAGGAACCGGTAGTTCTCGGGAGAGTCGGAAAGTCTGGTGCTTGCCGCAAGGAGCATGATCACCGGGCTTTCGATGAGCAGACTCACCGGAAAGAACACGCCGCCGTAGGCCGCCAATTGGACTTCCGAGTCGGGCAGACGACCAAGAATGGCCGCGATGAGCGGCATTTCGACCCCCATCAGGATCCAGCTGGCGGCGACCGGCCACCAGGTGGACATGATCGTTCGATGGGAAAGCGGTGGTCCGGGAGTCACGCGGGATCTCGTGGGGGTCGACCGGGCGGTCGATGAGTTGCGGAGGGCCGGATCGACGGCGGATCGGGGAAGCCATCGTAGAACCTTGCCGGGTCAGGAAGTGGCTGCATTCGTGAATCCCCGAGGATTGTGAACGGGACCGTCACAGAGCCGGCGGTCGGAACTAAGGAGGGTGGTGATCGTCATCGACGGACGGTCCGATCGGCTTGCGTAGCGTTGTCGATCGAACGATTCGGACTTCAGCCCGGTCGTCTTCAGGAAGGAAACCACCATGAAGCATTCTCGCCCCGCCTCCTCCTCCTTCTCCTCCACCGCCGCCGGTCTGATCCTTTTGCTGGGCGTCACCGGCCTGGCCGTCGCAGAAAGTGAATCTCACTCCCGCATGACCAATGCCGCTGGTCTCTCTCCTGCCCAAACCCAGATCGATGCTCGACCGAAGTATCAACGTTTCGACGAGATTGAAGACCGGCATTCCGGTCCGCGGTGTGGCACCCACTCATCCGAATGGACGCCCCGAGGAACGAAACATGACGTTCATATCCAGCTTGAACGCTGGGATGACGCCTCGAGTCACCGTCTGCGATTCCAATCGGAACGGCGGGGAAACGACTCCGGTGCCCGGGAACTGATCCAGATGGAATCGGCGGTCAAGGATCCCTTTGGTTTCGGAGCCAAGGATCTCGAAGCCAGGCCGCGGGCCGTGAATCCGTTTCAAGGACCGGCATGCGATCCGATGGACCTTGATGGCGACGGGTCGGTCGACATCGCCGATTTCGAGGTGCTGGTCGCAGCCTTCGGGACTGCGAAGGGGGATCTGGATCGCAGTGGCATCGTGGATGGGCGGGACCTCGGCCTGATGCTCATTCGGATCTCCCGGACAGGCTCCGACTCCTGAAGATCCCGGATCGAATCGATCCGGAAACCCAGAACCATTTTCTCTCTTGCATCGATCCCTTCGGTTTTCAGCCGGTGGGATCGATGCTTTCACGAGGCGTTGGGGATCGCATCAGGCGGAGTGCGTCGATCAACGATTCCCACCAGCAGGCCCGTCGAGACGCAGGTCAGAATTCCGACTGCCGCGTAGGTCAGGCCGTTCCACGATGTGAAGGCTCCCACGCTCCAGACCGCGATCGCACTTGCCACCAGACCACACCAGCCCGCCACCGGTCCGGTGCGACGGGTCAGGGCGCCGAGCAGAAACACGCCGGCGACCCCGGATCCGAAGAGGCCGATCACCTTGAACCACACATCGAGGAGGCTGGGGTCGTCGACCCGAACCATCAACAAGGCCGCGCCGGTCCCCACGATGCCGATGGTGATGGTTGCGATTCGGGCGACCACGAGACGGCGGCGGTCATCAGCATCGGGACGAAAGCGTCGGTACCAGTCGGTGGTNAATGCGGTGGCGACCGAGTTCATGGCGGAATCGAGGCTGCTCATCGCCGCGGCGAAGAGCCCCGCGAGGACGATTCCAGCGACGCCCGCCGGGAGGAGGTCGACGATGAACAGGGGCAGGACCTGGTCGAGTTGACTGGTTGGCTGGAGGGCGTCGGGATTCGATCGATAGAAACCCCAGAGTCCGGTTCCAAGTGCGAAGAAGAGGAGCGAGGCCGGCAGTGCGAGAAAAGCTCCGGCAAGCACCGCTCGCTTCGCATCGCGTTCATCCTTCACCGCGAGGTACCTCTGGACCACGGACTGATCACTGGCGTATGGAATGAGGTTGGTGAAGACGGCGCCGAGAAGGATGACCAGAAGAGACGGGCGAGTGAGATCCATCGAGACGTCGGCGAGCCGAAGTTTGTTGGATGAAGAAGCATCGCTCATCAGGCCTTCGAGACCACCGTCGATGCCTTGAATCATGACCACCAGCGCCCAACCGGCACCGCCGAAGAGAACCACCGTCTGGAGCACGTCGGACCAGATCACCGCTTCGATACCTCCCAACACCGTGTAAAGGATGCAGATCGTCCCCATGATGAGGATGCAGGCGACCACGTCGAGGCCGGTGACCGCGGAGAGGGCGATGGCGGGAAGGAGGGTGACCACCGCGACCCTTCCGACCTGGAACAGCATGTAGAGGGCACTGGCGGCAAGACGGAGAGACCAGTGAAAACGATGCTCGAGATATTCGTAGGCGGTGGTCACTTCGAGGCGTCGAAACGCGGGTACGAGGAACAGGGCCGCGAACGGGGCCACGACGATGATTCCCATGTTCTGAAGAAAGTAGGTCCAGTCGGTGTCCCAGGCCTTCGCCGGGATCGCCATGAATGTGATGGCGCTCAGGGAAGTGGCGAAGATCGAGATACCACTCGCCCACCAGGGAATGCGACGACCTGCGAGAAAGTACTCGTCGGTGGTGTCTTCGTTTCGAGCGAAATGGAATCCCATGCCGACCAACACCGCGCCGTAGCCCACGATGGCGAGCCAATCGAGCCATCCAAGGCCGCTTGGAGATTCCAGAGTGGTGACCACTGCGAGTCGGTTCGTTCCGAGTGGGGCGCTGATTTCCCCTCCGGCGATCAGCGTGGCGCCGTCGAATCGAGTTCCGGTCCTCTCGATCTTCACCGTCCCCGTGGTGATGGGAGGTGCGAGGCTTCCTTCCGGTGGAGAGGGAAATCGACCTCGACGTGTCCAGCGGTCGGTGATCGGGTGATAGACCGCGATATCGGTGCCGAATTCCGAATCTTCGTTCGAATTGACGGAGGGCGGATCGAAGAGCCTTCCGTCATGTCCACCCGCCACGGCCAACAGGTCCCAGCCCACGGCGATCGCCGGACTGGTGCCACCGGCCAGAGGGCGAGGGGGGGCGGTGAGAGGGGTCCACGCATCTCCAACCGGGTCGTATCGCCATGCATCCAGGAGCGGGGAAGCGATCGATGATCCGATGCCCTCCACGTCCGGGGAGATTTCAACTCCGGAGAACAGGTAGGCGGCACCACGGTGAGCCGCGGCCACCGGGATCAGTCGGCCGGGGCCCGGGATGTCCGCACCTCGGCTCCACCGGCGATCGGCGTCCCACTTGGGATCTCCAAGATTCCCCAGATTCAGTCTCCAGGTCGAGCCGATGGATGGGCCGTCGCTGACCGTGCGGCCACCCATGAGAACCACGGTCTCGCCGACCAGCACGCCGGCGGCATACGCGAGAGGTTCCGGAAGATCGGGGAGATCGACGATACGAAGGGTCCCGTCTTCATTGCCGATGATTCGAAACGCATCCGCGATGATTCCTTCCTTGGTCTCTCCGCCGATCGAGATCACCCCGTGTTCGGGATGCGTGATCGCGACGCCGTGGGCGAGTGGACGAGGGAGAACGGTCTCCGAAATCGTCCAGCCGGCCTCCGGGTCTCCGAGGTCAAGGAGCCGGATCTGTTGTCGCCACTTCCGGCCCGCCCGATCTGGTGATCGTTCGGAATCGCTGGTGCCGCCGGCGAGCACGATGCGGCGACCGATCCGGCCGCTCAAGGAACCCGTGAGGGTCTCCTGGTCTGGAACCTCCGGAATCGCATCGAGATCGATGTCCACGATCGCCGCGGCGGTGACATTCGACTCGACTTCCGGCACCGCGGCGGTGATCGGGGAGGTCAGCAGGCAGGCGATCAGAATCGCCAGCGGTCCTCGACCGCCATGCGAANCCGGTGAGCATCCATTCTTCGCGGTTTCGATCATCGCAGCGCATCCTACCGCGGGCGGAAGAAGCGTCTCAGTGGTCGGGATCCAGACTGTGGCGGGGTGCCGAACCGGTCATCGGTCCGGCACGGAATAGAAAACGACCCTCGAGATGCTCGAGGGTCGTTTCGTTCGAATGGCTGGTCCCGGTTCGCTCCCGGTGGGGGAGCGGTGAGGGGGGTGGATCAGGCGTCGAAGGCGAGGTCGCCATTCTTGACCGCGGAGATCGAGTCGACCTCGAGTCGGAAAGGACCGGCCTTCTTGTCGTAGATGTAGAACTCGACGGCTCGAATGTCCTTGGCGGTGACGCTTCCCTGCATGATCTGACCCATGAACTGACGCTGGAGGTCTGCGATCGGGATGACGACNTCGGTCCATTCGCCAGCCACGGTGGGGAAGGATCGCCAATAGCCTTCGGCGCTTCGGCCGCGGTANCTCTTGACGCCGAGCTTGTAGTCACGGCCGTCGCCCTTGACCACCAGGCGGACGGCTTCGGCTCCGGCGAAGAAGCCCTCCGGGATGTTGGTGCGAATCGAGGAGAAGCCGCCGTTGTTCTCAAGCGAGGTCTTTCCGTCGAAGACCATGGCGCCCGAATCCTTGGTGATACGACCGGTCGACCGGCCTCCCATGACGCCGTCGAGAACCGTGTTCCATCCCTTGAAGTCGTCGTTGTTTTCGAAGTTGAAAAGAACCTTTCCCTGGGTCATCACTGCTCGGGCATCCGTCTTGGAAGAGGCCTCGCGGCTCTCCTTCCGGCCGGTGCCGCCCGTCTCGGTGCGGGATGCGACGATGCTTCCGTCCTGCAGTCCCGAGAAGAGGGAATCAATGATGCGTCGGTAGGCCCAGGCCCGCGATCGCGGATCCTCCATGGAACTGATCTCGGCGACTTGAGCACCGATTTCGGCTCGACGTGCGGAGTCCAGTCCGAAGCCTTCCCCGAGAGAAACGGCTTCCAGGGCGATCGCGTAGACCGCGGCGCAGGAACCGGGATCGCCATCGTTGAAGATGGGTGCGCCTCGGCCGACGGCACTCTCGAGCAGGGTTTCGAGGGGCTCGATCTGGCGGGGCGGAAGCAGGACGCGATCGATCAGGTGTACGACACCGTTGCCGCCATCGACGTCGGCGGTTTCCACCACCGAGTCGGCGACCAGCAGACGACCCCGAACCGCATCGAGTTCGAGCGAGGTACCGGCCAGCGTCTCGATCGAATCCCGGCCCACGAGGTCAGAGGCCTTGTATTCACCGGCGACGACGTGGTGCTTGAGAATTCTCTGAAGTGTGGGGCGTCCGGCGGGGGTGAGAAGACTTTCGAGCGTCCTCTGGTCCACTCGCCCGAAGGCCTCGTCGGTGGGGGCGAAGACCGTGAACGGTCCTTCACCGGACAGTGCGTCCGCCAGACCTGCGAACTTCACCGCGGCGACCAGAGTGTCGAGGCGGCCGCTTCCGACGGCGACCGAAGGAATCGTCTTGTCCTGTGAGGTCTGGGTCGAAGACACCGTCTGAGCCCCCATGCTGGAGGTCGAGGTGCAACCCACGGCCATCAGCGGAGTGGGGAGCGTGGCGGCGATCATTCCGAACGCGGTGGAGCCCGCGAGGAGGACGGGGGCGACGAAGGTGACTCGGGATCCGAACATTGGGCGACTCCTGGTTGGGGCCGCCGAAACGTGCGGGGGCGACCGTGGTGACCAGAGTCTTCGGAGACGGGCTTCGTCGGATTCGCGGAGAGCCGTTTCGTAGACCGGATTACCGCGATTAGGCTCTGGAGGCCACTTCCCGGGGGATTGATCCCAACGGTTCCTGGCGTCTCGAGCATCCTGTCCGGCGATTCCGGAGTCTCAGTCGTTCACCAGAACCACATCGGTGGGGTCGATGGCGAGCCGGATCGGACTGCCCTTCGAGCGATCAATGCGGGGGTGGAGTTCACGGACCCGAATCGAGGCCTTGCCGGCCCGGACCCCGAGTTCCGCGGAGTCTCCAAGGAAAATCGAGTCTTCAACCGTCGCGTCGAGGAGCGTCCAGTCTCCAGAGACGGTCTGCGATTCTGAAAGGATCCTGATCGCTTCCGGCCGGATGCTCAGGGTGGTCCGAGTTCCAGTGGCGCAATCTTCATCGGCCTTGACCCGGATCGCTCCTGCGTCGGTGTCGAGGGTCGAGAATCCTCCGCCGGCGTTCGTGACCGATCCCTGAAGGAAGTTGGTCTCGCCCAGAAAGCTCGCCGTGAATCGGGTGCCTGGACGGACGTACAGGTCCCGGGGCGTTCCGACCTGTTCGACCTTGCCGTCTCGCAGCACGGCGAGGCCGTCGGCGAGCGAAAGTGCTTCTTCCTGGTCGTGGGTGACGTAGATCGTGGTGATCTCCGCTTCGTCGACGATGCGGCGGATTTCGGTCCTCATCTCCAATCGCAGCTTGGCATCGAGATTCGAGAGTGGCTCGTCGAGGAGGAGAACACCTGGCCGGAAGGCCAGGGCGCGGGCGAGGGCCACGCGTTGTTGCTGGCCGCCGGAAAGCTGGGTCGGCTTGCGATCTCCGAGGGTGGTCATTCGAACCAGTTCGAGGGCCTCCCCGACCCGGGTCCGCAATTCCGCCTCCGGGGTCTTTCTGACGCGAAGCCCGAACGCCACGTTCTCGAAGACCGAGAGGTGAGGCCAGAGGGCATAGCCCTGAAACACCATGCCGGCATCCCGCTTCTCGGGAGGCAGATTGGTGACTTCCCGATCACCGAAATGAATCGTGCCGGACGTAGGGGTCTCGAAGCCGGCGATCATGCGAAGAAGGGTTGTCTTCCCGCAGCCGGACGGACCAAGAAGGAAGAACAACCTGCCGGACGGCATCGTGAGATCGATGCCTGCCACGGCGGTGGTGGTTCCGAAACGCTTGACGATTTGTTGGACGCGGACCTCGCTCATGCGAGAAGGGTACCGAACACGGCGCGATCTTCGTGGAACTTGGTCGACGGTGGTCGACCGGGATGATTGGTGGATCTTCCGACGGCCCCCGGTCGATGCTTCTCATTGAACGGTACGCTGCGTCGCGGAGTCCCTTGATGCCTCGAAACGCCTCGACTCGAAAAATCCTGCCCGAGATGCCCAGCAGCGAGGCTGAGGTGGCTGCCGCGGGCCTTGATCGCTTGCGGTCATTCCGGGTCCGCCCACCTCGAGAAACTGGAATTGGACGGCTGGTGGCAGGAATTCAGCGAGAGGCTCGGCGTCACCAGTCAGGTGCCGGTTCGTTCGTCGAGGCGTGGGAACAGGTGATCCCAGAAGACCTTCGGCGAGGGAGTCGGGTTCGAGGGATCCGTGGAGGGGTCGCGAAGGTCGAGATTCCTGATGCGGCCGCCCGCTACGAGCTCGATGGGCTGCTCCGAAGTGGTGCCCTGGCCGACCTTCGGCTTTCATTCGGGAAGCCATTGCGTCGTGTCCAGCTCGAAATTGTCGGACGTGACTGACGGTCATTGACGGCGAAGAGTCACCCGAGGGCCTTCCTTTACCGGTCGAAGGCCTGCTGATCATGAAATTTCAAGGAACGCCCAGTCGGATCAGCCTGTGTATTTTTGGCCGATAACCACTCGGGAGTCTAAAAAAGCGAATTGTTCTGCCTCCGGCCGCCACCACGTGGCGGATTCTGGCGGCCGAAGAGTCAGCAATTTCCATTGGGACAATTTGGGTTGGAGAAACGAGCTATTCCGTTTGCAACAGTCAGGAAGGGGGGCATTCTCCCTATCCCTAGAGAGAGAACTGGGGAGAGCTCGACATGTTGTCAGCTTGTGCTCAGGGAACGACTGCTTCGCCGGCGAGAGACCGGGAAGCCTTGATAATGGAGCTAGAGAGAGATGAAGTCCCTTCTGTTTACCGGCCTCGCGGCCGCCACGGCTATGACTGCCACCGCCAGCGCTGGGCTGGAGCCAGGTGACGTCATCACGGTCTCCCGTCTGGGAACCGCGCCGGGCCACGCCATTCGCTACAACTACGATGCCAGCCGAACATTTGATGCGGCCGCCACTGGTTCCGATTACTTCGGACTCGCCGGCGTGAACAGCTTCAAGGCCGAGAGCGGTGGAATCTTGAAGACGTTCTGCGTCGAGATGAACGAAGGCTTCGTGGACGATCCGATCGTCTACACCGTGACTGAAATCGCCAACGTTCCCGAAGAACTGCCGAACCCTGGCATGTCGGAAGCACGACAGACCCTGATGAAGGACCTGTACGCTCGTTGGTACGATCAGACACAGTACGAGCCCGGTGACAGCTGGAGCGTGGCGTCCAACTACGCCTCCGCCTTCCAGCTCGTGGTCTGGGAAATCTCCCACGAGAACTTCACTTCCTCCACCGACGCATCCGTCGCACTGAGCGAAATGAACATCTCCCGTGGCGCGATGGCCTTCACCGACACGTACAGCGCCGAAGTCGCCAACATCGCGAACAATCTCATCCTGAGTCTCGGCACCGGTGGCTTCTTCAACTACACGAAGCTGCTCGGACTGTCCAACCCCAACAACCAGGACATGCTGATCGTCGTTCCGACGCCGGCGATCGCTGGTCTCGCGGGCCTCGGTCTCGTCGGCATGCGTAGGCGTCGCCGCTGAACGCGAAGAGAGACCTCTTCAGTTCTCTAGAGATTTGTGAAAGTACGGCCGGCTCTCTGGAGCCGGCCGTACTTCTTTTGGCGTTCGGGGTGAGGCCCTGATCAGCCGTCGACCATGGCGGCGACGTCATTGGGAATCGGCCGCAGGTTGCCTTCTGAATCGACGCAGGCGAGCGTGGACGTCGCGGTGGCCAACAAGCTCCCATCGGGACCACAGAGGGTGTAGCCGTGGCGGAGCCTGGCCCGTCCTCCCTCCAGAAGATGCGTGTGGAGAAGGAGGTCGTCGTCGTATCTGGCGGGGCGTCGAAATCGAATCGCCAGGTCGGCCACCACCAGAAAGACACCCGAGGCTTCGAGGTCTCGGTACGACCCGCCACATCCACGAAGCATCTCGGTCCGTCCTATTTCAAACCAGATGGCATACGTTGAATGGTGCACCACGCCCATCGGATCGCATTCCGCGTACCGGGGCCTCACTCGGAGTTCCGTGGACCGGAGCGCGGTTTCGGAATCGAATTCCGCCGCGTGTCGCGGGCGGGGCTGACGTGGGTTTGAACGGCCATTCATATGGACATGCTACGGAACCACCGGGCCGCGGGATGCCGATCACTTGCCGATGCAGAACTGACCAAAGACGAGATCGAGAACCGCTTCGTGATCAAATCCGCCATCGAGTCGACGGATCGCATCGACTGCGGCGCGGCATCGATCCGCGGTCGTCTCCGGGTGGCGAGGACCCGCAGAATCAGGGAGGTGCGCGAGATCGGCGATCGCCTCGGCCACTTCGGATCGGGCTTCGCTCGCCATTTCCTGCCAGGCGAGTACGGCGGATCCCCCGGTCGGCCGATCGGAGAGTCCGTGGGAGATCGCGGCCTGCAGGCGATCAAGTCCGATGCCGGTGGTTCCCGAGGTCGGAATCGCTTCGGGGTCGAGATCGAACTCGGGCTCGAGTCGATCCGCCTGAGTGATGACCTTGATCCGGCGGCATTGGTCATTGGTGGTTGAAGTCAATTCCCCGTCGGCGGCTGCCGGAGAATCCATCGGGCGGCAATCAAGAACAAGGTCAGCGGCCTCGATCGCTCGTTGTGTCGCCTCGGCCGCTGCGGCCCCCAGGGGATCCTTCGTGGTCCCGGCTTCGGGTCTGCCGGCGGTATCGACGAGGATCACTCGTCGAACCGCGGCTCGGTCTTCGAGGGGAAGTTCCATTTCGATCTCGATGGTGTCTCGGGTCGTTCCGGCGATGGGCGAGGCCACGACCCGGTCCTCGCCGACGAGGGCGTTGAACAGGGTGGATTTCCCCGCGTTGGGTGGACCGGCCAGAATCACTCGAGGGAGAGATGAGACGGCGCTGGTGACCGCGGCGGTCGATTCCAGGAGGCGGTCGAGTTCTTCGGCGATGGGAGTCAGTCCGTTCCGGAGTTCGCCGGCGGTACAACCGATCACATCTTCTTCCTCGGTGAAGTCGATACTGGCCTCGAGTCGAGCGATCGAGCGAAGGAGTTCGTCGGAGAGCCGGCGAAGCCGTTCCCCGGATTCAGATCTTCGGAGGGCCTCCGCCGCGTCGAGTTCGACGTCCCGCTCGGCCGCGATCCCGGCCGCGATCCCCGTGGCGTCGGCCAGGTCGAGGTGGCCCGCGAGAAATGCCCGGGCGGAGAACTCCCCGGGGCCGGCGAGCCGGGCGTCGCCGAGCCGGTCGATCAGCTGCTCGAGGATCTCCTGCACCATGCGATCGGCAAGTGCGGGATTTCCTGGAATCTCGAATTCAACCGTGTCCTCTCCGGTGAACGAATTCGGACCGGGAGCGATCAGCAGGAGCACGGGGAGATCAAGGTCAAATTTCACTTCCGACCGGAGGCGCCAGCGGGTGCCAAAGAACCCGCGTTGCTCGGCGCGGCATGCCCCCGCCGCGTCGCCGGTCAGCCGGTCGGCCACCGAGGTGATGACGCCCCGACCCGAGGCACGAATGAGGGTGCGTCGACCATGGCCAGGCGCCGTTCCCACCGCGACGATCGGGATGCCGTCGCCGTGACTGCCGTCACCGCCCGGCGATTCCATCATCCGTCTCGCTTCTTGAAGGACTTCTTGGATCCACTTCGCTTGGCGGCCTGCTTCCGCCGAGCCTCCTCGAGCTTCTCCGCGTACATCCGTCCCAGCTTGTCCTTGCGAGCCTTCTTCTTCTCCGACACCGGCTTCTGGGGGACCGGCTTGGTGAGATCCATCGAATCGATGTGCTTGCGAATCCGCTTGCCTTCGATGATGCCGATGGAACTCGAAGTCAGGATGTAGAGGGTGAGTCCACTCGGAGCCTGGAAGAGCATGACCGGGAACAGCACCACCATCATGATCTTCATGATCTTCTGCTGCTGAAGCTGTTCGGGGGTCATGTTCGGACTGGGTGGCGGGCTCATGTACTTCTGCTGGACGTAGAAGATGAAGCCCATCAGGAGCGGCAACAGGTTGATGCCCGTCAACTTGGTGATGTAGATGTCGACCGGTGATCCGAATTCCACGAAGTGATCGGGCCGGCTGAGGTCTCCAAGGAAGTTCCCGAAGAGGGTCGCGTTTCCGACGATCATGTCGGGAAGAAGCTGGAACAAGCCGAAGAACGCCGGTTCCTGCCGCAACTCGAAGGCGAAGAACAGCATCGCATAGAGCGCGATCCAGATGGGCATCTGCAGGAAGGTCGGGAGCAGGCCTCCGACGCATCCCATGGGGTTGACCCCTCGCTCCATGAAGAGTCGGCGTTGTTCCGACTGCATGCGGGACGGATCTTCCTTGTACTTCTTCTGCAGGGCGTCCAGTTCCGGCTTCAGCTCGGTCATCAACCGGCTCACCCGCTGCATCTGGATCTGGCCTTTCCGCATCACCGGGTGAAGGATCAGGCGGACGATGCAGACCAGAAGAACGATCGCGAGCGCCCAGTCGAAGACGATCCCGTGCAGGAAGCTCAGGAAGACCACGAGTCCGTCAGCCAGCCAGGAGAAGGTGCAGAAGGTGCAACACCCGCTCATGAGGTAGACGATCAGGTCTCTCATGTTCAGCCCGACGTACGGCTCGCCGGTTTCAAGCACGCTTCGTTCGAGCGGGCCTGCGTAGACCCCCATGTCCCAGTTCGCGGCGGCCCCGGGGGCGATGACCTTCACTGGACCGTGGAGTTCCGTGACGATCGTCTGCTTCTCGGGTGCAGCGCTCAGGTCCGCAATCGGACGGACCGACTGGATGCTGCCGCCGGCCTTGCGGTCGGTTCGTTCGGGAGGGTCGTAGACCGCGTGGACGCAGAGAGTGAAGTACCGGTTGGTGGTTCCGAACCAGGACAGTTCAAGCGTCTGTTCCCGACTGGTCTCGTTGGGCCAGAGGTCGAGCATCTCGGGTGAGATCGGAGTGCCTTGAGGCAGGTTGTACCACTCCTCGATCCGTCCGAGCACTTCACCACGTTCGTAGAGCTGACCGTTGGCCGTGACGTTCGCCTGAGCGGGATCCCGATTGGGAGGCAAGAGGTACCCGAAGTGGAATCGTCGAACCTCGATGAAGGATCCTCGATCACGATCGAGATCTCCCGGTCCGTACTGGATCCATCGGACGTTCGCGGGGGTCGTCTCGGAGCCGCCCAGATTCTCCACTCGTTGGGTGAGCGTGAGGTCGTAACCATTGGCTGCCAGTTCGAATCGGCGGTCGATTCTGAACTGGACGTCTCCGGTTTCGGGATCAACCAACTCAGTCTGGAATGCCCCGGGTGCGGTTTCAGCCCAGACGTTGCCGAAGAGATTGATGCGGGCGCCGTCGATCTCGATCACTCGGGCGGCCAGCATCGGGATTCGGTCGCTGCCGTACGTGCTGGCGTTGAGGGAATAGCGTTCGGCGTCATCCGGAAGTGGCGTCGCGCCGTCGTCTCGGGTGTGCTGGGTGGCAGCGCGGGCGAATTTCGCTTCGGTCCAGAAATCACTGAAGACGATCGATTCGATGCCTGCAGCCAGGGGACTGAAGGTGATCTGGAACCGATTCTTCAGTGCGTCGAGCCCGCCGAGGGAGGCAGGATCGGTGACGGCGCCGCCCGGTGCTCGCGCCACGAGGTTGGTGCTCGGTTTGGCGGGAGAGGTGGGCGTCACCTCGGCCACGGTCTGGTCCTGGGCGTCCGCCACCGCGTCCGCCACGGACTCCGTCACGGACTTCGGCTGGTCGACCGGCTGGGTCGGCGTCGTCGAGACGTTTTCGACCTCCCCGATCGACTCATCGACCTCGCTGCTTTCGACGGCGGAAGCATCCACCGGCGGCGGCTCTTCACGAGGTCTGAGGAAGGCGAGGGCGATCAGTCCGGCTGCAAAGAGCAGGACAACCGCGGAAATGATTCGTCGGCGTGTTTCGGGAGTCATCTCGGCTCTGCTGGCAGGCGAGTCGGTCGGAACGGGGCAGAGGTGCCCCGGGGAAGAAGAACGGTTTCTGTTTCGTTGGCGGGAGGGTCGGATTCGGGATCCCGAGGGTGGGATCTTGAGTTCATCGCCCCTCGGTCAATCGGTCTCCGAGCCAGTCGTCGAGTTCGGCGATCGCGTAGATCTTCTCGGCGACCGAATCGATGTCGTACGGAACTCGATAGAACTCGATCTGGTGGGGATCCGTCGATGTGTCGAGGACCGCGTAACTGGCTCGTTCGTCCAGATCACGGGGCTGACCCACGCTCCCCGGGTTGGCGATCGCTTTCTCGCTCGGATCGAACTTATGCACGCCGACGAGGAAGGGATCCGCTTCGGTCGTCGCTTCCTCGAGGACGGCAGGGTCGAGGTCGAGTGGGTCGGAATCTGCCGAACCACCGCCGAGACTGGCGGCTCGCGTGAAGTCCGCACCGTCTTCCTCGGTCCAGATGAACACGCCGGGCACGTGGGTGTGGCCGACGAGGCAGCGTCCCCGGACGGTTGTTTCGCCGATCGTGACGTCGTCGTCGATTCGTCGGAACACATCTTTGATCTTGACCCGGTCACCAGTCACATCGGTTTCGAACAGGTATTCGTTGATCGGTTTGCGAACCGAACCGTGGACGCAGATGTACGCATCCTGATACCGAACCCGCGGACGAATGCGATTGAGGAAATCGAGTCGACGATTGCCCGAATCGGGGTCCTGTTCGACCGCATGGTCGAGTTTGGAACGCGTCCAGTACGCCGCTTCCTTCGCGGCCTTGTTGAAATTCGTCGGCTCGTACAGGACGGCGTAATCGTGGTTGCCCATGAGGCTCCACGTACATCGTTCCGCGATCAGATCGACGCATTCCAATGGATTCGGACCGTAGCCGAGGATGTCCCCGAGGCAGATGATCTCGTCCACCTCGCGGCGGTCGATGTCCGCGAGGACGGTCTGAAGCGCCTCGAGGTTTCCGTGGATGTCGCTGATGATCGCGGTACGCACGAGGCCTCCAGGCGAAGACGTCGCAGAACAGGTCTCACACGACCGTTCGGACGAACCGAGAATGCTACGGGCAGCGTCGATGCAGCGTCAACGAAGCGAGCTCAACCGGCGCGTCGTTCCGAGTCCGATTCGGCCAGAATCGTCGAAATCGCGGCGGCCAAGGCCTCTCGCCGGACTGGTTTGGCGAGATAAGCGTCGCAACCGGCTTCCAGACAGGCTGCTCGGTCCCCCGGCATGGCATTGGCGGTCAAGGCGAGCACCGGCACTCCACAGCCTGCGTTTCGGAGCCTTCGGGTCGCTTCCCAGCCGTCCATGACCGGCATTTGCATGTCCATGAGGACCAAATCGATCGCCGCTCCGCCGTGCAGGAGGCGATCCACGGCTTCGCGGCCGTTTTCAACCGTTTCGACTTCGGCCCCCAGACGACCCAGAAGATGACTGACCAGGCGACGATTGTCGGGGCCATCTTCCGCAAGCAGAATTCGGAGGTCTGACGGAATCGTGGTTCCAGACGTTTGGAGTCGGCTTCTGGTCGCGATCGGGGCCTTGAAGGAGGCCTTGAAGGTCGAACCGTGGCCTCGACGGCTTTCGACCGTGAGATCTCCGCCCATGAGGCGGCAGAGATGCCGTGAAATGGAGAGGCCAAGCCCCGTGCCACCAAATCGCCGCGTCATGGAGCCGTCCGCCTGGCGGAAGGGCTGGAAGATCCGATTCAGGGCTCCGGAATCCATCCCGATACCGGTGTCCGTGATCACCATTCTGAGCTCGTTTCGGCCGGTCTCGTATCCGAGTTTGATCCGGATTCCCCCATGCTCGGTGAATTTGATCGCATTCCCAACGAGGTTGATCAGGATTTGACGGCATCGGACCGGGTCCAGAGAGACGGTCTCCGGCACCTGGGAGTCGATTTCAACCGCCATGGCAAGGCCGCGGGCATCCGCCTGGCCGGCGAGGAGCCGGCTCGCATCCTCGATCAGGCGTCGGGGATCGTCTGGGACACGTTCGATCTGCATGTGACCCGCCTCAATCTTTGAGAGATCGAGGATTTCGCTCACCAGAGCCAGGAGGTGCTCGCCATTTCGGTGGATGGTCTCCACGAACTCACGTCTTCGCCCGGTCTTCGGGGCGACGTCGTCGATCGCTTCGCCCTCATCCACCAGCAGTTCAGCGTGGCCGATGATCGCGCCCAGGGGGGTTCGGATCTCGTGGCTCATGTTGGCGAGGAATTGGCTCTTGGACGTCGTGGCGTCCACGGCGGCCGATCGAGCCAGCTCCAGCTCGTGATTTCTCTGTTCAAGGTCGATTCGGACGGTTTCGAGGTCGGCATTGGATCGGGCGAGTTCGGAGAGTGCTCGAACCAACTCCTCGCCGGTCCCCTCCGCAAGCGAAACCGCGGCCGCATCGTGGGTGTCATCCAAGGCGAAGCCGCGGATGCAGGCATCCGGATTTCCGGGCGCCGGTACCCCTCCGAGAAAGCGGAGCGGTCTCCAGAGGCCTTCATCGCTGCGAAGCCTGACCTGAAGATCCAGACTCGTCCCATGCTCGATGGTCTTGTCGATCGCCGCATGGACCATCGAAAGATCCTCGGGGTGGACTCGTCCAAGGAGATCCGCGAAGTCTTTGAAGGATTCCGCATCCTCCACCCCGGCCAATCGTCGAAAATCCTCGTCCGACCAGATCGTTCCGTCATCCAGCCGCCAGGCCCAGCAGCCGGCCGGGGCGAACTGCATGGCGGCCGCCTGTGGGTCGATCTTCATCGACCGTCGCAGGAAGATCGAATTCAGGATGCCGATGGTGAGGGTGATGAACAGGCCCACGGCTCCAACGGCCGGTGATCCGCCGATGAGCCCCGCGGCGGTCATCACCCCGCCGGCAGCCATGGCCGACAGCCCCCATGCCATGTGGTCAGTGGGGCGTTGGCGGGTTCGATGCTCGTGGTGGTTGATGCTCATCCTCGGAAGTTTCATCGACCGGGTCGGGCGTTCACTTCCGAGGGATTGGTCCGGGAACGCGGAATCCGAGGTGATCGCGGAGGAGGGAGGTCCGGGAAACGGCCTGGAGGAGCGGGTCCGGTACACTTTGCGGCCCTCGTCTCGAGCAACGGAGCGGTCACCGCGGCGGTGATGCCCGGCCTCAGGACGGCCAACGCCAGTGGAGCGAATTTCTCGTCATGGCAGACTCCAAGCACTACGACCTCATCGTGATCGGTTCCGGACCCGGCGGCTATGTAGCCGCGATTCGAGCCGCCCAGCTCGGCCTCAAGACTGCCTGCATCGAGCGTGGCAAGCTCGGAGGCGTTTGTCTCAACTGGGGTTGCATCCCCACCAAGGCCCTGCTTCACAACGCAGAGCTCTACACCGAGGCGATCACCCACGGTTCCGAATGGGGACTCGAGATCGATCCCAAGGCCGTGAAGGTCGACTGGGACAAGGTGATCGGCCGCAGCCGCAAGATCACCGGCACTCTGAACAACGGCGTCGGCTACCTGCTCAAGAAGAACAAGGTCGACCATTACGAAGGCCACGCCCGCATCGTCAAGGGCGCGACCGGCGGAACGCCGTGCGAAGTCGAGGTGCTCAAGGCGGACGACGACTACTACCACGGTGCAGGTTCCTCCTCCGAGGGCCGAATCACCGCCGACAAGGTTCTGGTCTGCACCGGAGCGAGTCCGCGACAACTTCCCTTCGCTCCGAGCGACGGAAAGAACATCTTCACCAGCTATGAATTGCTGACCATCGACCATTGCCCGAAGTCCATGATCGCCATCGGCTCCGGCGCCATCGGCATGGAGTTCGCCTACTTCATGAATGCGTTCGGCTGTGAAGTCACGGTGGTCGAGATGGTGGATCGCATCCTTCCGGTGGAGGATGACGACATCTCCAAGGCTGCGAAGAAGTCCTTCGAGAAGCAGGGCATCAAGTTCCGCACCGGAACCATGGTCAAGGATGTGAAGACCGGCAAGAACGGGGTCAAGGTCACCGTCGCCGATGCGAAGGACGAGTCGAAGACCGAAGTCCTCGACGCCGAAGTGGTCCTGGTCGCGATCGGTGTGAAGGGGCGCTTCGACGGTTTGTGCGACGAGTCACTCGGTCTCAAGGTCGAGCGGGACGCGATCGTGACCGACGTTCAGTCTTCCAAGGATCCGAGCTACGAAACCAGCGTCCCGGGCGTGCATGCGATCGGCGACTGCATCGGCGCTCCATGGCTCGCCCACGTCTCGAGCGAAGAAGGAATCATCGCGGTCGAGAAGATGGCCGGTCATCATCCGGTCGCCATCGATTACGACGGCATTCCCGGCTGCACCTACACCAATCCGCAGATCGCCTCGGTGGGCCTGACCGAACGTGCCTGCAAGGAGCAGGGCATCAAGTACAAGGTCGGCAAGTACCAGCTGAAGGCCCACGGCAAGGCGATCGCCACCGGTCACACCGAGGGTCTGGTCAAGGTCATCACCAGCGAGCCCTACGGGGAGATCCTCGGTTGTCACATCTTCGGCGAGGATGCCAGCGAGCTGATCGCCGAGATGGGTCTCGCCAAGCGACTCGAGGCGACGGCCGAAGACATCATCTCGACCATTCATGCCCATCCGACGATGGCGGAATCAATGCATGAAGCCGTGCTCGCCACCGAGGGTCGCGCGATCCACGCCTGATTCCCACCCNGATCATCAATGACACGCGGGCCGGNGCGAAAGCACCGGCCCGTTTTTTTCGGCTTCGGTCCGATACCGATTCAATGTGCCTGGCTCCAGGGTGCCGTCACCGTCCGTGCCTCGTCCATGTCACCGGCAGACATGGTCAGACGGGGATTCGGCTCCAGCTTCACCGGATCCGCAGCCTCTGGCCGAATCCTCTGAGGTCGGAGATGGTCCATCGACTGAAAGAGGCCGATCAAGGAGCCGGTGTTCGAGCATCGCGAGCGAGGGTTCGTATTCCCGCAAGCGTGCGGTCAGGTGACCTCAACACGATGGCGCCCGTCGTGATGGTGCGAGCCAGGAAGTGCTTCAGCCTCCGCTGTTTCCATCGGGAGACGTTCCTTCGCCTCCACCGCCTCCACCGCTGCGTCGTCGTCTGCGTCGGCGCTTCTTCTTGGGGCCTTCGGATCCCGCGGGTGAACCTCCGGGATCCGCGGGGCCGGCGGAGGATCCCTGGCCGGACGCCTTCGGAGCCGGGGTTCCACCGTCCCCTCCCGATGAGTTCTTCCTCCTCCGACGCCGTCGCTTCTTCTTCGGCCCGGTGGTTTGGGGGTCATCGCTTTCGGGCTTCACCCGATCTCCGGTCTCCGGTGCCGCGGTTCTGGCCTCTGCCTCACCCTTGGCGATCGTCTTGTGTTCCGCTTGCCGAGCGGACCTCGTCTTGCGTGACCGCTGGTTCCGTTTCTGATCGTCGGAGCGCTCTTCGACTTCGGGCCCGCCGAGTCCACGGAAAGGATCCGGTTCCGGCGCTTTCACGGGGCAGTTGTCGGGATCGCAGAGTTCCTCCACCGGGACCGCGATCTGTCGGCCATCCTCTTCGAGCTTCACCAGGACGAGCTGCACGAGGATCTTGGAATCGAGGACGATTCCGGGGCCTTCCGGCGTGCCGACCCGGGTCTTGCGGTGGGGCAGGCGCTTCTTGAGATCGGCGTACGTTTCGTCTTCGTAACGAAGACAGCACATGAGTCGGCCGCAGCGGCCGGAGATCTTGAGAGGATCGAGCGTGGCCTTCTGGGTCTTCGCCGCCCTCATGGAGATTGGCTTGAGCACTTTCAGGAAGTTCTTGCAGCAGCAGTGCTGACCACACTTCTCGTAGTCGGCGGTCAGTCTGGCTTCGTCGCGGCCGCCGACCTGCCGCATCTCGATTCGAGTGCTGAACTCCGAGGCCAGGTCCTTCACCAGTTCTCGGAAGTCGACTCGATCATCACTCATGTAGTAGACGGTCAGCTGTTCCTGCCCCAGAATCGGCTCGACCTCGACCACCGACATCTCAAGGCCTTGCTCGGCGACCAATCGCTTGACGACCTTGACCTTTTCGAGGCAGGTCGCCTTCACCGCGGACCATTCGTTCATGTCCTCGATGGTGGCGACTCGGAGGATCCGGCCATCGGTCCGGAAGGGGTAGTCCTTTCCGCCCGACCCCTTGATGTACTCGAGCATCTCGGATCGGGTGACGGACTTTCCGCATCCTGCGTTCGGGCAGGTGGTGGTCAGCATCTCGACCATTTCCTGACCACGGTGAGTCTTGGCGACGAGTTTCGAGCCACAACCAGGTTTGGCTTCCCCCGTATAGGGGTACTCCGCCACCCGAGCCATGAAACCGACTCGGACGACGATCGTCGAGGGTGACTCAAGCTTGGCGTATCGCTCTTCGTCGGTCATGCCCCGGTCGGTGGGGTCGGCGTCTGTCTCGAACTGTGGAAGAGGAAAGATGGACATGGTCGCGTCTGATCCCGGCCCACTCGCGGGCCATCACGTCAATCAACGATCAACCTCCCGTGCCTCGGCGAGGACGGGTGGATCACGGTTCTTGATGTCGTCGAGCAGGTTTTTTGGCCCCGGAACACCGCTCGACGGGTGGGCCGGGTCTTGGACGCTGTTGCGTGACTTCCACCTTAACGGATGAATCGGATCGGCCACCGGAATCGGGAAAATCGGCATCGTCGATGCATCACGGGTTCAACTGCTGCGCTGGTGGTACCGGCCGCTCGTCGACCTCGGGGACCTTCAAGTGACGAGCCCCGCCGCACCGGGAGGTGCTGGCGGGGCTCGTCGCATTCCGGGCCGGGACCCCCGGCGGGGTCAGCCGTCGCAGGGTCCCCACTGGACGAACAGAAGACCGAGATCGCTCCCGTTCACAGTGCCGTCGCCATTCAGGTCTCCCGTCCCCGGACCGCCCCACTGGACGAACAGGAGTCCGAGATCGCTGCCGCCGACGACGCCATCACCATCGAAGTCGGCGGGGCAGGTGTCCTCGCAGTCGTCGGGAATGCCGTTCCCGTTCTGATCGGTGGCGGTGCCGTCGAGGATGTCGCAGGGGTCGATGATCGTGTTGACGTTGCAATCGTTGGGGAAACTGGTCCCATCGTGCGCCACCGCGGCGATCACGAAGTCGTAGAAGCTGAATTCGCTGACCGTTTCCCCGGCGAGATTCGCCAGGTCGACCGAACCACCACCCGAGTCGAATACCAGCCAGCTCCGAGTGCCGTCGACGTCGTAGTCGAGCGAGATCGGAGATCCGCCGATGGGCGATGAGTACCACCCTCCGATGAAGAAGGTGTCGCCGGCGTCGCCGACTCTGGTGGGCGGGATCGGTATCCGCACCATCGCGCCGCTGTAGGTTTCGGTGGTGAGCGTCGCGAACTCGGTCACCAGTTCCGCATCGCTCGGATCACCATCGCCGTTGGGATCCTTCCAGACTGCGACCTTCGCGGACTGGCCGGGCCACGCCAGCCCCCAGGAGATGTCGATCGCGCCGATCCACTCGGCACCAGCTTCGACCTGGTGGGTGGTGACCCACGCGAACTCGGTGGGACCGATCAGGTTCAGGTAGCTCTCGGCCTCCTCGTCGGCGAAGGTGTAGACGGTGTCGAGCACGGGATCGCCGAACTCGCATTCATCCGGCACGTTGTTCCCGTCGCAGTCGTCGCTCAGGCCGAGTTCGATGTCGAAGATGTCCAGACGACCATTGCCATTGCAGTCTTCGCAGGAATCGGGGACACCGTTGCCGTCCTCGTCGATTTCGTACCCGCTGGTGATGTCGCAGGTGTCGAGAATGCCGTTTTCGTTGCAGTCACCGCCGAGATCGATCGCACAGGAATCCGGGAGACCATCGCCGTCGCAGTCGTTCGAAAACACCTGGCAGACGTCGGGGATCGCATCCCCGTCGCAGTCGCCGAGAAGTCCGTCGGCGATCTCGAAGCCGTCGAGGATGCCGTTGTCGTTGCAGTCGCCGCATTCATCGGGACGACCATCACCATCGACATCGGGGCTCGTGCCCTCGAGGACGTCGCAGTCGTCGGGCACCCCGTTTCCGTTGCAGTCCTGGGCGGGATCCAATGTGATGGCTCGAATCAGCCAGTTGCCGGTCATGTAGCGATTCTCGACGAGGCTGTATTCCTCGGAGAAGGTCTGAAGATCGTTCAGGTCGATCGGATCCGTACTTCCGATCAACCATGCCCGACCGAGGGTCGGATCGCCGTACATGTCGAGCGAGGCGGGGAAGTCTCCGCCATTGGGATTCGTGTCGACCACCATCGAGAATCCCACGTAGAAGACGGCGCCACGATCGCCCACTGCGACATCGGGGACGGGGATCGTGAACACACCCTCGTCGTCGGTGGTGGTGCCTTCAACCGACCAGAGAAGTTGCGCATCCGCAGGTTCACCATCGCCGTTCGGGTCGTTCCAGATACCGGCGGTGTAGGAGACACCCGCGGGAACGATGCTGAATTCCGCCTCGATCGCCCCCACGACGGTCGCATTGGCCGCGGCGTTGAAACGCTGGAGCCACACCATGTTCGGCACGTCCGTGCGGACCGCGACGAATGCAATTCCGGTCTCGTCGTAGCCGATGCGGCCGTTCCCATCGACTTGGCATTCGTCGGGGATACCGTCGATCTGGCAGTCCAGACTGGTCGCGAGTGCGATGTCACAGGCATCCGGAATGCCGTTGCCATTGCAGTCGGGATCGCACTCATCCGGTATGCCATTGCCATCGCAGTCGTTCTCGGCGAGCTGACAGGAGTCCGGACGACCATCGCCATCGCAGTCGATTTCATCTCCGGCATCGATCTCGCAGCCATCGGGAATGTCGTTGCCGTTGCAGTCGCCTCCACGAAAATCTGCCAGCAGAAGATCCTGGGGCACGACACCGTCCAGGATTCTCAGTTCGTCGATGTCGCCGCGCAGGAACTGGTTGAAGTTGCCACTGGCGTTGGTGTGGGCACCGATGAGGAGTGGTCCGTCGTTGGTCGTGTGTCCGGGGGTGTCGGGAGTCACCACCGAGCGCCGGCCGTCGAGCGTGAACCGGATCTTGTCCGAATCGACGTCCCGTGAGACGGAGACGTGGTGCCAGTCGTTGTCGATGATCTCCAGAGCGCTGGTGGCGATCCAGGTCTCCGATCCGGTCCCGAAGAGGACCGCGATTTCTCGTCCACTGAGATTGTTGGTCTTGCCGTAGTTTCTTGAAGAAGTCACCGAGGCATCGCCTGCCTGGACGAGGACGAGGTAATCGGTGGAGGCCCCGCCGGCAACGAGTTGTTTCTTCTGAACCAGCGTCTGCCTCTGGTTCGGTCCGTCAGTGTTCGAAATCTGGTCGAGGCGAACCCAGGCCTCGATCGTGAAGCTGGATTCGCCGAACGACAGAAGGCCGCTGGGGTCGTCGACGAGGACCGACCCGTTGCCGTTGACCCGGCGTCCCAGGAGGTTGGACATCCCGGTCTGGGGGATCGTTGCCGGACCGATGTTCGCCGTAGGG
>NYSW01000084.1 GCA_002683195.1 Phycisphaerae bacterium
GTGTATTCAGGAGTCTGATGTCGATAGATCTGGGAGGGCATGTTGGTGCGCACCCCGTGTGACCCTGCCTGGATGTACCGGGGCAGCATCGGCACCGGGGCGAAGACCCGGAGGAAGAATTCGGCGGCAATCGGCGTCCACGCGAGACCGACGGCGAACCGCACCCACCATTTTCTGGATGGCATCTTGATCATCAGTGGCTCAGAATGCGAAGTAGATGAATTCCTGCCCGCCTCTAGCAGACAGCGCGATCAACGACATGAGGACGAAGATCCAGATGTTGAGGCGGGCGAACCAATGCCAGCGTCTCATCGGATCCTGGGTACGCAGGATGCCCTGTGCGATCTGGAATGCGACGAGGAACCAGCAGTACTTGAAGACGGTGAGGAGATCGATCCAGGTCTGTTCCGAGGCGACGGGGTGAAGAACGATTCCTTCGAGGAAGGCGATGATCGTCTCCACATTCTGGGCTCGGAACAACAGCCATCCGATGCACGTGAGATGGAACATCAATATCCCGAAGAGGAATATCACCGGGCGCGAATACGCACCTTGCTCCGTTCTGATTCCAAGGGCCCGGTAGATGGAGAGAAGCAGGCCGTGGTAGGCACCCCAGATCACGAAGTTCCAGGCGGCACCGTGCCAGAGGCCGCCGAGGAGCATGGTGACGGTCAGATTTCGATACGTTGCCCAGGGGCCGCCCTTGTTTCCGCCCAACGGGATGTACAGATAGTCGCGAAGCCAGGACGAGAGGCTGATGTGCCATCGTTTCCAGAAGTCGGAAGGGCTGGTCGCGAAGTAGGGAAGATCGAAGTTCCGCATCAGGTCGAAACCGAGCAACTTCGAAATCCCCCGGGCGATGTCGGTGTAGCCCGAGAAGTCGCCGTAGATTTGGAACGCGAAGGCGTAGAGGGCGACGAGGAGCGTCAGGCCGTCGGGAGGAAGCGTGAAGTTTCCGTCGTCGAACGGGCCGAACGTCGCATTCACGATCACCGCCATGTTGTCGGCGACGACCATCTTCTTGAAGAAACCCCAGACGATCAGCCAGGCGCCCCGTCGAAAACGATCGACGTCGAGTGGCGGTCGGACTTCGTGGAACTGGGGTAGGAGTTGAGACGCTCTTTCGATCGGGCCGGCGACCAGTTGAGGGAAGAATCCGACATAGGCCGCAACGTCGATGAAGCGATCGCTCGCTTCCGTCTTCCGACGGTAGACATCGATCGAGTAGCTCATGGTCTGGAACGTGTAGAACGAGATGCCCACCGGCAGCACGAACCCGAGGGTCCAGTCGCTGGGTTCGAACCCGAATGTGGATTCCGTCAGATTGGACAGGCTGCCGGCGAAGAAATCGAAGTACTTGAAGGTCGCAAGTATGCCCAGATTGGCGACGATACTCAGGGTGAGGCAGGTCTTGCGGCGGTGGTCTTCGGAAAGACGCGCCAGGACGAGGTAGAGGGCGTTGGCAAGGGCGATGGCGGCCGCGCAGAGGCCGACGATCCAGGTCGCCTGCGGGTTGGCGAGGAATCGAGGTGACCAGAGGCCTCCCGACCAGTCGATTCCGACCAGTATCAACGCTCCGACCATGACGTAGGTCGAGACCCCGAGCCGGGTGCGTAGCGCGATCTGGCCCCGTGAGATCAGCAGGGCCGCGAGGTAGTCCACCGCGGTTGAGATGATGATCAGTTGAAGAAATCGAACATCCCACCATCCGTAGAACAGGTANCTGCCGGCGACGATCAAGAGATTTCGCGCGGCGATGTGCTTCCGCAGGGCGAAGTAGGCCAGGCAGAAGGCAGGAAAGAAGATGGCGAAGTCAAAGGAATTGAAAAGCATCAGTGCGCTCTGGTTCTTCCGAGATCGACCTGCTGGACCAACAACTTCAGCAGGATTGCGTTCCCGGCATCGTTCAGATGGAGCGCGTCACGCGCAAGATCTGCTCTTACGCTCTGACTCTGATCGAGGAGTTCGGAGACCGAAAGGACGTTGGCNCCGGCTGGTTGGCGTTTGATCACCTCTTCGAGCAGTCGTTCGCACCGATCGTTCAGGTCGGTCGGCAGGAGAGCCGCTCTCAGGCTTCCCTCGGCGGCCGGCCAGGGTGCGATGAACGTGGTGGTGATTCCGAGGCGATCCGCGATGGCGAGAATGTCCGAGAGGCCATTGCTTGCTCGCTGAATCGCCAGATTTGAATCGCCCTCTTTGAGATCGTTCACGCCGGCGATCAGGACGAGGTGGTCGGGGTTCAGGAGGACCAGATCCCGCCCGGCACGTGCGAGAACCTCGGCACTGGATTGCCCTGGGACTCCAAGGTTGAAAACGGTCCACCCCGGAATGTCGGGAGTCCCGAGTGCCGCAGCCCTCGAGTCTCCAAGGATCACCAGCAGTGGTTCCTCGGTCGGCGGGGTGAGATCACGATGCATGGACAAGCCGGCGACGTCGGATCGGAGGGCGGCTTCGATCCGAAGCCGCTGTCGGAGTTCGAATCCGAGCAGGATCGTCCCGGTCAGGAGGCCGAGGATGATCAGCAGTCCTGAAATTCCCAGAAATCGCGAAGACATGACGGGCTGCGGCTCCGATGAGGCGGTCTCGTGGACAGCGTACGTATCGACCAGACGAGTGGGCCCACTCGTCAAGATCCCGATTTGAATTCGGTTTTGAACGGAAGCGGGGTGGCGACCGGATGAGGAACCATCATGGAATTGGTGTCATCGCGACGCGGTGACCCGCCGGATCTTGAAACGTGGTGATTTCATGGGGATCGCCCGGAGTTGCTTCCACGACCCCCTTTGATCGATGGTCCGGTGCCTTGAATCGGACGCCTGATCGGCAACCGATTCGCCCGCGTCTTTCAAGCGATGACCTGATGAATGGGGCGGGCACCCTCCACTCCGACGAGTTTCTTCTCGAGGCCGGCGTGAAAGTACGTGAGGGCGTTGGGATCGAATCCGAGCTGGTTGAGCACCGTGGCGTGAAGGTTCTTGACGTGGAATCGATCCTCCACCGCCGCCGATCCGAGTTCGTCGGTCTGTCCCACGCTCACGCCCCCCTTGATGCCACCACCGGCCATCCACATCGTGAAGCCGGCGGAGCAGTGATCCCGGCCGGTGCCTTCGGCGTATTCGGCCACCGGTTGGCGACCGAATTCGCCACCCCAGACGACCAAAGTCTCGTCGAGAAGACCTCGTTGTTTGAGATCCGTGAGAAGGGCGGCGATCGGTTGGTCGGTGGCGCCGGCGTGCTTGGTGTGGTTGAACACCAGGTCACCGTGCGCATCCCAGTTGGCGTCATTGTGGTTGCCGCCGGAGTAGACCTGGATGAACCGAACGCCTCGTTCGACCAGCCTCCGGGCGAGCAGGCACTTGCGCCCGAATTCCCGGGTGCGGCCGTCATCAAGTCCGTAGAGCTCACGCATGGATGACGGCTCGTTGGCGAGATCCACGGCTTCGGGCGCGGTCGACTGCATGCGATACGCCAGTTCGTAGCTGGCGATCCGGCTCTCCAGATCGGGATTGCCGGGATTGCGACCGGCATGGGCCTCGTTCATCGCTCGGAGGCGGTCGAGCAGTCGGCGCTGCACGGATCCGCGTCGAGCCGCATCCGGTTCGAGGTCGAGAATCGGCTCGCCCTTCGGTCGAAGCACGGTTCCTGCATGGCTGGCCGGCATGTATCCGCTCGACCAGTTCTTGGCTCCGGAGATGGGACCGCCGGTGTGATCGAGCATGACCACGAAGCCGGGAAGGTTCTCATTGACCGTGCCGAGTCCGTAGTTCACCCATGAACCGAGGGCCGGGGATCCGGAGAGGATCTGCCCGGAGTTCATCATGAGCATCGCGGAGCCGTGCAACGGACTGTCGGCGTACATGCTCTTCACGAAGGCGATGTCGTCCACACACTTGGCGACATTGGGAAAGAGATCGCTCACCCAGGCGCCGCACTCTCCGTGTTGCTTGAACTTCCACTTGGGGCCGACCACTCGTCCCTGGTCTCGAGTGCCGCCTCGACCCTTCACCCGGACGTCGATGGTTTTTCCATCGAGGCCGTAGAGCTTGGGTTTGTAGTCGAAGGTGTCGCCCTGGCTCGGCCCGCCGTACATGAAGAGGAAGATGACCGACTTCGCCTTGGGCGTCTGGTGCGGCTTCCGGGGCGCGAGAGGGTTCGATCCGGCCTGAAAGGGCGTTTCTCCGTCGGCGGCGGTGGCCTGTCCGGCCAGAAATCCATCCTGGGCCAGCATCCCGGCGAGTGCGACGCTGGTGAATGAGCCACCGGTTTCCCAGAGGAACTCTCGTCGAGTACGTCCACAGAAGGTGCCAGGGCGTTGGTGGTCGGACATGGTCTGGATCCAGGGTCGATTCAACCGACGTGCAGGAATTCGTTCAGGTTCAGCATGAGGACACAGGCGGCTTCGAACGCTTCTTCCTCGGAAAGTTCGTCGAGCGCTTGAAGTTGTTCTGTCAGATCGATCATCTGTTCGACTTCATCGTCGGTGGGGGGGCGGCAGAGCACGAGCGTGAGACCGCGTCGGAGCTGGGCCTTGCGATCATCCGGATGTTCCGTGACCAGCCGCCGGGCCATGCGGGCCGCCTGTCGGTCGATGAACTCGGAGTTCATCATCATGAGCGACTGTGTGGGGACGGTGGTGGCGAAACGAACGGAGCAGGCCCGGTCGGTGTCAGGCTGATCGAATCCTTCGAGAAAAGGATGCCGGAGGGAGCGTTTGAGGAAGACGTAGAGGCTTCGCCGGCCCGCTTGTCGATCATTCGCCTTGCCCCAGGCCTGATCGGGACGCGATGCGGTCTCCAAGACCGCCCGGGGCAGCGGGGGATACACGCCCTTGCCTCCGAGTTCCGGATTCAGCTGGCCACTCACCGCGAGGATCGAGTCCCGGAGTTCTTCGGCCGAGAGTCGTCGGAGATCGTGTCGCCAGAGGAGATCGTTCAGCGGGTCCGCGTCGTAGGCCGACTGGTTGAAGCGGCTGGACATGCGATAGGTACTGGACGAGAGGATGAGTCGGGCCATCTCGCGTCGCGATTCACCGCGGCGGGTGAATTCGGCCGCCAGCCAGTCCAGGAGTTCCGGATGGGTCGGTCTGGAACCGAGGGATCCGAAGTCATCGCTCGATCGAACGATGCCCCGGCCGAACAGGTGTTGCCAGAGTCGATTCGAAGCCACCCGCCAGGTCACTCGATTGTCGTCTTCGACCAACCATTCCGCGAAGGCCAGTCGAAGTCCGCTGGATTCCCCGTGGTCCGGCGGCGCGGGAACGAAGTCGTGGCCCCCGAGCACCTTTGGAACACCAGGGGAGACTTCGCGCCCGGGGCTGTGGGCATCGCCTCGAATGAGGATGTGAGTCCTGGGAGGGACGGGGCCTTGCGACCGGGCGCAGAGGACGAGGGTCGCTTCGGATCGGGGCGGCTCCAGGGCGAGGAGTTCGTTTCGAAGCCGAATGAACTCGGCGGCCGCCGGTTCGCCGTCGTCGCTTCGAATGGCGTCGGCCACGGCCTCATCGAGTCGGAAGTCCAGCGCGAGGCTGGCGACCTCATCGGGCGAGAGCGCACGCTCGTGAATCCGGATTTCATCGATCGTTCCGGAAAAGCCACCTCCTCCGGGACGCATGCGGCCGATCGTGAGATCGCTGATCGCATCGAGGGGTTGACGTCCACCATTGGCGGCGTCGACCTCCCGGCCGTCGAGATGCAGCGAGATTCGGCCGTTGGAGGCATCCCGAACGAACGCGACGTGATGCCAACGCCCATCGTTGAATCCCGCGGGGGAACTGATGAAGGTCTCGGGATTACCGACTCCGGCGGCGATCACCCCGGAGTCGATCATCGAGATGCCGAAATCATTGACGATGCCGGATACTTCGCCGTCGATCAGGCCGGAACCGCGGAACCATCGAGGGTCGCTCGCCGAACCTCGGCCTTGGGCGGTGGTCTGCATCCAGAAACTGATCGTGAAGGACTCCCGGGCGGCATTTGGAATGCGAGCTCGATCATCACCGCCGTCGAACCCGAGCGCACGGCCGATTCGACCTTTCCGATCGAGCCTGGCATCGATCAGTCGCCCCGGATGACGTCCGGTGATGTCGGCGAGCACGCCCTTCTTCGTGTCGTCCATCGGATAGTGGGCGACGAGGCCGATTTCCCGCGGATCCGGATCGGAGAGGGTCGGGATCGACGAGGTGAACGATCTCAGGCCGGCCATCGTCTCCGCGTATCTGGTGCGATACTCCTCCACTTCCTCGGCGAAGGCGATCTCTCCGGGGGCACCGAAATGACTCGGCACCAGACGGGTCACGTTCCTGGCGTCGATCGCATTGCCCATGCGCTCCTTGTAGGGAGCGAGGTCACGAAAGATCGCGGCGAGTCGGTAGTAGTCGCCCTGGAGGATCGGGTCCCGCTTGTGCTCGTGGCATCGAGCACAGGCGACCGACATTCCCATCATTCCGCGGCTTACCACGTCAAGGATCGAGTCAAGGTCGTCGTTCTTCGCCAGTTCGACGTCGGTGGGTTCGTCGTCCCAGATACCCAGCCGGTAGAAACCGGTCGCGGTGAGGGTGGAAAGATCCCGATCCGGGAGCTCGTCGCCGGCGATCTGTTCGGTGAGGAAACGATTCCACGGCATGTCCTCGTTGATCGCGTCGACCACCCAATCCCGATACCGCCAGGCTTCGGGCTTGATGCGGTCACGTTCGTAGCCGTCGGTGTCGGCGTAACGGACGGCGTCGAGCCAGTGTCGTGCCCACTTCACCCCGTGCTGCGGGGAATCGAGGTAGCGATCGATCATGCGTTCGTACGCGTCCGGTCGTTGGTCCTCGAGGAAGGAATCGACTTCCTCCGGCGTCGGAGGCAGACCGGTCAGGTCGTACGCGACCCGACGGACCAGTGTCGTTCGATCGGCTTCGGGTGCTGGTCGTATTCCGGCGTCCTCGAGCTGCTTCAAGATGAACGAGTCGACGGGATTCCGAACCCATGATGAGTCGGCCACCGTCGGAATCGCGGGTTGAACCAGTGGTTGCCAGGCCCACCAGTCACCACCATCCGGAATGGTCCGGGCTTCGAAGGCGTCGGCCGGAAGATCGGTGCCGATGCCGTCCGCCCAGGTCGAACCTTCAAGCACCCATTCGGTGAGGATGGAAATCTCATCGTCGTCCAGCCGTCCGCTCGGCGGCATCTGGTAGTCGTCCGATTTCCAGGAGATCATCTCCAGCAGGAGACTTTCAGCCGGATCGACTCCGTCGATGGCCGGCCCACGATCGCCTCCCTGAAGGAGTCCCGCTCTGGCATCGATGCGGAAGCCTCCTCGGACCCGCTCGGCCCCTCCATGGCATGGCAGGCATTCGCGTTCGATGATCGGCCAGGCCTGCGATTCGAAGAACTGCGACTTCTCCACGATCGAGTCGTGTTCGTCCTGAGGGCTTCCAACGGCACCACTGGAGATGGCGAGCGCCGACAGTACGACAGCGGTACGCGTGGGCCTGGCAGATCTGGGCATGAGAGCGGCTCCGGGAATTCGGACCGCCTCAGTGTAGGTTCGCCACCTCGAGATCAGAACCCCTGATCTTCCGGTACGGAGAAAACGTTCGTGTGCCGGGACATCGACGGAACGAGTTCACGGTGCGGGGCGGTCGGGCTGTCGACGCATTCGTTTCACCGGGAAGGCGAGGATCTCCCGTGTGGAGAGCGTCGCCACCAGGTCATCCATCGCGACGGGTTGATATCGCCAGCAGTCCACGCCCACATCGGTGGCGCGACCGATTTCTTCGAGCCGGCCGTGGGTATGGCCGTAGAGATGGAGAGATCCACTTCGATTTCCCTGCCAACTCCTCAATGGGTAGTGGCTGCAGACGATTCGGTGGCCTTTGGCCGGCCATCGGAAGGAGAGGAGATCGTGGGTGGATTCGAAGAGTCGGTCGAATCGTACATGGCGAGGATCATGATTCCCCCGGACGAGCACGATGCGGTCGACCGAGAGTCGTTCACGGATTCTTCCTGCGGTTCGGACTTTTTCCTTCCGCGAATCAAGATCACCTACGAAGTCCCCCAGGTGCAGAAGGAGGTCTTCCGGGCCGAGGACCTCGTTGATCGCATCGATGAATCTCGCCTCCATTTCGGCGGTATCCGTGAAACGACGGTCGTAACGGGTGCAGGCGTCCGCCTGGCCGAAGTGGGTGTCGGCGGTGACGAACACCCGGCCGGAGGTCTCGAGGGGATGGTGAGGCATCGTGGGTATTCAACCAGATCCGACGGTCGGATTGGAGTTCACTCGAGGGTGTCTCGGTCACGAAGTCTGCGGAGCTCGATGCCGAGAAGATTGGCAACCGCTTCCCGGGGTCGAGAACGGGATTCCAATCGAACGACGACGGTTCCTCCGTCTCGGATTTCAAGGATGCCCACGTCGTGCCGTTGGAAATCCTGCCAGTTCTCCGTGGCTTCGATTCGACCATCGACCATCTGATCGCCGATCATGATTCGAATGGGGGTGCCCGAATATCGCCGAGGACAGGCGGTTCGGATTTGGACGAGCCAGCGACCGGGCCGGTCGATGGTCGCACTCCATTCCAAGGCGTCTTCGACTCGATTCCAAAATCCCCAGGTCGTCCGGCCTTCGGGACCGAGTTTCTCCCGGCGAATATTGGTGCCGTCGGGATAGGCATCTTCGGCGTCGAGCCGGATGACGCCCTTTCCATCCGGCGTGGCGGTGATGCGGTAGCTGCAGAGGCGATCGGCGAGGCTGTCTTCATCGAGGTGGTCCTGTTCCTCGATCCTGGCGAGCGATTCCTCCACTCGTTCCCAGGGAATCATCACCATCGAGGTTCGGGATCGTCGGGCGACGATCCAACCACTCATTCGACCATCGAGATCGATCACCGGCCCACCGATCGATTCGAGCGGGCGATCCGCGTCGATGAGATGCACGACTCCGAAGCCACTGCTGACCCGGCTGGTACCGGTGGAGGTGTTGCTTGGAACCCCGATGCGACTGGTGTCGGGTCGGAGTCCCAGATCCAGATCCAGTCTCCGGATTTCTTCGTCCCGTTCGAATTCGATCGTGATCTGGTCGCCGATCCGGCGGTCCCCGAGAACGGCGAAGAGGTCTCGGGAGCGTCTGACCGGAGTGTCATCAAGCCGCCGAATCACGTCGTCGACCAGCAGGCCGGCCCGGGCGGCACTGGAATTGGCGACCACCTGTTGCACTCGAAGGCCACCGTCACCGCTGGGACTGGATCCGATGCCCAGGAATGGTCGATCGTCGGGATTGTCGTCGAAGTGAAGTTCATCACGGTCACGAGCGACGAAGGCGATTCCCGAGGCGTTTCCCGCGGGTGAAGGAACCACCAGAAGGGTTCCGGCTTCGATGTTCGCTTCGCGGGTGGGGATGATGCCGTCACCCAATGCGAAATCCCGATCTTGATCGAGCCCCGGAACGTCCAGGAGAATCAGGTCGAGCTCCGAGTCGATGGCCAGGGGTCGGGCTTCGAATCGAAGGGCAGGTCCATCGCCATGTGATGCTCGGACGACCGAGGTGGTCCGAGCATGACGAGCGATCAGCGAGGCCTTGGCAATCACCCGATCCGGCGCGACCACCGTGCCGTGGGCGACCAGTCGGTCTCGATCCCGGATCTCGACGATACGGGGGGACACTGGTCGAACCAGGGTTTCAAGTCTCGCCAGAAGCGATGGATCGCGACGGGTTCCGGTCGGTGCTCTGCGGTTGGTCCTTCCTTCCCAGAGATCGGAATCGGGAGCGGATACTTCGGGGTCGAGCAACGACGGCATCCAGGCGTGGATGCCATCGATGGAGGTCGCCAGATTCTGCCATGTCTCATGTCCGCATCGACTCGCGATGCCGATGATGTGGCCGTCAAGATCGAGAATCGGTCCGCCCGAGTCGCCGGCGTCGATCGGAGCGTCGAATGCCAGTTCGGCGTTCTCGATGGCGATGACCCGGCCGACCCGCGCCGCAGCCGGTTCCATGTCCTGCCCACTGATCGAGGCGGCGTGACCGAGGGCGATCACCCACTCGCCCCGTTCGATGGATCTGGCCGCGGCGAGGGGAATGGCGGGCCAGGCGATGTTTCCATCGGCTTCGGTCCGGAGAATTTCAATCAGTCCGAGATCGACGTCCCCCTCGAAGCAGCCGCCCACCACGCGTCCCCGGCGGCGGGTTCCGTCAGGCAGTTCCACCCACAATCTTCGTGGGAGGTCCCGGACCACATGCCCGGCAGTCAGGACAAGCCCTGAGGGATCGAAGATGACTCCGCTGGCGCTGGTCCTGATCCGGGCCCCGGCGTCAATGCGAACCACGGCGGGAGTTGCGAGGTCGACGATTTCGATCACCGTCGATTCGACGGATCGCAGGTCGGCGAAATCATCGGCCTGATCGGAACGGACCGTGCTCGACGCGTCGGTGACGGACGGAACCGCAAGGGCGATCACGAGGAGGAGGGTCATCATGCCGACATGCGGCCTGGGAACGAGTCGACGCGGAATCCAAATCACTCGGTTTCGTGGAGGCATGCGGTTCCCACGGAGAGGCGACGGGAGGATGGAGGGTGAACGCGGTCGTCGGGTCTGTTCTCTCAGGTCATCCTACGAGGCAGGCTCAAGAAAAGATCTCGCAGGATCACCCGATTCAGGATCGCCGTCACAGACGCAGACTTCGAGGTCTGAATTAGGACTTCCCGGCGGATCAAGTCCGATTTTCGGCCCGAATTGGGGTTGTGACGGTGTACCGTCACCCCCCATGAAGGATTCCAACCCCGTTCCGTGGCCCGATTCCGTCCGTCGGGTCGCCTTCTTGTTCGCCATGTCCGCGGAAGGCCTTGGTTTCGCCGAGGCCCTCGGCCTCGAAGACCGTGGCCGGCTCGATCCGGATCTGGCCTCCCATTGGTTCGAAGGTCGTTTCTCTCCGGTGGGCGATGATCGGCCGGAATCGGAGATCGAGATCGCGGTCGCGTTCGCTGGAACCGATCCCACCCACGGCGTGGACCAGATCGGAACCGTGCCCGCGACCTTGACGGCGTACAAACTCCTCCGGCGATTCAAGCCGGACCTGCTGGTCAACGCCGGTACGTGTGGTGGCTTCCACGCGCGGGGTGGCCGCGTCGGTTCGCTCTACCTTGGTGCCAAGGCGTTCCTCTTCCACGATCGTCGGATCCCACTTCCGGGATTCGACGCGTTCGGGCTGGGAAGGATTCCCGCGGATCATCCGAAAGCCCTGCTCGGTCTGCTGAACGCCGAGCCGGGCGTGGTTTCCACCGGTGATTCGTTCACCCCGACGGAAGCGGAACTCGCGTTCTTCGAAACCGAGGGTGTGCATGTCAAGGACATGGAGGCCGCCGCCGTTGCCAGGCTTGCGGCATCGCTTCAAGTTCCGTTTCTCGCGGTCAAGGCGGTCACCGATCTCGTGGACCGTCCAGAGCCGGAAGAGGAGTCGTTCCTCCGGAATCTCGAGCGAGTGAGTGCGATGCTGCAGGAACGACTTCACCGAATGCTGGGCTGGTTCTGAGAGATTCTGACCCCTGATCGGTCCGAGGCTCGAGCGTGACGCCGGCTCACGGAATGACGCCGGGACCTCGTCGTCGAATCGCCTCATGCCTCCGATAAAAACCGGTTTTGACGGGATTGACGGTTCGGGATTCGAAAACACGACGACTCGATGAAGTCGGCATTGAACTCTTCGGAAAGTCGCTTACTCTGACAGCGAGCTCCGGATGTTTCGGAAGGTTCAAGGGTCCGTGAGGGAGAGAAACGTGTTTGCGTCGATTCAGAGAGGGATCTTCCGAGGTTTCCGCTACGTCGGAGCCGTCAGCCTGTTCGCGGCCATCGGTCTGGCTGGCACGACCGTACACGCCGAGGCGAGCGGTGACCAGGTCCCTCGCTCGATCTGGAATTCGATCGTTCCCGGCACGAATTCGACGTACGCGGAAATGACGTCCAGTGACTCGATCGTGACCGAAGATGACATTCCGATGCTCCCTCTGCCGGTCCCGGCCCTTGCCGCCGGTGCGGGACTCGGTCTGGCCCTGGTCATCCGGGCTCGGTGGCGACGCTAGCAGTCCCCGGATCGACGAACAGCGTGTTTCAGGTCGGTCTTGAATCCGGCTGGAATCAAGACGCCCATCTGGTCGATGATCTGCCTGACATGCCTTCTTCCGCCGAACCAAACGATGTCCGCCCGAAGGATTCCGGTGCCCAGCGATCGAGAGCCAACGATTCCGCAGTGGCCTCCGGTGATCCTTCGACGCCGATCGACGTCTCGATCCTGGTGGTGTCCTTCAACACTCGGGAAATGACGCTGGAGTGTCTTCGCTCCGTCGTCCGTGAGACCCCGAGCACGTCATTCGAGTTGATCGTCATCGACAACTGCTCGACTGATGGAAGTCTGGAGGCCATCGAATCCGAGTTCGGTTCTGATCCTCGATTCCGAATCGTCGACAGTGAGATCAATCTGGGTTTCGCCGGAGCGAACAACGCCCTGGCGAAGGTCGCGGGGGGTGACTACCTGCTGCTCCTGAATCCCGACACCGTGGTTCTGGACGCGGCGGTGGAGAAACTGGTCGAGTTCGCCGAATCCAATCCGCGGAACCGGATCTGGGGAGGACGGACGCTCTTCGAGGACGGAACTCTGAATCCGACGAGTTGCTGGGGTGGCTACACGCTCTGGACCCAGTTCTGCCGGTACAGCGGCCTGACCTGGCTGGCTCCCGGCTCCGGCCTCTTCAATTCCCGCGCCTTTGGGAACTGGCAGCGAGACACCGTACGGGAGGTGGAGATCGTGACCGGATGCTTCCTGCTCATCAAGAAGAACGATTGGGAACTTCTCGAGGGATTCGACCCTGAGTTCTTCATGTACGCCGAGGAAGCGGATCTCTGCATGCGATCCAAGAAGTTGGGCTTCCAGCCGATCATCACACCCGATGCGACCATCGTTCATCACGGCGGCGCCAGTGAACGGGTCGCGGTCGACAAGTGGGTTCGTCTCCTGAATGCCGAAAACCGACTTCTACGGAGGCATTGGCCGGCGTGGCGTCGGCCGCTGGTTCTGGGAATCGAATACGCGGGGATCCTGGCTCGGAGCGTCGCGACTCTGATCCGGCATGGCAGGGGCGAGAATCTCTGGTGGGGGCTCTTCCGGCGACGGAAAGAATGGGNGACNGGATTGTTCGTCGAGCCCAGAGAGGATTGATGGCGGATTTTGATGCGATCTGGTGGACGGATTCTGGATCTCATCGAGTGACGTTTTCGTCTCTGGCCGAGTCTGCCGGCAGGCGGGTCTTCAGGCGTGAGCCACGATGATGGAAAGTCGATGTCGGCGTCTCGCCGGTTGTGAAACAACCGATGAGCGTGTCATGGTTCGCCCTTCCAGATTCGGATCGTCGACGAATCACGAAACCCAAAGCGGATCCAAGGTTCCCCATGGCTTTCTCTCTCGACGGTGAGATTCTCGAGGTCCGGTTTTAGGGCGACCGGCCAAGATCAAACATCTGCAGCAAAGCCTTGAAATTAGCTATTTACGGTTGTTTGCGAGCCGATATAGAAGATCTTCAAGGTTCGTCTCCGTCTCGCTTGATTTGGATTCTGCAGGACGGAAACGGGCAGGATTTGGTGTTTCGTGCTTCATCGCTGCGGGCCGTCCCGACAGTTGACCGAGGCGAAGCCCGCCCTGATTGACAGTCCGATAGCCAAGAAGTTGGGCTGGTTTCGATCTGGTCTCGATCTGGTCCCGATCTGGGATGTCCAAAATCGACAGCGGTTTTCCGCCCTGCGAGGGTTGGGTTGGTTGTTCAGTTCTGCAACCTTTCAATCCAGCCTGAGATCGTTCGGTCTGCTTGACTTCATGAAGCTTGAAACTGCCCTTTGAACGATCGAATTTCCGCACGAGCGTGGGATCGAACCCCCTGGCCATGGTCGCCCGCGGTCCATTGCAAGTGGAAACTGGCCCGCCCTTTCCGGGGCGATGGAGTGCACGATGAAAACCAATGACGTTCAACTTCCGATTCGAGAACGGGTCCCTTCTGGTCCATTCCAGAACTCACCCGGCTTTTCGTATCGAATCAAGATCGCTCTTCTGGCTGCCCTCGCGTGCATCAGTGGATGGTTCGGACGAGTGGAAGCCGAAGCTCCGATCTCCACTCCTCAGGATCTGCAGATTCGGAAGCCGGCGGAATNGGATCGAGGATCCGANGCCCCGTTCGCGCTGAAGTGGGCAAAGAACCCGGTCGAAGTGTCGATCGATCTTGGAGCCGGCGGAGGCGTGCCAGCACTGTCCGAAAGTGATCTTCAACTGGTCGTCGAGGCCCTTGACACCCACGCTCGCCGCCTCGTCACGATCAATTTCACCAACGTGCCTCTCCGATTTTCTCGGCTCCCACGGGCCACTCGCGACTTGTTACTCAAGCGTGGAGGACCTGAAGTCGCTGGCCGGTACGACGATCTTCTCTCAGACCAGGTGCTCGCACTCATCAATGGTGTTCGGAATCAACGTCCGGATGCACCGTTGTCGATTCGTGGGATTCCGTTCGAAGGGAAGGGTCTCGAGGTCCGGAAGGTCAATGCGCGTTACGCAGAGGTGATTTCCAAGCTCGATGCGTTCGTCGTCGATTCAAAAATCATGGTTTCCAACCAGTCGGAGGAAAGAGCAGCGATCCGAACGGCGTTTCCTACGGCTCTGGAGTTCCGTGGAGATCGTCCGATTCTCTATCGGATGAATCTTCGCTGGCGGATGGCGATNGATCATGACGCCCTCGGTGCAAGCACGCGAGTTGTGACCCGCCCCAGTGATTCCGAACCTGGTTTTGATTCTTCGAACATCGGAGCGGATGAAGGCCTTGCACTCGCAACCCCGGTGACCGATCGCCTGTTGAACGATGACCGGGGTCTTGCCGATCGCAGGTCACCATCTGGAAGAACCGGTGAAAATGGGGTCCGGAAAGGTTTCCGAAGTGGAGGCAGCGACGGCGGCATGGGTATCGGCGGAGGAGGCGGCGGTGGATCTGGGNCGGGTTTGATGGCTTCCGCCTTTCCCGCTGATTCGATCCTCGAAGATGCCGAATCCGAACCAAGTCTTCCCGCCGCATCGAATGTGCCGGAAAGTATCGATGTCGACGCACCAGACGGCGTCGACGAAGGTGTCGTTCAGGATTCGGACGACGCGGATTCCGAAGACCCTGGCGCTGCGGACGACGCGGATTCCGAAGATCCTGGCGCTGCGGACGACGCGGATTCCGAAGATCCTGGCGATGCGGACGACACGGATTCCGAAGANCCTGGCGNTGCGGACGACNCGGATTCNGAAGANCCTGGCGATGCGGANGACNCGGATTCCGAAGACCCTGGCGATGCGGACGACGCGGATTCCGAAGACCCTGGCGATGCGGACGACACGGATTCTGAAGACCCGGGCGATGCGGACGACGCGGACGACGCGGACGATCCATGGGAACCGGGTGATGAGGTGGACGAGGATGAACAGGACTCCGACGATTCGGATTCGGATGGATCGAGTGACCAGGATGATGGTGGAGAGTCCGAGGAATCGAACGACGAAGACTCGGCGGAAGAGGAAGATTCTTCCGAAGGTGACGATTCCGACGGCGATTCGTCGGATGATGATCCGGTGACTCGGCTTTTGATTCCAGATGACGGTTGGTCCGTACCGGCCGCGAATGTTGATCCGGTAGGTCATTCGGGTCTGCCCGGATTCGATGCTCCCGTGATCGCTCGCTGGAACGTGGTTCCGAATCAGATCATCAATGAAACAAACTTCGATCTCGGCATCCTCGCGTTTCATGTCAATTACATCGACCGAGTTGAAATCGCGGTCGATGGTGGCCCGGCGGTGATTTTGACCGAGACGGTGTTCAACCCAAGGACGGGGGTTGATGAGTTCGTGGCCACGTTGGACTCATCTCTTTTTCCAACGGCCGGTCATCTCGCGGAACTTCGAGCGGTGATTTATCCGCGAGTCGCAGGTCAGCCGACAGTGCTGGAACCATTACCTCTCATGGTCAATTTCTCGAGACCGGAACTATGGTGCGCAGCCTGGGGATCCGACTCCGACGGAGACGGCACGAGGCCGAATCCGTTTCGTCAGCCATCTCGTGCCCTCCAGTTCTTCCAGCAGCAGGCGGGGGGCACTCAGGCCATCGGAGCGTGCGACGGATTGATCGTCAATCTGGAGCCCGGGGAATATGACGCTACCGCCGGAACCTTGCCCTATCCATCGACCGACAAGACCTGGTTGACCATCCGAGGTGAAATCGGAGTGGACCGCTCAGAAGTTCGTTTCGTCGCCGGGGGCGGGGTGAGAACTCGATACATTCAATTTTCCAATGTGACTTTTGACCAGGTTGGAATTCCATCCCGGGTTCTCCCCGGTGGAGAGAAGCAATCCATCTGGATCGATGACGTTCACTGCTTCGGCAATGGGCCGAACGATTCGTTGATCAGCATTTCCGCCAGCGCGTACAAGCATTCCTTCGTCACATCGAGTTACTTCTCGCAGATTCCAAACGGCCCCAAGGGGGTCGACATGGTCCGGGGCACGCTGGTTGAAGATATCGGCGAGGATGCATTCACCCGAGCCAAGATGGTGGTCGATTGCGAAGCCAGACGCGTTGTCCCCAGCCCGGGAGCGCACTCCGACGTCTTCCAGATATTTTGCAACACGGATGCTGGAACGAGCGACAACACGCTGATCTACGGACTTCGTGCCGTGGATGCCGATTCGCAGCTTATTTTCATGGCCGACTGTGCGGTGATCGAGAACATCGCCCTAGTGAATATCATTCTTCTGGAGCCGACTGAAAGAGAGCCCGCAAGTCCACCGAACTCTCAGATGCGGACGGGAAGAATTTCCAACGTGATTCTTCAGAACGTGAGCCTTCCGAATCAGGCGATGTTCATCAGCTGCTCGGCGGTCGATAATTTTGTGATTCGTGACTGTCTTTTGTACGAGTTTCGGATCACAGCAGACACTCCGGTCGACGGAATTATCGCGGAACAGAATCATTTCGTCAGCACGCTGTCTCATTCTGCGAGGACGATCGGTACCCAGGCGACGCAGGGCAGCGTTGCGGTCGAAGGTGGTGTCATCCCAGTAATCGGGCCGTCATTCTTTCCAAATGGTGAGATTGATTTCTTCAGACCGATTCCCCATTCGGTGATCAGTGGACGAGTTGATGAACGTACGGCGTTGAATGATGCCACCGGCATCCCACGAACCTGGCCCGCGCCTCTGGGGGGGCTCGCAATCGCTCCTTGATTCTCAAGCCACTTCGAATGGTGGCTTGAGACTTTCTGACATTCCTTCACGATGCAGTACCAATTCAGAGATCCGAATCGATTCGGCGAGTTCAGCACAGCGAACGCCAACAACATCCATGTTGTAGCGCTCCTGGCACTTCTAGCTGTTTTGATCGTCATTTTCTTTGGAAAACGGCGGACCGCATTGATCGCCGGAGTAGGCATTCTCTGCCTGATCCCCAGTGGTCAACGCATCGTGATCGCAGGCCTCGATTTCGCGTTCCTTCGC
>NYSW01000085.1 GCA_002683195.1 Phycisphaerae bacterium
GCCACCGGGAATGGTGTGGTCCTTCATCTCCCCGATGAGACGTTCCGCCTGTTCGCGATGGATGTTGTGGAAGACGCCATCGGACACGATGAGGCTGAATTCCCCGTCGACGGTGTAGGTGTTGAGATCGTGCGTGGACGCGTCGATCGTGAGGCCACGGTCCGCGGCGATCCGCTGGAGTTTCGAGATCCCTGCTTCCGAGACGTCGACCCCCGTGACCTCGAAGCCGGCGGCGGCGAGCGGGAGGGCGAGTCGGCCTTCTCCGCAGCCCAGGTCGAGGACTCGACTTCCGGGTGGAAGCGAGGGGATCAGTTCGAGGATCTCGGGGTTGGGGGGGCCGAACGTGTCGACCTCGTCTCGATTCGCGTAGAGGCCTTCCCAGAACGGAGCGTCGTTGGTGTCGGTCATTTTCGGTCGAATTCCGCTAGTTTGGTGGCCGGAGCACCGCCGGCCCGGACGGAACCCCATCATAGGAGTAGAGCACGTGCCACGAATCGACATTCCCCGCGGCGAGGGTCGGGCCATTCGAATCCGGAATGGTGAGATCCTCTTCAAGATCACCGGTGAGGAATCCGAAGGTCGGGTCGGGATATTCGAGCAGTCCATGCAGCCCGGGGACCCCGGGCCGGTGGCGCATTTCCACCGGAAGACGACCGAGATGTTCTTCATCCTCGAAGGGGCGCTTCGATTCGATCTGGGGGGTGAGACCCAGGTGGTCGAGGAGGGCGGCTTCGTCCGGGTTCCTCCCAACACCGTGCATCAGTTCTCCCAGCACGGTGATTCCGTCGCTCGCTTCCTGATCATGTTCAGTCCCGGCGGTGAGCGGGAGAAGTACTTCGAAGGTCTGGCCGCGATCGCCGCGGAGCCCGGGAAGCCCGACCGGTCCCGGTTGGTCGCCCTGATGCACGAGTACGACCAGTTCCTCGAGGACGAGGCCGCGTATCTCGCGGACAACTACTGAACCGACGTCTCCGGGAGGCCCAATGCCTTTCGGCAGTTCCGGGTGAACATCGCCACGATGTCCTCGTCGTTGATCTCGTCTTCCAGCAGCGGGATCAGCTTGCCCAGCAGGCTTCGATTCCCTTCGGGAAACGACTCGGACTGGACTTGCCCGAAGTCGCTCGCCAGAAGCACCCGCTCCGGTCCGGTGGCCTTGATCGACGCGGCGAATCGTTCCAGCGGCACGTTCTCNAGGGTGTGGATCGCCATGCAGTGTTCGAGCCAGACCCCGGGTTTGGACGCCAGTTCCTGCAGCTGNGGGTCGCTCAGGTCCGTGCATGGGTAATGGGGGTGGGTGATGATGATTCGCTCGATGCCGCGTTCGACCGCGAGATCGGCGAGGTCGATCGTCTCCCGGGCGTCGAGATGCCCGGTCGCCAGGGTGCTTCCGCTCTCCAGAATCGCATCGAGGACGTCGAGGGTTTCGGGCAGCGGGCGTCCCTGGGAATCGAAGGCTTCCACCGGTTCCACCGTCTCGTTCGCAAGGGCTTCGAATTCCCCGCCCCCGCAACCGAGCCAGCGGGCATCGAAGGTGCCGCCGCCATGGAACCTCATGTGGGCTCCGGCGTGGACCGTCGGCATCCAGATCACCGCCGGAGGATCCGAGGCTTGCGCCTGCTGGAGATCCGTGTGATTTCCCGTCACCGCGGCTCGGACCGCTTCGGGATTCATGCCCCCCACGCACTGGTTGAGCACCACGCTCCCGAGAAACCGGACGCCCAGCTGCAGGCGGGCGAGCGAGGCGATGGGAGTGGTCGGCCAGGTGTGACACTTGAGGACGATGGTGGCGTCGATGTTTCGGGCCGCCTCGGCGAGGGTGAGGACGTCGTACTTCCTCGGGACCATCTCCGGTCCGACGTGGAAGTGGGTGTCGACGAGGCCTTGTTCAACGATGGTCTGCCAGAGGGATTCGGCTCGCGAATCAAGTTGCATCGATCTTCTCCGGGGCGTTTNGAGCGAAGCGGGGAGTCACGGACTGGAGCCAGGTCTCCAGGAAGACCAGGGACCAGACTCGCCGGGCGAGACCGGCGGCCCGGGTCGGGTCGGCGAATCGACCAAGCAATCCGGAGACGTCGATTCGGTCGGCGATTCGGGAGTCGGTCCGATGGGCCATGGCCTGAAGTCGCGGGGCCAGGGAACCCTGCAGCCAGCCGAGGACGGGACTGGTGAACGGCTGCTTTCGGCGGTTCAGGAGCCACGAAGGGAGCATCCCGGTCGAAGCCTCGATCAACGGGATCTTGACGCGTTGGTCGTCTCGTTTGAATCGGGCGGGAATTTCGAGTGCCAGTCTGGAGAGCCCGAGGTCGAGGAAGGGGCATCTCGCCTCGAGACCCTGGGCCATCGATAGTTTGTCGATCCGGGAAAGATGGTGGTTCCGAAGACGATTGCTCACCTCGAGACGGAGGATTCGATCCAGCGGCTCGAGATCCGGATCGATCTCGATCGACTCCAGATAACTNGGCGGAAAGGAATCTCGCCCGATCTCTTCCGGATGAAAGACCATGGTTCGTGCGAGGTAGTCGGCGACCTTGGCGGGAGGATCCTTGAATCGTTCGTAGCCTCCCCAGAATTCGTCGGAACCGTCGCCGGTGAGCACCACCTTGGTCTCCGCCGCCGCCCGGCCGCACAGGTGGAGGAACGGGAGGGTGATGGGGTCTTCCACCGGGTCTTCGAGAAAACCTGCGGTCACTTCGATGAGATCCGGTACGTCCGATGCGGGCAGTCTCACACATTCGAATTCAAGGTCGAGTTCGTCTGCCAGTCGACGGGCGTACCCCGTCTCGTCCTCTGCGCCTTCGAGGTCGTAGCCGATGCTCAGAGCGAGGGGGCGGACTTCCGGCGGGCAGACTTCGCGTATCGCCGCCGCGACGATCGAGGAGTCAAGCCCTCCGCTGAGCAGGACGGTGGGCCGGAACCCGGGGGCGATCCGCTGGCGAACCGCGTTGACCAGATGGGAACGGAGTTCCTCGGGGTCGGGCGACGCCGCCCGGTGGGGCGAGGGAAGACGATTCCAGCGTCCCTGTTCGATTCGACCGTCGCGATGGATCTTCATCCAGCCGCCGGGAGGAAGTTGTTCCACGCCTTCGAAGCCGCTGGCGTTTCCACCCACGCTCTTGAAGAGGAGGTATTCGTCGATCGCATTCTCGCGGACCGTGAAAGGCCCCGCGACCACGTGAAGGGCGGCGATGGTCGAGGCGAAGACGAGGGTGCCGTCCGGCAGGGTGAGGTGGTAGAGCGGCTTCTGGCCGTAGGCGTCCCGCGCGAGGAGGAGGGTCTGTTCTGCGGGGTCATGAAGGGCCAGGGCGAAGAAGGCGGAGATTCCTTCCAGGCCTTCGGGGCCACGGGAACGAAGGAGGCTGGCAAGGGCGACCCCGTCGGAATCCCCGGGCTCGTATTCAAGATGTTCACGGCGGGAGATCGCCTCCGGCTCGTAGAGCTCGCCGTTGAAGACGAAGACGTCGCCGGTGTCGTCGATCAGCGGCTGGTTCCCCCGTCGAAGCCCNCCGGTGATGGAGAGACGGGCGGTCCCCAGGGCGCAGGTCTCGCTCGACCAGGTTCCGGCGTGGTCAGGTCCGCGAAAGCGCATCGCCTCCAGCATCGCCCGGTTCGCTTCTGCGAGACGACCTCGGGAACGGGTGCGGGCGGGGTTGAAGATTCCAGCGATTCCACACACGAGTCACGAACCTTCCGGCAGGGGGATCACCGCATTGCACGCGAAGAGCAGGCGGACNTCGGCGTCGTATCCGGTCCAGTCCACCATCCAGGAGCCATGGCGTCGAACCAGTTCGACGTTGCCGGGTTTGGTGCCGTGCGGCGACTGGAGTTCGAACTCGAACCGCAACGCCTCAAGGTCCCCGAACCGAGGAGACTCGGATGCTCGTTTCAAGGCCAGCAGGTCACAGAGAGCGATCGCACCGGAGATGGGAAGCGACTTGTGTCGTACTTCGCCGTTGAAGCAGGTGGCGGTCACCGTGGCGGTGGTGTCCGAGAGCCACTCGATTTCGTACGGCATGACTCGGACGTATTCCGGTCCGTTATTGGTTCGTCGATCACGGCTGGCCATTTCAGCCGTTGTTCGGGCGATCTGCCTCCGTATGGCCGCGGATTCGAGGCCGCTGATCCCCGGTACCAACGCGAAGGAATTTCCATGGTGCACGACTTCGAAGGGAATGTCCTCCCGGTGCGCCTGGGCCGCGACCGCCGCGTGGATCGAGGGAGGGCTTGCTTCCGCAAGAAGCCTGAGGGTGCAGGGGCCGTTCCAGCATCGGCCGGAATCGTGACTGTGGAATTCGAACCGTTGCCCGGTGTCGAGNCTCTGGATCGGAACCGCGATCGGATCGAAACGTTTCGGTTCGGAAATCGCCGCCACCATTCCCACCGCCGCCGCCGCGTGACCGCACTCCGAGCCGACGGTGATCGTCTTCAGGGTCGGGTCCAGATTGAAGAAGTGGAATTCCGCGACGTCTTCCGAAGACGAGCTCCAGATCGCCACCTTGTTCAACTGGTAGTGCTCGCCACCGAGGCCGTCGGCGAGATCCCCCCGTCCCAGGAGGTGATCGGCGAGCTCCGACGGGTCCATATGGGGGGGGAGGGTTCGTCCATCGACCACGATGATGCGGCTGGTCCCGGACCGGACGACACAGGCTTCGACCAGGTGATCGAGTTCCGAGGCACGGACCGGACCGATTCGCAGAGGTGAAGGGTCGTTCTGGTTCGAAGGCATGAGCGGAAAGTGTATCTTGGCGACGTCATTCACAGTGATCCCCCGGGGATTGAAGATCATGTCTGAGAACCTGCGGATCGGCATCGTGGGGGGAAGCATCGGTGGTCTCGCGACCGCTCGCGTCTTCCTTGACCGTGGGGACCAGGTCGAAATCTTCGAGCGGTCCGGAGCCCCCCTTGATGATCGGGGGGCGGGCATCGCCATGGACCCCGNGGTCGCGGATCGACTGGATATGACGGTCGGCGACCCCGTCTCGTTCTGCCGGGTGTTCGACCGCGATGGCCGGGTGGTCTGGAACCGCAGAATCAGCAAGCGTGTCACCAGTTGGAGCGCGGTGTACGACGCGCTCGCGCACTCGGTGCCGGACACCGTGATTCGACGAGGAGCGGAAGTGTCCGAGGCCGGCGAGGACGCCGAGGGTCCCTGGCTTCGGCTCGTGGACGGTTCGCGGCATCGTTTCGATCTGCTGATCGGGGCGGACGGGATCGGATCGATCATCCGCCCCCTCGTGGACCCGGCATTCAGACCGGAATATCTCGGCTACGTCGCCTTTCGAGGAATGCTGCCGGTGTCCACGATTCCCGAGGCGGCTCGCCGGGTGCTCGACATCGGGGCTGAAGGCGGAATGATCAATCACTATCTCGATCGTTCCCATGTGGTCGCCTATGTGATCCCGTCGTCGGCGGGCGAATCCGTCGTCAACTGGATGTGGTACCGCAATGTCCCGCCCGCGGATCTTTCGTCACATCTCACCGATCGTCGGGGCGTCGCGCACGACTGGTCGGTTCCCCCGGGAAGACTGGGGATCGAGTTGGAATCATCCCTGATGCGGGAAGCTCGAGACCTGATGGATCCTGGAATGGCGTCGTTGATCGAGTCGACGAAGGATCCCTCGATCCAGGCGATCTTCGCGGGGAACGCCACTCGTTTCCACGCGGGGCGACTGGTGCTGGTCGGGGACGCGGCCCGGATCGCGATTCCACACATCGGAGCGGGAACCTCGATGGCGATCGGTGATGCCTTCGAACTCGGGAGGGTGTTCGGTGACGTCTCGGCGGCGGAATTCCCCGAACGGCTCGATGCCTGGGACCTCGATCGGCGGGAGTCCACCTTGCCCGCGGTTGAATTCGCACGCGAACTCGGGTTCAGCCTTCAGTTCTCGGGTCACGACTGGGGAACCTGGAGCGACGGGAGATTCACCGAATGGTGGCGTGGGCTGGTCGGGGGGCGTCGGCTGTATTTCGAATCCGCTGATTATTGATTCTCGCCCCTTGATTTCGGAGTTTTGGGTCTTTGTGAGCCTCTCTCGGCGTTTGGCAGCGAGCCTTTCGCCAAATCACCTCGTTTCTGAAGGCTCGGCACGTTGGCACGGGTACGCTTGAACCATGATCCGAACCACCATCGTTCTTGCCTGCCTCCTTCCCGCGGTGACTCTGGAGGCTCAGAATCTGAACTTCCAGCATGATGGCATCAATCGCCAATACCGGATTCACGTCCCGGACGGACTGCCCGCGTCTCCGTCGGTGGTCTTCGTGTTGCATGGGTACGGCGGTGGCAACAACGACATGATGAGCAATTACGGTTGGCGGGAACTCGCCGACGAGGAGAAATTCATCGTCGTGTGTCCCAACGGAATGCGTGACAACTCCAACAGCCGATGCCGGGACGTCGACTACGACTTCCACCCCCAATTCGACATCGACGACGACGGTTTCCTTTCATCGCTCGCCATCCACATCCAGGACACCCTCGGCGCGGACC
>NYSW01000086.1 GCA_002683195.1 Phycisphaerae bacterium
GGAAATCGTGCGGGCGATGATGTCGCTGCTCGCCGCGAGTCTCGCTCGCGGGCACAGCGGTGTTCGTCCCCTGCTGGTGGATCGCCTCGCCGACATGCTCCGGCTGGACCTCATCCCCATCGTGCCCAGTCGCGGATCGGTCGGCGCTTCGGGTGATCTCGCGCCGCTCGCCCATCTGGCCTGCGGTCTGATCGGTGAAGGGTCGATCCTCTGGCACGATCGACCGGCCCCTCCAGCCATCGCCTTCCGAGCGGCGGGACTCGAGCCGATTCGACTCCAGGCGAAGGAAGGCCTGGCCCTGCTCAACGGCACCCATCTGATGGCGGCGTGCGGAGTCATCGCCCTGACCAGATTCGACCGAATCCTCGAAGCCGGGATGGTGGCGGCGGCCATGAGTGTCGACGGCTGCCGGGCCAGCCACGGTCCCTTGGAACCCGAGATCCATGAAGTCCGGTGCCAGCCGGGCCAGATCGCGGTCGCGTCCAAGCTTCGAACCCTGCTCGAAGGATCGACCATCGTCGAAGCCCATCGAGAAAACGACCCCCGAGTGCAGGATCCGTATTCACTGCGGGCGATCCCCCAGGTGCTCGGGGCCGTGGTCGACGCGGCCGCGGCCGTTCGCCGGGTGGTCTCCGACGAACTCGGCGCGGTCACCGACAATCCCCTCGTCTTCGGGGCGGAGAATCCGGATCAGGAAGTCCGCATCCTTTCGGGCGGCAACTTCCACGGAATGCCCCTGGCCATTCATCTCGATCTGCTGCGGATCGCGATGACCCACGTCGCGGGGATCTCGGAACGACGAACCTTCTGGGTGCTGAGCGGTCACGACGTTCATAATCCGGTGACCCCCTACCTCGCCGAGGATCCGGGCCTCCAGAGCGGGCTGATGATCGCCCAATACACGGCGGCGGCCTGCACCAACGAACTGCAGACCCTGGCGAACCCCGCCAGCGTGGCCAACATCTCCACCAGCGCGGGCATCGAGGATTACAACTCGATGGGCGCCACATCGGGGCTGCTGGCCCTGCGATCGATGGAACTCCTCCGCAGCGTGATCGCCATCGAACTCCTGGTCATGGCCCAGGCCCTGGAACACCAGCGTCCGAATACCAGTGGTCACGCGATCGAAGCCGCCCACGCTCGGATTCGAGCGGTGGTTCCGGCTCTCACCGAAGATCGGACTCCAGCCCCTGACATCAAGGCCGTCGAGCGACTGATCGAATCCGGAGAAATAGGCGGACCGAACCCCGAATGACGGGGCGGGACCACTAGGCTTGAATTTCGTTTCGTTCCTGAATGCATCCTTGCGAGAGAATCACGTTCCCATGCACACCGCCGCCGAAAACCGAGTGATCACCGCCCCCCGGGGCGCCGAGAAGACCTGTCGCACCTGGGCCGCCGAAGGCGCCATGCGGATGCTCATGAACAATCTCGACCCCGAGGTCGCCGAACACCCCGAAAAACTGGTGGTCTACGGCGGCCGCGGCCAGGCCGCCCGCGACTGGCCGGCGTTCGATGCGATCGTCTCCACCCTCCAGCGACTCGACGTCGACGAGACCCTGCTGGTCCAGAGCGGCAAGCCGGTCGGCGTGATCCGCACCCACGAAGACGCTCCGCGGGTCATCATCGCCAACTCGAACCTGGTCCCCCACTGGGCCACTCAGGGCCATTTCGATGATCTCGCCGACAAGGGCCTGATGATGTACGGCCAGATGACCGCGGGGTCATGGATCTACATCGGGACTCAGGGCATCCTTCAAGGGACGTACGAGACGTTCGCGGAATGCGGACGGCAGCACTTCGGCGGTTCGCTCGCCGGCACCCTCAGCGTCACCGGAGGCTGTGGCGGCATGGGCGGGGCTCAACCGCTCGCAGTCACCATGGCGGAAGGAACCTGCCTCATCGCCGACGTCCAGAGGGATCGCCTCGAGAAGAGAGTCCACGATCGCTACCTCGATGAGATCCACGACGATCTCGACGCCGCGATCGACCGAGCCATCGAACTCAAGACCGCTCGCAAGGCGATCTCCGTCGGGTGGCCGGGAAACATCATCGATCTTCTTCGTCGCCTCGAAGAACGCAACATCATCCCCGAAGTGCTGACCGACCAGACCTCCGCCCACGACCCCCTCGAAGGGTATTACCCGGTCGACATGACCCGGGAGGAAGCCGAGGTTCTTCGGGAGTCGGATCCCACCGAGTACCAGCAACTCTCCGTCGACTCGATGGAGGAGCACGTCCGGATCATGGTCCGGCTGCAGGAACGAGGGGCGAGGACCTTCGACTACGGCAACAACATCCGGCAGCGGGCCCTCGACAACGGCTTCGCCAACGCCTTCGCCTTCCCCGGCTTCGTACCCGCCTACATCCGACCCCAGTTCTGCCTGGGCCGCGGACCTTTCCGGTGGGCGGCGCTCTCCGGCGACCCCAAGGACATCGAGACCACCGACAAAGCCCTGATGGAGCTCTTCCCCGACGACGTGGGCCTGCATCGCTGGTTGAACATGGCCGCGGACCGGGTCGCGTTCCAGGGACTTCCGTGCCGCATCTGCTGGCTGGGTCTGGGCGAGCGAGACAAGGCCGGTGTCCTCTTCAACGAACTCGTCCGGGACGGCAAGGTCTCCGCCCCGATCGTGATCGGCCGAGACCACCTCGACTGTGGCAGCGTGGCCAGCCCGAATCGCGAGACCGAGGCCATGAAGGACGGCACCGACGCGGTCAGCGACTGGCCGCTGTTGAACTTCGCGGCGAACATCGCCAGCGGCGCCAGCTGGGTGAGTTTCCATCACGGCGGGGGCGTGGGCATCGGCTTCAGTCAGCACGCCGGGCAGGTGATCGTCGCGGACGGTACCGACGCCGCGGCGAAGCGGCTTTCCCGGGTCCTCACCAACGATCCGATGATGGGCGTGTTCCGCCACGCCGACGCGGGCTACGACGAGGCACGCGACTGTGCGAACCGGCTCGACGTGGACATCCCCGCCCGCGACTGGTGATGAACGCGTGCCGGGCCCGTGGCCTGGTGTCCGGTACGACCATGAATCAAGAGAAGACCTCCGGACCCGCGCTGGGACCCGGAGGTCTTTTCTCGTTCAGGAGTCGGCGGTCGCCCGCCGAAGCCGATCATGAATCGCGGCCCAGGCGATGCTTTCGGGTGGCGGCACGATGTCGATCCTCCGGCAACCACCGACATCCGCCGCGTGCAACGCGGCGTAGAGCAGGCAACCCGCGACTTCGGGATCCTCGGAGAGGTCCAATCGAAACGGATCCCTCGTGCCTTCGGCCGAAGCATCGACGCCGACGCCGAAGGTGATGACCGCGATGTCCGGCCCCCCCGCCTCGGACGACGGACACAGGCGGCAGTCGGTGGTCGGCGCGTAGTGGCTGGTCGCACTTCCGGGTCCATCGGCCTGGGACAGGATCTCCGGGGCGTCGACCTCGCACCCGAGGATGCTGGAGATCCGTTCCGCGGAAACGATTCCGGGCCTCAGAATCGAAGGCGTGCCGCCTCGAAGATCGACCACCGTCGACTCCAGGCCGATTCGACACGGCCCCCCGTCGAGCACCAGAAGATCAAGATCGATGAAGTCCGCCAGAACGTGCCGGGCTTCCGTGGGTGACAACGAGCCACTGCGATTGGCACTCGGAGCGGAGACCGGCTCGCCGAGGCGATGAATGACCTCCAAGGCCACCGCGTGAGCGGGAATCCGGATCGCAATCGAATCCCGGCCGCCCGTGGCGATCGATGGGACGTCCGGATGCCGGGGCAGAACGATGGTGATCGGTCCGGGCCAGAGCACGGTTGCCAGGCGTTCGGCCGGTTCCGTCCACTCCGTGGTGAGCGTTCGAGCCATCGCCACGGTGGATGCGTGGGCGATCAACGGGTTGTCCGCGGGACGGCCCTTGGCTTCGTAGATCCCCTCGATGGCCGTCGCATCCAGTGTTCGGGCCGCAAGGCCGTACACGGTCTCCGTGGGAATCGCCACGAGACGAGATGCTCTCAGCCGCACGATGGCATCGGCGATCGACGCCGGTTCAAGCGCGGGCCGAACGATGGCTCCCGGCAGTGGATCGGTCACGGAATCACTCCGATTCGGAGGTGGCTTCTGATCCACCATCCGCATCGACCACCACCAGGTCGATCCCACTGGCGTCCAATCCGATGCCGGTCGCCCGGTTCAGATCGGCAATGGCGACGTTGTACGCGACCAGCGCCCCGATTTCCTGCAGCTGGGCCTCTCCGAGTCGCTCCTGCCGTTGGAAGAGCAGATTCAGGAACTCCGGCGTCAGTGCCGCGAGGGTTTCCCGGAGTGCTTCGAGGGCCCGAAGATTCTCCGCCTGGGCAAGCCTGAAGTTCCGAGCCTGTCCCACCAGCGCGTACCCGGCATCGATGTCTCGCACGGAATTCTTCACGGCGAGAACCGTGTCCTGCACCGCCTGGCGATATCCGATGACCGCACTGGACCGACGAAGGCGTGCCTGCCGGACCACGCTCTCCGCCGCTCGATTTCCAATCGGCTGGCTGAACTGCAGTCCGACCACGTAGTCGACGAAGTCACCGTCGATGGCCCGTACGCTGGCGCCGTAGTCGGAGGCGAGCCCGAGCCAGGCCATTTCCGCTCTCAGATCCAGGGCGGGGAGTCGACCATTCCGAGCCACGATCTCCCGAATCGACGCGTCGTCGATTCCGAGAACCGCGGCATCGATCGCAGGCGCCCGCCCGAGGGCGGTGGCGATCGAATCCCGGAGATCGAAGGTGAAGGGTGCGTCGATCATGTAGTCCACGGGAACGAGATCGAACTCCCCGCCGACCGGAAGTTCCGGGTCGTTCACGATGGCCTTGAGGGCATCGGCGGCGAGGCCGACGTCACGTCGGGCCTTGATCCGACGGGTCTTCCGACTCTCCACCGTGGCGACCGCGTCGGCGTACTGAGCCAACGTGGTGTCGAAGCCCCGGCGATTGTCCAGGATGTCCCGGATACGTTCGCCCTCCGCGACCAGCCACTGGGCGATCACCAGATCCTGCCGGGCGACCACGAGGTTCCAGTACGCCTGTTCCACCCCGACCACCAGATCGAGAAGCCGCGACTGCAACTGCACCGCGGCCAGCCGGTCCGCGTTGCGTGCGAGTTGGATGGAGGCGGTGTTGACGTCTTCTCCGAATCCCCGAAGAAGGGGCTGGGAAAGACCGAGGTTGATGGAACTCTCGTAGGCCGGATTGAATTTCAGCGGCTGATCGTTGTTCACGTTCTGACGATCGCCGCTGAAGCCCAGTTCCAACGCACCACCACTGGTCAGCGGCTTCCGGATATCGGTGGTGAACCCCCACTGCGAAACGTTCTGCCCCTGATCGAGGATGAAGGTGTTGCCGATGAGGAGGTCGTTGCCGGGCTGGTCGAGTCGGGCGAAGTTGGTGCCCGCCCCGAGGACCGCATCGAAGGCGGCTTCGGCCCGGACGATTTCGGCCGCGCTGACCGCCTGTTCGATTCGACTGCGCTGAATCCCCAGATTGTGGACCACGGCATTTCGAATCGCGTCGCCGAGGGAGATCGAGACCGTTTCGAGGGTTTTCCCGTCCAGCCCGGACCCCAGGTCGAGGCTTGCACCGGCAGCCGACCGCTGGGGGCCCAGCGCATCCAACTCCTCGAGACGCTCGCTGAATTCGGCGGGAAGTCGATCCACCGACGAGCGGGTGGTCTCGGAGGTCGAATCGAGGGGCAGATCCCGGAGTTCCCGATCCACCGATGCCCGGACGGACCGTTGAAGATCCGAGACCGTATCNCCCTGATAGGGAGACTCGCAGGCGGNAAAAAGGATCAGACCCGCCAAAGCCATGCCTCCGACCGAAAGTCGAGGGAGGAAACGGCGGGTTTCGCAAGGCGTCGAGGACGAAGTTGAAGAAGGCGTCAGCATGGATCCACATCGTACCGCTCGACGTGCATCGGCGACCAGAAACCGAGACGAACCGCCCCGTCGCCCCATGGACCCGCCCCCTCGCTGGTAGACTTCGGGCATGAATAACCACGACCTCGAACGACCGGTGGACAAGGTCCTGGTCCTTCTCGGAATCCTCGCCACGCCTCTTTCGGCTTTCGGCNGGTCGCCTGTTCGGACNGAAACCGAGGACACCTGGTTCATCACCCGCGCCGCGTCCGTGACCCTGAAGTCAGCGCCGCCCTCCTCCGCCAACTATCCCGTGCTGGAATTGGAGGCCGGACTGCCGATTCTGCTCGGGCCTCACGAGTCCGGCGACTGGGCACCGGTCCGCCTGATCGGCCCGACGCTCGAATCAGTCCGCGGACTCATCGCCCTTGGACCTTCGGTCCTGGTCGAAGATGGAATCGCGGTGGTGGAGACCTCCACCCTGATGTACGCCCCGAACCTGCGAACCGTCCGAGATGGTCGGCCCGAGCCTCGGCGTTCGTGGAACGATCTCACCCGACTCGCGCCGGGGGAAACCATCCGAATCGTCGACCGCTTCCAGGTCGACGGAAATGAGTGGGCCACCGTGGCCCCGCCCACCGAAGCGGTGCTCTGGGTGAATCCCTCCCGCTTGCGACCCGCAGATCTCGATGAAATCCCGCGAGCCCATGAGCAGGCCACCGTCGCCGCCATGATCGAGGAAGCGTGGGAAGCGACCCAGCAACAGACTCGCCTGGCGGACTCGGCCGAGCCCGAAGACTCGACGGAGCTTCCGGGCGGTGCCCTCACCACCGCCGGCGATGCACTCCCCGGAACCCTTCAGGACAATTCAGTCCCCACCGAGCAGATCGAAGGCGACTGGTTCGTAGCCAATCGCAACTCGCTCGACGTTCGAGTCGAAACCGATGGCCGCCCCGGCTACACGGTGAAGACCATCGCCGACGGGGATCCGGTCCTGGTGACCAGAATCCGTGATCTCAATGCCGTGGTGGCACTCGAAGGATCACTGGCGAACATCAAGGGTCTGGTCCGAGTCAACGATGCCGTGGAGATCGATGGAGACATCGCTCGAATCGTCTCGCCGACCGACGTCCTCGCCCCGAATGCCAAGTCGATCGGTGCGGATGGCCGCCCCAATCCGATGCGATGCTGGGGATCCATGGCCAGCGTCGAAGCGGGCGTTGAATTGAAGATTCTCGATCGCTTCGAGAAGATGGGTCGCCCCTGGATCATCGTCGAACCGCCATCGAACGCGACGGTCGAGATTCTTCTCGGCCGCCTTCGTCCGGCCAGAGCGGAAGAAATCCCGAGCCAGACACCGGTCGAAGTTCCCCCAGTCACCGAGCCCCCAGTCACGGAACCCGCAGTCACGGAACCCGCAGTCACGGAACCGGCGGTCACCGAACCGGCAGTCACCGAGCCCGCAGAGCCTTTGATCGAGACCGCGGAAGCNCCGGAGCCTGCGGTCGAATCCGAGGCCGAGATCAAGACCGAAGACACCGCGAAGCCGGCAGTCGAAGCCCCGGTCGTGACCGAGTCGGAATCCGAAATCGAGCCTGAGCCCGCGGCTGAGTCCAAGGAAATTCTCAAGCCGGTCCCCGTGGCTCCGGTCGTGGCTCCGATCGTGGTCACAAGCTCGGAAGAGACCACCGCAACCGAAGAGACCGCGGCCCCCGAGGAAACTCCTGCGGCCGAAGAGACCGCCGCCCCCGAGGAAACTCCTGCGGTCGAAGAGACCGCCGCCCCCGAGGAAACTCCTGCGGTCGAAGAGACCGCCGCCCCCGAGG
>NYSW01000010.1 GCA_002683195.1 Phycisphaerae bacterium
GGGTGAAGAGATCCCGATCCTTGCACCACCCGTGGCAGTCGAGGATCCAGTGCACCCGTTCGAGGTCTTCCGGGGCGTCGAACGAGATCTCCACGCCTTCGCCCGGGCCGATGGTCACCACCGCGCCGTCGGCCGAGGCCAGGAGTTCGTCGACTGCGCCGAACCGGGTGTATCGGCCGCGTTGGTGACGGACGTCCCAGAGGGGGCTCCGGTCGTTCCAGTCGTAGTCGGGGCATCGCTGGGGGCCGTCGACGCGGCGGGGATAGCCGACCGCGGAGAAGTCGCTTCCGCGTGGTTCCAGGGCGATTCGGCGAGCCGCGGCCGGGGCGGGTTCGCCGATCACGACTCGAAGTCGATCCCAGTAGATCTCCTGGTTCGTGCGAAGTCGCAGGGCGTCGCAGCCTTCGGGAAGTCCGTCCAGGGGGAACGCCGCGGTTCGCGGCATGCCGGCCGGGTATCCGAAGTTCGCGGTGACCATTCGCCATCGTCCGTCGGCGTCTCGAGCCTCGAGCGACGGCGAGTCGTAGGTCGCGCCCGCCTGCCACGCGGCGAACATGGTCTGGGCGTACGGATATTCGACCCAACCGTCCATGAGAAGCCAGGGGCGGGCCTCCGATTCGGCGACCGGAAGTGATTCCGCGAACTCGATCGTCACCACGTGCTCGTCGGCGAGTCGGCCGATGAAGCGACGATCCNGATCCGGGATCGGAGCCGCTCGTCGGTCGACGGTGACGACCGAATCAAGAATCGACTCGCCGCGGGCATCGGTGGCGGCGATCGGNTCGATCGTGGTTCGATGGAAGATTGGCGCGCCACTCGCCGACGGACCTTCGATCGCGAGTCGTTCGTCGACCGCCAGGGACCATCCTGCGGGAAGTTGCCAGCCGATCAGTTCGACCGCGTCGAGGTAGCAGACCTCCTCCATCGGTTCGCACAGGATGATCCGGATGCGGCCGTCCGCGTCGGGCGCGAGGGCGTCCGCCGGAAGGGGAAATCGTTCGAAGGGACGAGGCTCGCTGTAGACCCCGGGCTCGAGCAGATAGCCGATTCCCGCCACGCCCAGCACGTCGCTCACGAACCGGAAGCCCTCGCCGTCGTGGGCGAAGAGTACGGGGCAGGAGGAGACCTGCCGCTGGATCTCGGGGATTCGATCGACGGTGCCGGCGGCGAGGGTCGGACCCGCTCGTTCACCGTCTCCGAAGCCGGGGACTTCGCCTTGGAAGAGACCGTCCGGCCAGTCGATGAGCAGGTAGGACAGGGCGGGAGCGCCTCGGAGCCCGAATGGCATGGGTTGGCGGGATTGTCCGGGGCCGGAACCGGGCCGGAGATTCGGTTGGATGGTCCAGCGCTCGTCGGTTCGAGCGGCGACCAGGGCGCCGATTCCATCGGCGTTGGTTCGCAGGGATTGGGTCGCATCTTCGGTGCCCGCGAGCTCGATCGCGGTGAACGACCATCGTCCGGAACCCGGGTCGACCACGATTGGTTCCGCCGGTCCGCTGCCCGCGATCGCCAACGCGGAGAAGCCGGCTTTCGGATCCGCGAGGTAGGGAATCCAACCCTTCATGCCCTCGATCTGAAGCATGTCGTCGACGACGGGCTCCAGATCACCGTCTCCGTCTTCATCCATGATCACGAGGTTCGAGGGGAGAGCCTCGAGGCGGCGAATGAGCGTCGAGGTCCAGGGGCCGTCTCCCTCGGCCGTCCAGCGGGCCAGATCGCCCTGTCGATCGACCGTGACCAGGTCCATGACGCCGTCTCCGTCGAGGTCACCACTGGTCGCCAATTGCAGATCGGTCCTTCGAAGGGCGTCGAATCGCGGGTCGTCGTGGGTGTAGGACCAGAGTCGATCATTCAGNTGCACGAGATGGGGGGGATCCTCACGAAGGATCAGGAGGTCCAGATCCCGGGTCCCGTCGAGGTCGGCNGCGAGCACCCGGCGGGAACCAGCCCCGCCGCCGATTCCCGCGTCCGGTGCGATGTCGCGAAAACGGCCGTCTCGATCATTGTTCCAAAGCCGATCCTGGCCATCGGCCACGATCGCCACGAGGTCGAGATCCCCGTCGTGATCCGCGTCGACCATCAGACCGTCGACGGTTTGATGGTCGCCTCCACCGACGCCGGCAGTGTCGGTGACGTTCCGCCAGCCACCGTCCTGATCGCGGAGCCAGAGCATGTCCGGGCCGTCGCGGCCGACGAACGCGTCGACCATCCCGTCGTGGTCGATGTCGCCGAAGCAGACGAACGTCACGTCCGGAATCGCCGCGAGAGGGTGAGCCCGGTCGATTCGGTGGCCATCTTCGGAGCCGATGAGCACGGCATTGTCTCCGGAAGCCAGACNGCCGGCCACCAGAAGGTCGAGTCGGCCGTCGCCATCGAGNTCCGCGACCGCGCTGGCTCGGCTTCCGCCGTCCACTCGCCAGTCCTTGGTCGGAACGTCGCTGGACAGCGGGGTGGGGGACGACCACGAACCACCGGNGGGCATCGATTTCTGGCGGGTGGCGATGGCATTCGGCTTCGCCATCGCCTTGCTCCCGAGACGGCCGTAGATCGGTTTCACAGACACCGCGCGGGGATTCGTTTCGAGGCGTTCAAAGGTCTCGAGGGCTCGATCGGAGATTTCGTCCTCGCCGAGGCGAGCCGCGACCGAACCGATCCGATACCACCCGCTGCGCAGGTACGGGTCGAGTGCGACGGCGGCTTCATAGGCTCGGAGTGCGGTTCGGGGTGATTCTCGTTCGGAGACCAGGCCCAGGTGGTACCACCCGTACGGATCCAGCGGATCGGCGTCCACCACCGACTGGAATCGTTCCGCTGCGATTTCGTCCTCCCCCGCTCGTTGCTGGAGGACTCCGGAGACGTAGGCGACCCGCAGATCATCGGGATGGTCGGCGTGCATCGTCTCGAACATGTCGAGGGCGTCCTGCTCGTCGGTCTCCAGCTGGCGATTCATCGTGGCGATGGCGAGATCGACCCGAGCATCGAGTCGATTCGGATCTTGACGAACCACCTCGGCGAGGAGATCGACCGCGGTTCCGTAGTCGTATCGAGCGAGCAGGCCGGCGGCGGTTCGGTGATCCGCGTCAAGGACGGCGGCATCCGGCAGGCCNGTCTGGTCCGGTGGAGTCCCATCACCATCGCAGCCGGCGAGGAGTGGAAGGCAGGCCAGGAACGCGAGCGAGAGGCATCGGAGCTGAGTCATGCCGGGATTCTACGCCCCGACGGCAGTGAGACGAATCGCGGAAACCCAGGTCAGGCGTCTTTCGACCCTCAATCGAAGATTCGGATGCCCAGTGGCGCCACGCTGATCTGGGGATCTTCAACCGAGCCGGTCACCACGTATTTGGCGAGTCGATCGGTGATCCATCCGGTCAGTTCGCCCACCGTCCCGGTCGTGGCCTGAAGGCCTTCGAGGGGGCCACCGTTCAGGCGGAGATCGAGGGTGCCATCAAGGCCGACACTGCCCTTGCCTCGGAGTCCGATCGCTCCGGCGAGGGCATTGATGGTCTGGATTTCGATCTTCTGATTCCGGATCAGGAAGGTCGTGGTCAGCCAGTCCTTCTGCTGGCTGCTGAGCGTCACGACCCGCATGAGCTTCGCAAGACCGGAGATGATCGGGCCGCTCCTGAAGGCGCCCTCGACCACTTCGATCTCACCCCCGCCGCCGAGCGTGACGAAGGGGCGGCCGAGATTGGTATCGGCTTCAATGCCCGCGGAGACGAGGCCCGAGACCTGCTCGCCCGTCTTGGCATCGAGTCGATTGATCTTGCTGAGTTGGACCCGATCGACATCGATGGTGGCGAACAAACGCAGACCGGTGGCGATATTGAGGGCGGCATCGAATGCCTTGGAGGGCACGAAATCCTTCGAGAGATCCTCGATGGCCTTCTGGCTGGCGATTTCTCGTTCGCTGCGATTCAGGTCCGCGGGNATCACGGCTTCATCGGACTGCGTGCTGGTCGATGCGACGGAGGCGGGGACTCCGCGGTTTTCTTCATCGGCAATCTTCGCGGTGGCGGTGATGGTGCCATCGAAAAGACTGATGCTGAACGGATCGATCCGAAGAACCTCGTCCTTGAACACGCCGTCCATGAGACCCTTCGTGATTTCAACCTTGTAGTCGTCGATTGCCAGGCGGGTCGGCCGCAGTCGGACCTTGAAGCTCGTGTCGTCGCGGCGTGGATCACGGAGGTCGAGCGTACCGCTGACCGACGCGTCGATTCGACCGTCGACCCGGCGGTTCTTGATGATCCCTTGGAGTTGAGGCGGAAGGTACCCCGTGGACTTGTCGTCCAGGATCAGGTCCAGGTCGAGTTTCGTGATCTCCAGCATCAGCGTGTCGATGTCGAGACCGCCATCGAGTGAGATGTCGAACAGGCCTTCTCGATTCAAGTTGGTGTTCACCTCGTACCAGCCGGGGCCTCGGCCCAGATCGACGGACTCGGCGCCGTTCTTGCCCTTGCTGTCGATTTCAAAGTCGAGACTGTCCAGAACCATCTTTTCCTGATGGCCGACGAGGGAGTACTCCGCCGTCAGATTTCTCACCGCGATCTTGTCGATGGCGAAGATCTCACTGATCGGTCGACCGTCGGTGTCATCGCCGCTCGATGAGTCATCGTCCNGAAGGAGATCGCCCCACCCGAGCAGTTGGCCGTCTTCCTTGGAGAGGAAACGGGCGGTGACGCCATCGAGGCGAAACTCTCGAAAGACGATNGCGCCGCCGAGGATTGGAAGGCGATCAAGCGTGATGTCGACGTCCGGGGCCTCCAGGATCACGACCTCGGCATCCGTCTCGGATTGCGAGATCAGCCGGAGATCGAGAATCTTGACCGAGAGGGGGAAGGTGTATTCGAATCGGGCGATCTCCACCCGGGGCTTCAGCAGTTCGGAAACGATCGAGAGGACCTGTTTTCGAATCAACGGTTCCGCGATTCCGGCGACCACTGGCAACCACACGGGGCTGGCGGCGATGACCAGGCCAACCATGCCGAGGCCGATGCTCAGGATCTTCCAGCGTCGTCGCATCGGAGTCCTCCGGGACGTTGATCTTGCCGGTAACAAACGACGCGACGAGTCGTCTCGTCGCGCCGAAGGAAAAGTGGCGATGGGCGGACTCGAACCGCCGACCTAAGGTTTATGAATCCTTCGCTCTAACCAGCTGAGCTACATCGCCTGCAGTCTCCGACGGGCCGGGCCCGCGTCGGAGGATCGGTGATGGTACCCCGACTGGTTCAGGCGTCAAGGGAGGCGGCGGGCAGGAATCTCATCCCGATCCCGGAGAAGGCGTCAGAGGGCCGATGCCTGCGATTCTGGACGGCCTCGCAACCCGCGATACCGGACTTCGGTCCAGATCCATTCCGCGGTCGCCGGTCAGGCGGGGGTGGTGCAGCCGTTGCCGTGCCGGACCCAGCGACGCCCGATCTCCGAACTCGCGAAATCCGGGTCCACGCGAGCGATCGCGGCGGCCACCAGACCCATGAAGAGGGGTTGGGGAGACAGCGGACGTCCGGTCAGTTCCGGGTGGTACTGGGCACCGATGAAATAGGGATGCTGATCCAGAGGAAGCTCCAGAACCTGCATGATCGGATGCTGGGGGTGACGCCCACTGAATCGGAGTCCATTTCCCTCGAGACGTTCGATGAACGAGGGATCGACTTCGAACCGGTGACGGAAACGCTCGCGGATGGTGGTGGCGCCACCGTGAAGGAAACTCGCCAGGGACCCGGGTAGAAGGGTCACATCCTGGGCCCCGAGTCGCATGGTGCCACCCATGATGCCTTCGAGCATCTTCTGATCGGGGAGTTCCGAGATCAGGGCGTGGGGCGAGTCCGGCGCAAACTCGGTCGAGTCGGCTTGTTCCAGTCCCAGCACGTTGCGGGCGTATTCGATCACCGCGACCTGGAAGCCCAGGCAGATGCCCAGCAGGGGAATGCGGTGGGTTCGGGCGTGTTCCACGCATCTGATCTTGCCTTCAACCCCACGGACACCGAATCCTCCGGGAACGATGATCGCGTCCATTCCCTCCAGCACCGTGCCGGCATCGTTGGAGTTCTCGATGTCCGAGGTATCGATCCACTGGGTGTCGATGTTGCAGTTCAGATGGATCCCCGCGTGTTCGATCGCCTTGTCGATCGAGGCGTAGGCATCACGAAGCGCTGCGTACTTCCCCGGGATTCCGAGGGTGATGGATCGGCTCCGCGAACTGCGAAGAAGGGTGGAGAACCCACTCCAACGCTGGCGGGACTCGTCCTCGTGCACCGGGTCGACCCGGTCGTGAAGTTCGAGCATCGACAGGATCTCGCGGTCCAGACTGGCCTTTCGCATCTCTTCCGGGATGAAGTAGACGGAATCTCGGTCATGCATCGAGAAGATTCGGTTCATCGGCACGTTCGAGAACATGCCGATCTTCTCCATCACCGTCTCGTTGACCGGATTCTTCGCCCGGCAGGCGACGAGGTTGGGCTGGATGCCCGCTTCCATCAGTCTCTTGATTCCCAACTGGGCGGCCTTGGACTTCTGCTCGCCCAGGATCTGAGGCTCGAGGATGTAGGTCAGGGCGACGAAGCAGGCGGAACCCGGTCCTTCTTCGAAGGCGAGTTCCCGAAGGGCTTCGATGTAGAAGCCGTTCTCGTAGTCCCCGGCGGTGCCACCGACCTCCACGAAGACGACGTCCGCAGGGCCGCCGTCACGACCCCCGTGCATCGCCAGTTCTCGCAGCTTGTATTTCACGGCCCCGGTGACGTGGGGAATCATCTGGACGTCGCGGCCGAGGTAGCCGCCGCGGCGTTCCCGATCGAGCACTTCGGTGTAGACCTGCCCCGCGGTGATGTAGTTCCGGCGGTTGAGGTTGAGGTGCAGCATTCGCTCGTAGGTGCCGAGATCCATGTCGGTCTCGAGCCCGTCGTCGAGGACGAACACTTCGCCGTGTCGATAGGGATTGAGGGTGCCGCTGTCGATGTTCAGGTAACCCTCCATCTTGATGGGGGCGACCGAAAGTCCCTTGTCTTGAAGCAGTTTGGCGAGGGAACTNGAGAAGATCCCCTTGCCAAGACCGCTCATGACGGTGCCGATCACCACCACGAACTTGGTTCGGCCGGGCACGTATCCATCGGGTTCCGGGCTGTACCACTCGGTGGATGCATCGCTGCGTCCGAAGCTCGCGAGAAACTCGGAATCCGACGCTTCGCCGTCTTCAGGGCGATTCCCGGAGTCGTCGAGATCCTGATGAGATTCGTGTCCGGAGCCGGAATTTCCGGCGTCGGCGTGACGTTGGATCGGCGAAAGTGGCATAGGGGAGACTACCGCGCCGGATCCGTTCCGCTCAACCGACCATGAGGGAGCCGTCGGGTCGTCCCCAAGCCGTGGTGGTCGATCCGCCGGCCTCAGGCCGGCGAATGGGCGAGTTTCCAGCGGGCGACGAACGCTTGATACTGCTCGGGGGTGTCGATCCCCGCACCGCTGGCAGGGTGGACCGCGACCGCGATCGAGCCGCCGTTCTCGAGAACCCGGAGCTGCTCGAGGCTTTCGAGCTGCTCGAGGGGGGATTCCGGCCAGGCCGCAAATCGACTCAGGAACGAGCGGCGGTAGGCGTAAAGACCGACGTGTCGGAGCGGAAGAGCCGATTTTGCATTCGGATCCGCCGGAGGCCGCACGAACGGAATTCGACTTCGGCTGAAATAGAGGGCGCGTCGGTTTCCGCCGACCGCGACTTTCACCACCGATGGGTCATCCGGATCATCCCGGGGGTCCCAGGGAGCCGCGATGGTGGCCATGTCCGCCGCTTGATCCAGATCGAGGGCTTCCACCACCGCATCGATCGTCCCGGGGTCGAGTTCCGGTTCATCGCCCTGGACGTTGACCACCACGGAATCCGGGTTCAATTCCGAACCGAGNCGTTCCACCACCTCGGCGAGACGGCTGGTTCCATTTGGATGGTCTTCGCGGGTGAGCATCGCCTCGATCCCCCCGGCCCGGGCCACGGAGATGATCTCCGGATCGGGNGCGGCCACGATGACCCGGTCGATGGTGGCGGCGGCAGCGGCGCGATCCGCCACGTGCAGGACGAGCGGTCGACCGGTCTCCGCCGCGAGCGGTTTGCCGGGGAACCGGGTGGAGGCCATGCGGGCCGGAACCACCGCGAGGGCGGGCAGCGGGCGGCTCAGGCGTCGATTTCCTTGACCAGGGTGTCCACTTCCTTCCGCTTCACGCGGATGTCGCGGTAACCGATGTCCTTTCGCACGATGGCGGAGCAGATCTCGGCGGCTTCGCGGGCGTCTTCCATCGAGTTGTTCTCGCGGGCGAGGTCGATGAGGCTCAGCATCAGGTCGTAGCGAATCGGAAGCTCTCGTTCCTGCTCCGTTCCNTCGATCCGCTCGAGGGCTTCACGGAACTCTCCGACCGCTTCCTGATGCCACCCTTCGTGCGAGAAGCACTTTCCGAGCATGTGAGTGGCTCGAGTCCGGTACTTCGCCTCGTCCTTGCACTGCTGGAACATCGACATCGCGTCTTCGTGGTGGCCACGCTCGAACTCGATGAGTCCGAGTTCGAACTTGATTCCACGGTCGGTCGGATACTTCTTGACCCGCTCGTTGAACTCCGACGACCTCAGTTCAAGGAGTTCCGCCTTCAGGGTGGCGACCGGCTCGGACTTCGGATCGGTTTCGATCATCTTCCGAAGGTTCTTGGTCATTCGCCCCATCCGGACATCGCCCGCGTTCATGCGGAATCGATACTGGCCGGTGGACTCGAACCCCTTGGTGTAGATCTCGATCGCGATGGCGTCGTCTTCAGCGGTGTCCCGCCGGCGAAGAAGCTGTGCGTACTTGTTGACGGCTTCCGGGGTCTCGGGGTTCTCCTCGAAGTCGACCCGGGCACGGTCCAGAGCTCGATCGGCACCGGCGCCACCCGCCAGGCTGTTGTCGTCTTCGAGCTCGTCCTGCTTGTCCGAGTTGCGGATGAGCTTTCGGAAGTCGCCGGACTCTCCGTCCTTGGACTGGTTGAACCCGCCCTCGGTGATCGCCCGCTGGGCGCTGAGTTCGTTGAGTTCGGAGATCAGTTCGCTATCCGAGGGATCGAGGGCGATCGCCTTCTCCGCGGCCGCGAACGCTTCCTTCCAGGCATCGACGCTGGTGAACGCGTCCTTGCCCTGGACCCAGAGGTTCTTGTTCTGCTTCTTCGCCTTGGTCATCATCGCGAAGAGGCGAGGGGCCAGCCATTGACCGAATTCGGTCTCGCCCGTCTTGCCCACGGCTCCGATGAGTTTCATCGCGATGCCCAGGTTGTTGATGTCCCGGGCCCAGGCGAATTCGTAGGCGGCCATGCGATCGGCGGGGTTGGGCCCGTCGATCGCCTTGATTTCCTTGTTCGGAGCGGCCTTCCCACCCGACTGAAGGTGCCGAATGCCGGCCTCGTAGATCGCCTGATGGGCGTCCATGTTGCCGGGATCGAATCGAATGCCTCTGGCGTAGAGGTCGATCGCGTAGGAGAAGTTGCCGGTCTGGGCGACAGTGCGAGCGTGCTCGAAGAACTTCGCGGCCTTGTGAGGCTCGGGCTGCCACCCGTCACCGCCACCGGCATCGGCGTCTTCAGTCTTCTTCTTCTTGCCGAACAGCGCCACTCGTCGCTCCTTCGCGAGGGAGAACCCGGAACCGGCGTCACGCTCGTCGCGTCGATCACCGGATGAACGTCTCCCGTTCCGAACCTCAGATCGTACCCCGACCGCGGGAAGCGGGTCAATGGTCCCCGGGCTGGCGTTCCGATTGGCACGCCTCGGCTACTATTTTCGGTTCATGGCACTCGAACCCCTCCAAATCGTCCGGTATCCGCACCCCGTTCTGGCTCGGAAGGCGGCGCCGGTCGGGGATGTCGACGAGCAGGTTCGTCTTCTCGCGGCCCGAATGATCGAATCGATGTACGAGGCGGAAGGGGTCGGTCTCGCCGCCCCGCAGATCGGTGAGTCCATCCGCCTGTTCGTCGCCGATCCACGGGAGAGTGAGNCCCCCGAGCCGACGGTCTTCATCGACCCGGTCCTGGAACTTTCCGGGGAGTTGCTGCCTTTCGAGGAAGGATGCTTGAGCATTCCGGACATTCGGGTGACGGTTCGACGTCCAGCGGTGGTCCAAATCACCGCCACGAATCTCGATGGTGAGCGTTTCACCCTCGAAAACGATGATTTTGCCGCCCGGGTGTGGCAGCATGAATTCGATCATCTCGACGGCGTGTTGATCGTCGACCGAATGAGTCCCCGGGATCGGTTGGTTCACCGCCGGGCCCTCAAGGAGATGCGGGCGGCCTTCGAAGCATCGGGCGGCGTCTGATCCCCGGAAAAAGGAGCGGTTGATCATGAGGGTTGTGTTTCTTGGTTCCGGTGCNTTCGGTCTTCCGACCCTCGAGGCGATCGCAGCGTCCCACGAGGTCCCGCTGGTGGTCTCCCAGCCCGATCGGCCGGCCGGTCGTGGGCGGCGGGAGACACCCACCCCGATCGCCGCCCGTGTCCTGGCCGACCATGATGCTGGAGCCGGGGGCCTGGCCACCACCGCGCTGCACCGAACGGATGCGGTCAATGGTTCTGAAGCCCTGACGGCGATCGAAGTCGCTCGCCCGGATGNTCTGGTCGTGATCGCTTTCGGCCAGAAATTGGGAACGGAGCTCCTTGCCGACCGTTTCGCGATCAATCTGCACGCTTCGCTGTTGCCTCGCTGGCGTGGTGCGGCGCCCATCAATCGGGCGATGATGGCCGGAGACCCGGTTTCGGGAATCAGCGTCATCTCGCTGGCCTCCAGAATGGATGCGGGTGAGGTGCATGCTCTTCGCGAGACGCCGATCGATCCCACGGAGACGGCGGGGGAGTTGCACGATCGACTGGCGGCTCTGGGGCCGGAAGCGGTGCTCGAGGTCCTGGAGCGACTGGCCGATGGTCGGACCGAGTCCGTGTCCCAGGATGAATCGCTGGTGACCCACGCGGCCAAACTCGGACGGAAGGATGCGACGGTCGATTTTTCGGTGCCCGCCTCCACGGTGCGAGCGATGGCTCACGGGCTTGTCCCGTGGCCGGGCTGTGAGGTCTCGGTCTCGCTTCCCGAGGGCGAGTCCGGGCCGGAACGACTCCGAATTCATCGCCTGATGGTGGATTCGCACGATGCGATTTCGGAGNGACCGGTGGGTTCGGTGGATGAAGACGGACTGGTCGCGTGCGGCCGGGGGCTCGTCCGATTGCTCGAGGTCCAGATCGCCGGGGGTCGCGTGCTCGAATGGCAGGATTTTCATCGCGGACGCCCTCTTCCGGAAGGAACGGTGCTCCGGCCCATGGTGGGTGCGGTCGCGCGTTGAGCCCGTCTCCCGCCGAGCGTCCGGCCCGTTGGTTTCCCGCGACCCTGTGGGATCTGATTCGACCGAGATCCGGCGGACGGGCATCGGTCTCCAAGTCTCCGGTCACGGGGGCGCCGCCGACGGTCCGGGAGAATGCCGCCGCGGTGCGGCCCGAGCCACCGGGGAAATCCGCCCGCTCCTCCGCCACCGGGATGAAGGCGCGATACGAAGAACTCGTGGTCGACATGAAGCGCCGTTACGGAATTCGAGTGGTTCGATGGCGATCCAGCACCAGCGGCTGTGCCTGGCAGGTTCATTACAAGGATGGGACGATGGCTCGGTTGATCGAGTCACCCCATCCTCGAGGGCCCATGAGTTGCGCGGTCTTTCTGCACGAGATCGGCCACCATGCCATTGGGTTCAAGACCTACCGCCCTCGCTGCCTCGAGGAATATCACGCGTGGAGATGGTCCTTCGAGACCATGATCGCGCTGGACCTCAATCTCACCGAAGCCGTCAGGCGGCGTCGAGATGATGCACTCCACTACGCGATCCAGAAGGCCGCTCGTCGGGGATTGAAGCGACTGCCCGGCGAGTTGATTCCCTTCCTCGAACCTCGCTCCCGATCTCAGGCTCCGCTACCCGCCCTCCTGGAAGAGCCGCGGGGGCCGTTTCTCGAGTCACCCTCCACGAGGGCGGCTGAGTCGGTGGAACAAACCTCCCAGATCAACTGAGTCCGACCAGCGGTCTCCGGTCGGAACGGAATCCCGAGAGGGGCTCGTGCTTTTCGGGCGGGGATGCGATCGTTGATTCCATGCCTTCAGACATTCATTCCCGGCCCTTTCGGATTCCGCCGAAACCATCCCCACGCGAGATTCTGTCGCGGCTGGATCGCCGGGAACGTCGGTGGGTGTTGCGGGGCGTGATCCATGAACTTTTCAACGCGGGTCAGACCAATCGAATCGGTGCCGTGGGCGGATCGATCCTGTTGCTGGCGGCGGTTCTGCTCTGCGTCCCCGACGGGCTGGTTCCCAGTCCGATGCTCCTCCTGATGGGAATGGCGTTGATCGGGGGGGGCGTGACCGTGGTGGCGATGTTCGGGTGGTATCGGGTCATGCGGGATGGTTCGTCCCAACTGGTGCTTCGGTTGGAGCGGTGCGGATGCTGCGGTCATCCGGCACCGCCGATGACCGCGGACATGTCGGTCATCGAGCCACGGGCGACCCATTCCTGGCGGTGCAGCGAGTGTGGCGCCGGCTGGGTCGGGGCCAATGCCTGGTTCGAGGACATCGAACCCTTCCGTGAAGCCGCCTGAGCGTCCCGGGCTGCCGGCGGGGCCGTTGCCGACTACGATCGTGGTCCGATGGGACTCCGGACCGACGAACTCGACTTCCTGCTCGATCCTTCGCTGATCGCCACCTCGCCGGCAGAGCCACGCGAGGCGGCGAGATTGCTTGAGGTGCGACTGCCACCGGACGAGGCCGATGACGGCGTGGAGATGGAACTGCGGGATCGGACGGTCGCGGATCTGCCGGAACTCCTGCGTTCGGGAGATCGCCTGGTGGTCAATGGCACCCGCGTGGTGCCGGCTCGGATCGCGTGTCGAAGACGTGACACCGGGGGGCTGCTCGACGGGCTGCTGGCCGAACCCGANGGCTCCGGGCGTTGGTGGGCGATGTTGCGCAAGAGTCGCCGGCTTCGCGTGGGCCATGAACTCGTCCTACTTGATCGGGCGGGTGCGGACCTCGATCTCTGGCTGCGGGTCGAATCCATCGATCACGAAGGGCGGGTTCTGGTCGAGCTGCATGATCCAGCCGATCCGGATCGTCCGCCGTCGGAATTGGTGGAGCGACTTCACGCTCAGGCGGGGCTGGTACCCCTGCCGCCGTACATCCTCAAGGCGAGGCGGGACCGTGGGCTTCCCGAGCGTGATCCGCAGGATGAGTCTCGTTACCAGACGACCTTCGCCGGCGATGCGGGACGGACCAGCTCGGTGGCGGCGCCGACCGCCGGACTGCACCTCACGCCGGAGATCTTCACGCGAGTCCACGACCTCGGGGGGCAGGTGATTCGCATCTCGCTCGAGGTCGGTGCCGGAACCTTCAAGCCGGTCGAGGCCGACGATCTTGATCGCCATCCCATGCATTCAGAGCGGTGCGTGGTCGACCTGAAGGCCATGGAAGCCTTGCGCTCGGCGGACGCCGACCGGCGGGNGGGGGCCGGAAGACTGGTTGCGGTCGGTACCACGAGTGTCCGTACGCTGGAGTCCATGGACGAGCCGGAATCGGGGGCGGAAGCCGAACCGGAGTTCCGAGCGTGGTCCACGGACCTTCTGATCCAACCCGGGCACCAATTCCGGCGAGTGGATGCCTTGCTGACCAATTTTCACCTGCCCCGCTCGACCCTGCTTGCACTGGTGGGAGCGATGACCGGCATGGATCGACTTCATCGGATCTACGCCGCCGCCATGGAGCGGCGGTATCGCTTCTTCAGTTATGGCGATGCCATGTTCGTCCATCGTCCTGAGGGGTGAGGCCCGGAGAGGTCTCCGATTGGAGCCGGACGGGGGGTTTCGTCGATGCATCGAGGACGACGCTTCAGCAAGGAACCTGCATGTCCGGCGACGACTCTCTGGAGATGATCCTCGAGACCGTGGTCCGATCGGCCGCCGACCCTCGGGTCCGGGTCGTGATCGGGACCCCGGACGGACGCACCGTGCGCCGGTCGGTCGACGACAGCCGAGAGGTGCGACCCGGAGATCTCTTCGTCGCCCGGGGCGGTTCGGTGACCCAGGGGACTCGGCACATCGGTGATGCGGTGAAGCGGGGTGCGGTGGCGGTTCTGGCATCACCGGAAGCATTCGACGACCCCGAGATCCGGGACGGACTGGGNGAGGCGGTGGGGATCGCCGCGATCGACCCNCTGGAGACGGGCGTCGCCATCGCACGGGCTCTTCGTGATGACCCCGCGGGGCGTCTGGAGACGGTCGGGATCACGGGAACCAACGGCAAGACCACGATCGCGACCATCGTCCGGCAATTGGTCGATCGCACNGTCGGACGGTGCGGACTCGTCGGCACGATCGAACTCCATGATGGTCGTCATTCGAGGCCCGCTCGCGTCACCACTCCGGGGCGGTTGGAACTGGTCGAGATCCTCGCCGGCATGGTCGCGGAGGGATGTGGCCGCCTGGCAATCGAAGTATCCAGTCACGCCCTGGATCAAGGGCGGGTGAAGGACCTGGATTTCCGGGTGGCGATCTTCACCAATCTCAGCGGAGATCACCTCGACTATCACGGCACGATGGCGTCCTATGCTTCCGCCAAGGCGACCTTGTTCTCGGGACTTTCGAAGAAATCACTGGCGGTGGTCAATCTCGATGATCCGGCCGCGGCCGTCATGCTCGCGTCGTGTCCCGCTCGTCGAGTGGGCATCACCACGCGATCGGAAATCGATCCGGAGGCGGCCGGCCTCGTGGACCGGTTGGTCTCGGTCGAACTGGTCGAGGTCGATGATCGCGGGATGCATCTGCGATGGGCCGGCCTCGGTTCATCCCCGCTGGAGGGCCGGGTTCCACTGGTCGGCACGCACAATGCCTTCAATGTGACGGCCGCCCTGCTCGCCGCCATGGAACTCGGTGCCGATCCGGCCGAGGGGGTGGCGGCGCTTGAATCGACCGAAGCCCCTCGAGGTCGGCTTGAACCGGTGCACGGTTCCANGGACTCCATTCGGGTCTACGTCGANTACGCGCACACCGATGACGCGATTCGCACGGTCCTNGCCGCGGTTCGTCCGTCGGTTCCACCCGGCGCTTCGCTCGTGGCGNTGATCGGTGCCGGCGGTGATCGCGATCGGACCAAGCGGCCTCGGATGATGCGGGCCGCTCTGGACGTCGCCGATCGAGTGATCGTCACCAGTGACAATCCGCGGACCGAAGATCCCCAATCGATCGTCGCCGAAGTACTGGCGGGAGCGNGGCCGGATGAGCTGGATCGGATTCGGAGTGACGTGGATCGAGCGATGGCGATCGAGCAGGCGATCCTCGGGGCGGATGCGGGAGATCTGGTGGTGATCGCAGGCAAAGGTCACGAGGATTACCAGATCGTCGGCTCGGAACGTCGGCCGTTCGACGATCGTCTGGTCGCGTCCGAGGCGCTGGCTCGGCGGCGTGAGCGAGACGGGGGTGATGGATGATTCGTGCGAGTATCGGGGAACTGGAATCCATCGTCGACGGCCGGATCATCGCCTCCAGCGTCGCTGACGCAAGAGCGACGCCGGTGTGCGGCGTCGGGACCGACACCCGGGATGACCTGACGGGACGCTTGTTCGTGGCGATCCGGGGAGCCCGTCATGACGGTCATGATCACCTCGAGGCCGCGGTCGCCGCGGGCGCGGTGGCTGCGATGGTGGAGGCGGCGGAGGTTGATGCCCGGGAGCTGGTTGCCTCGACGATCCCGCTGCTGGTGGTGGCGGACCCCATCGATGCGCTGGCGACGCTGGCTCGACATCATCGAGCCGCGTTCCAAGGCACGGTCATCGGGATCACGGGGTCGGCGGGCAAGACCACCACCCGCGCGATCCTCGAGCAGCTCCTGGTTCCTCTGGGCCGGGGCACGGCGAGCATTCGCTCCTTCAACAATCATCTCGGGGTCCCGATCACGATTCTCGAAGCCTCATCCGACGACGCCTGGGTGGTGTTGGAGATGGGGACCAGCGGGCCGGGGGAAATTGCTCACCTGGTCGACATCGCCCGACCCGAGATCGCGATTCTCACCGGCACCGGGCGGGCCCATCTGGAGGGCTTCGGGTCTGAATCGGGAGTCGCGGCGGAGAAGGCGGCGATCCTCGATGGGGCGAGGCTCGGGGTGGTGAACGTCGATCGCCCGGCGATCGAAGCCGAACTTCCGGCTCGGCGGGCATCGGGAATGGCACTGATCACCTACGGCGAGCAGGATTCTGCCGATCGCCGGCTCCAGGCTCGGAGGCCGAACCCATCCGGCGGGCAACGCATACGAGTGGGTGACTTCGAGGCCGATTTCGCCCTCGACGGTCGTCACAATGCGATCAACGCGGTGGCGGCGATCGAGATCGCCCGGCACCTGGGGGTCTCGGATGCCGACCTCGCTCGCGGTCTCGCATCGATCCGGCCTCCCGCGATGCGATTTGCGCGTCGGAATTTCGATGGTGTCCTGGTTCTGGACGATGCGTACAACGCGAATCCAGAATCGATGAGAGCCTCCCTCGAAGCCTTCTCGGAGGTGGTCGACGCTTCCGTCGCCGCGGGGTCAAGACGGATCGCGGTGCTCGGGGCGATGTTGGAACTCGGCGGGGGGGAGGCTGAGATGCATCATGAGATCGGGACGTGCGCAGCCGCGACGAACCTGACGCATCTGTTCATCGTGCGAGATCGCGGAGGCGATGAGATCGCGACCGGAGCCCGGGCCGCCGGATTCCCGGGCACGATCCAAGTGGTCGAGGATGCCACTGAAGCGGCGGCGACCGTGGCCTCGGTGGTCAAGGCCGGTGATGCGGTTCTGGTGAAGGCGTCCCGCGGTGTGGGACTCGAAAAAGTCGTCGACGCCATCAAGCGTCGCCGGGAGGCTACAGGTTGATTCCTTTTTTCATCAAGCAGTTCCAGGGACCTCTGGAGAGCACCGGCCTCATGAAGGTGCTCCAGGTCTTTTATCAGGTCGAATTCCGAGCGTTCCTCGCGGTGCTGGTCTCGTTCGGGATCGTGTTGGCATTCGGGCCGCGGACGATCCGCTGGCTGGTCCGGCAGAAGGTGGGGGACGCACCGGAATTCAACAACGCCGACGTGAACGAACTCATGCGATCCCGGGCCGGCACGCCGACCATGGGCGGCGTGCTGATCTGCGGGGCGATCGTCCTAACGGTGCTCTTCCTCGCCGACCTTCGAGAACGCTACGTTCACCTCGCCCTCGCGATCGTGGTCTCCTTCGGGCTGCTGGGGATGGCCGACGATTGGCTCAAACTCACCACCGCACGTCGAAGCCCGGGTTCGCGTGACGGCCTCCGGCCCTGGGAGAAACTGCTCTTTCAGATCGGCCTCGCGGCGATGTTTTCGTGGGTTCTGTTCTCCCAGGCGACCATCGACCCCGACGTCGACATCCAGTCCGCCGCCCGGGTGCTCAATCTGCCGTTCCAGCGGACGTTCGACCCCGGCGTGACCCAGGGCGTGGACTCGATGCTCCCGGCCTTGACCCTCAATCCCGGGGTCTTCGTCCTCGGAGTGGGCCTCTTCGTGTTTCTGGGGACGCTGGTCATCGCGGGAACCAGCAATGCCGTGAACATCTCGGATGGGATGGACGGTCTCGCGGCGGGCGTCATGACCATCGGGGCCATCGCCTTCATGATCGTCGCGCGGCTGGGCACCTTCCGCGATTCCGCATCGACCCTGAGCATTCCCTGTGTGGAGAACGGTCCGGATCTGATGGTGGTTTCCGGAGCGATGGCCGGGGCCTGCCTCGGTTTTCTCTGGTTCAACTCCAGCCCGGCCAAGGTGTTCATGGGAGATACCGGCAGCCTTGCGCTGGGGGGACTGCTTGGGTATCTCGCGGTCGCTCTGCGTCAGGAAATCGTCTTGATCCTGGTCGGCGGCATCTTCTTCCTCGAACTCGGGAGCGTGGTGGTGCAGGTGGGGTGGTTCAAGTTCACCCGCATCCGGACCGGGAAGGGGGTTCGTCTGTTGCGATGCAGTCCGATCCATCACCACTTCCATCTGGGTGGATGGAGTGAACAGCAGGTCGTCACCCGGTTCTGGCTCATCACCATCGTGCTCTCGATGGCGGCGTTTGCGCTGGTCAAGCTTCGCTGACGTCTTCGTTGAACACGTCCAGGTCGACCAGGATGCCCGGGGTGTCGATGATCTCCGGTTCCCGATGCCGCCTCAGGAGGCGAATCAGGGTCCGCATGTCATCCCAGGGTGGAGCCTCGAAGACCCGCCGGTCCCCGGCGATCGGGTGTTCGAATTCGAGTCGTGCCGCGTGCAACGCCTGCCGGGTGATCAACGGCTCGTCGGGTTTCCGATCGGGCTCGTCGTCACCGCGGGGCACGATCATCCCGCGGGAGAGGCGGCGGCCGCGGTAGTAGTCGTCGCCGACGATCGGGTGTCCGATCTCGGAAAGGTGAACCCGGATCTGATGGGTGCGGCCGGTGAGCAGTTCAAGCTCCACCAGGGTGAATCCGTCGTAGCGTTCGCGAACCCGGTAGATGGTTCGGGCTTCTTTTCCGAATTCATCGTGACGGACCGCGTAGCGATCGAAGATCCTTGGATGTCGTCCGAGGGGCAGGTCGATCAGATCCTGTCTTCGCTTGATCACGCCGTGGACCACCGCGAGGTACCGCTTGTCGACCGTTCGATTCTGAAACTGGTGGCCGAGACGCCAGTGGGCGGTGTCACTCTTGGCGGCGACCATGGCGCCGGTGGTGAAGCGATCGAGGCGGTGAACGATTCCGGGGCGGGCGAATTCCTCGCCCACGCTCGACAACGCTCCGGAGTTTCGTTCCCGAAATCTCCAACTCAATGCGTTCACGATGGTTCCGGACTTCATCGCTCGGGCGGGGTGGGCGATGATGTCGGGTTGCTTGTTGAGCACGATCAGATCGTCATCCTCGAACAGCACTTCAAGCGGGATGTCCTCGGGGGGGATCTCGTTGGAGGGGGGCGGCGGCAGCACCACGTCCACGACGTCACCTCCGCGGAGCCTGGTGCTCGCCTTCGGCTTGCGTTCATTGACGGTGACCGCTTCCTCCTCGATGAGTCGCTGGAGGGCGGTCCGACTCATGAACGGGATTCGATCGACGAGATAGCGGTCGAGCCGCTTCTTCAGATCGCGGGAGAGCTTGAACTGCACCTTGACCGGTGCATCGTCGTCCTCGCGGGCGTCGTGCAGCCGATAGAGGGCGTCCCGATCGACCTTTCCCCCGGCCCCGAAGAGATCATCCTCGGAGTGTTCCTCGGAATCACCGTCCGCTCTCGCGGCATCATCGGTCACGGTGATGCGGGGGTCTCTTCCGAAGCCGATTCGGTCTCGGCCTCGGTCCCGGCCTGGTCCTCTTCGAAGAATTCGAGAAGGTCTTCGGCGACGGGAGGGGTGTAGGTCTCGCCGTCCACGGCGGGAACCACGATGGATGCCTGTGACGGAAGATCGCTGGCGCCGTTGAGGGCTTCCATGCTCTCGATTCGCGCCTCCGCTTGCTCGGCGAGCGCTGCGTATTCGGGCGTGGCGAGGGCGGCTGCGGCCTTCAGATGGGCGGTGGCGTCTTCGAGTCGACCGGATGCCTCGGCGATCGCGGCCCGGCCGAACAGGGCGCTGATACCGACCGGCTTTCCGCCGAGACCGGAGCGAGCAGCGGCGAGTTGGCTGGCGGTCGCGTAGAGCTCGTCCGCTTCGGCCAGATAGGCGGTGCGTTCCTCGATGGTCAGGCTGGAGCCTTCATCCTCGGCCGTGAGGCCGGGCTTGAGGCCGCTGAGAATCGAGCGAAGCAGGGTGTCGCCGGCCTGGAGGGTGGCGAGTTCGGCGATCGCATCCTGAGCGGCATGAGCATCCGCGACACCGCGGAATGCGGCCGGACTGGTGGCCGAGGAGAGTTCCTCCCAGGCCTGATCGCGGGCGTTGCTCTTCTGCTTCTGGAGGTAGTCCCAGCCAAGGAAGGCGCACGCGACCAGCAGGATGGCGAGCAACCAATTCATGCCCTTGGTCTTCAGCCAGTTCACGAAATCGTGATTGACTCTGCTGTCAGTGAGGTCGGTGGTCTGAACTTGGTTGAGACGGTCGTCCATGGCGGGCTCCTGGTGATCCTTCTTGGATCACGGATCGAACGGAAGAGTGTACCAACCCGCGGTGGTTGTCCAGCCACTAGTCTCCGTGTCCGGGAACTGTTCTCGAACCTCCTTCCCTTCCCCCGAATCCACCCTCATGAGCGTCCGACTCCTGGCCATCGATCTTGACGGCACCCTCCTGACCCGTGATGGCGTGACCGAACACGACCGGAAGGCCATCGCCGATGCCCGCGACGCGGGGATCCGAATCGTGGTGGCCACCGGGCGTTCGTGGCTGGAAAGTGGTGAGGCCTTCGATCGAATCGGCCGTGACGGGGTCATGATCGGGGCTGGTGGGGCCTTGCTCCACGATGCGGCGTCCGGAAGGACCCTCGATCGTTGCACGGTCGAACCGTCGGCGGTGGTCGAAATCACGACGAATCTTCGCCGTCATGGGCACGTGGTGCATCTCCTTCAGGATCCGGATCTCGCCGGATTCGATTACTGGATGATCGGCTGGGATCGTCTCCACGAGGCGAGCCGGTGGTGGTTTGAACGACACGGAATCACGGCTCGCTGGGTGGGTGACCTTTCGCAGGTCTCGGATCTGCAACACACCGTCCGGGTGGGAACCACCGCCGATGGAGACCACCTGGGCGAGGTTGCGGAGGAATTGAGGAGAGATCTCGGAGACCGGGTGGTGCTTCAGGCCTGGCCTGCGGTGGTGGCCGGTGACACGGTCGTTTCGGGTCGCACGATCCATCTGCTGGAAGCGTTCGATGCCGGGGTCGACAAGTGGACCATGCTCCAGAGGGTCGCGGCCGCCCATGGCATCCGAACGGACGAGATCGCGGCGATCGGCGATGGCTTGAACGACATCGGCATGGTCGGCGGCGCCGGTATCGGCATCGCGATGGGCGGGGCGGATGAACGAGTACGGGCGGTCGCGAATCGTGAGACCGGCCCCCCCGGGGTCGGAGTCGGGGATGCCATTCGAGGGCTTCTCGATTGAATCCTGACCGAAAATGGGTCTCGACCCCGCGTACACTCTCAGAGTGACTGATGCCCGACGACGCAGTCCGATCGTGGACGCCGACCTCTTCGACCGAGCGGAGGGGCGCACGATCGTCGACGGCGCCGGTGCGATCCTCAAAGGGGCGCTGGAATGCGAACTGGACTGTGGCGGTCTCATCGTCGATCCGTCCGGGCCGTTTCAACGTCTCCTGGGAATTCGGGATGATCCCGAGTTCGCGATGGTCCTCCAACGACACCGTTTCACCTTCGCAGCTCGAACCACTGCGGAACGTCGACTGGTGGAAGCGGGCCGCCTGGCCCACCGCGGCACGGCCGTGGCATTGGTGACCAGCCGGGAAACCCCGCGGGCGGCGGCGGCGATCGCGCGCGGAGGTGATTCGGCGCGGCGAGGCCTGGTGGTGCTGGCGATCGATGAGCCCGAAGCCCAGCCCGCGGTGGCACCGCGTCGTCACTTCGCGGATCTGGGAATGCCGGTCATCGAACCCGGTGACCTCCAGGAACTCCGGTTGGCGATCGAACAGGCGGCCTTGCTGGCGGATGCCGCCGGCGCCCCGGCGGCGATCGTCGTGGACGAGTCAATCCTTCGAACCGCCGCCACCATGGAGATCCGTCCGAACCGAGTGGTTTCGACCGTGGATACCGCCGCCGCCCTCCGGCGAAGTCGTGGCCCCCGATCCGGGGGAGACGAGGGGGTGGAGCGATTCGCTCGTCGACTCGAACTCGACACCGTGCTGGCCATGCCCAGCCCCGGCGAGTGCGAAGAACTGGGCATCGTGGCCACGGGTATCGCGGCCACTTCCGTCCGCCATCTCCTGGAGGAGTTTCGGCTCACCGGCCGGGTTCCTGCTTTGTTGCTGCGGATGGTCCACCCGCCGAATCCGGCGCCGATCGAGCGTCTGCTCACCCGTTGTCGTCGGGTCGTGGTGGTGGAGGCCCGGCCCGGACTGCTTGCGCCCGCGGTGGTGGAGATCGCTGAAACGCTTCGAGCCCGAGGAGAGACGGTCGCCACGGTCGGATGGCGATCGATTCCGGGAGAGGAATCCGATCCGATCGAAGTCGGCGATGCGGCTCGACCGTCGGTACTGGTCCGGCGACTCATGCCGGGGCTTCGCTCGATTCGAGCCGGATTGCAGGTCGACGAGCGGCTGGCGCGGCCGATCGATTTCGATTCATCGCGCATCCCTGATCGACCCGAGCGAGGAGCGCGAGGGCTGTTGCAGGCGGTCCGTCGGGCGGCCATCGCAGCCGACCGACTACTTCGTGGAGGAACCGACGAGGAAACCGAACCCCTCGCGCTCGCCATCAACGGTCGGGCGCCGGCTTCGTTCAATGGGCGGGTGATCGCGACGGAGATCATCGAGCGGCGGCGGCTCCTCGAAGAGGCGGTGCCCTTGATCGCCAGTCGAGACTCCAAGGCGGTGCGGGTGGTGCTGGTGGTCGATGAGGGATGGACCGACGGTCTCGATGCGGCCCGCCTCCTGGATGGGGCGGCCCCCGTCGTCGGTGACCAGTCACCGAAGGTCCGGAGAGTCGAGGCTCGGGATGACGCGGCGATTCGGGACGCGGTCATTCAGGCCGCCCGCTCGAACCAGCCGGAGGTGCTGGTGATCCGTCGGCGTGAGATCGGCGAGGTGATCGATGTCGAAGAACTCGACCGATTGGGATACGCCCCGATCATCCGGGTTCGATCACGAATCGACGATGCCTGTGGTGTCCGGGCGAGGAATGATTTCCGAGTCGATGGCCGGCTTTCGCGACCAGACGAGATTCGAAGCGAATTCACGATCGAGCCGGTTCAAAAGCGGCTCAAGGGACGATTCGTGCTTCGGGTGGCTCGACTGCTGGAGATCGCGGAGATCATCCGTCAACGCGAACCCCTGCCGGCCACCCCGGTCTTTCAGGATGCGCTGCCGCAGCCGGCGACCCCACAGCATTCCAGCCACGGACGTTGGCGGGTCCATGTCGCGGGCATGCGAGGACTCGCGCCCGGGGCGGCCGCTTCCCTGCTGGCCCGCGCCGGCCACGCGATGGATTTCGACACCCGGGTGATCTGTCGACCCGAGCCGATAGAGACCGGCGTCGGGGCCTGGGCTCAGGTGCTTTTCACCCGGCCGGCTCGCAGCGGCGTCCCCGACACCCTCGTTCCGGGGATTCCCTACGGAGAGGCTGATCTGGTGTTGGGGGTGGATCCGGGGGAGACCGGGCGGGCCCTCGGGTCGGACCCGGCACTTTGCATCGCCACGCCGGGACAGACGGCGATCATCGCGGAGGACCCCGGGGTCGATGACCTCGAGGCGACGGCGGCCAACTCACTCCTTGCCGAGCTGGCCGCTCAGGCGTGCGGCACACCTCGGGATCGGGTCGAACCATTCGCGGAACGGGTCCGCCAGCAATTCGGAAACACCAGACTCCTCGACGTGGTGCTGCTCGGGGTTGCGTTCCAACTCGGACTGGTTCCGGTCACGATCGACGCGATGCAGGTCGCGATCGCGGAGGTCGAACGTGACGGCTTCGGACGATCGGGAGAGGCCTTCCGGTTCGGCCGAACCCTTGCGGTCCGTTCCGTGTCTCCGCGGCTGCTGACGCCCGGGCTGGAGGCGATCGACCGTCGGCGCCGTGAACTCGTCCTGGCCGGCCGGCTTCGGCGGGGGCGGTCCTCCGCTCGCTCCCTCGATGAGCGGATCGGCCGGGCGATCGACGCCCTTCCGGGACTTGCGGAGACCGAGCCCGGTCGAGCGGCCCTCGATGATCTTCTGCTCGCCATCGGTCGCCTCCATCGCCGGGGTGGGCTCACCCTCGTGGATGAATATGTCGGGCGTCTGGTTCGATTGCATGCGGCGGATCGTGGAGACACGGGACGAGAGCTGACGCGGCATGCGGTGTTGCTGCTCGGTGAGGCGATGCTTCCGCGGGATCTCGTGGCGTACGCGATCGCCGCGACTTCCCTCGATCATCGGCGCCAGCTGCATCGCCGGTTCAGCATTCGCCGGGCGCGTGGAGACCGGGTCGAGCGGGCCTTGGTGGCGCGGATCGACCTGATCTCGTTCGAACGACACTTCCGCCTGGAAATTCCGGTTCCGGTCTCGGTGCTGGCGTTCATGGCGCGGGTCGGAAGGCAGGTACCGATGTTCCGTCACGGAGATCGGAAGTTCCGCCGCCGACGAACGGCGATCGAACGGGCCATTTCCCTCGCCGGTTCGGATTCAACGGATCCGGTGCTCTACCGCCAATGGGCTGATCGATTGAAGGAGTGGGAAGCGTTGGCGATCGAAGGCCGTCTGCACGAGGCTCCGATCTCGACCTTCGAGCCCGGAACTTCCTGACGTCCCAACCGTCTCCGATCTCGGGGGATGAGGTTCAGGCGGGCCGCTGGCGTTGCTCGTGCCGGAGTTGGCCGCAAGCCGCGGCGATGTCCCGGCCTCGGCTGGCTCGAATGTGAACGTTGATTCCTCGCCGCCGGAGTTCCTGCTGGAAACGGTGGACGTCTTCGCCCGCGGGACGGCGGAATGGAAGTCCCGCGACCTCGTTGTAGCGAATCAGGTTGATGTTGCAGCGAAGCTTCTTCGCATGCACGGCGAGTTCCTTCGCTTCCGCGAGGCCGTCGTTGAGGCCTCCGAGCAGGATGTATTCCAGCGTGATCTCACGGCCGGAGTGATCGAAGTATTCGCGGCAGGCGTCGAGGAGTTCGGGAACGGTGGAGTATTCGGCCCACGGGATGATCTCCCGGCGGAGATCATCGTTGGGGGCATGAAGGCTCAACGCCAGGGTCACTGGAATGTCGAAACTCGCGAATCTTCGGATCGCGGCTGGAAGTCCCACGGTGGAGACCGTGATCCGCCGGGCCGAGATCCCGAGTCCCCAGGGAGCGTTGAGGGTCCGGATGGCACTGGTCACCGCCTGATAGTTCGCAAGCGGCTCGCCCATGCCCATGAAGACGATGTTGGTGATTCGGCCCACGCCGGGGAGGCGGCCGAGTCGCCAGGCTTGTTCCACGATCCGGCCGCGAGTCAGATTGCCCTCGAGGCCACCGAGGCCGCTGGCGCAGAATCGACATCCCACGGGGCATCCGACCTGGCTGGAGATGCAGGCGGTTCGTCGATCCTCCGAAGGGATCATCACGCACTCGGTCTGCTTCGACGGCACGTCCGGCAGAACGGCCAGTGGGTCTGCGTCCGCCGGATTCGTGGGGGGGTCGTCCGGCCAGCCGACGAGGAGTTTGCGGGTTCCGTCCGATGCGAGGTGGTCCGCGATGGGGACCGCATCTCCGAATCGCATCTCGTCCCGGAGCTTTTCGCGTCCGAGCTTGGAAAGATCGCTCATCTCCGACGGATCGAGGATTCCTCGCTGGTAGACCCAGCGAAGGACTTGATCTCCGAAATACTTGGGCAGGCCGCGATCGATCGCCCACGACCGGAAGTCGTCGGGATCAAGATCAAACACGCCTTTGGTGACAGAGTTCATCAATCGGAGGCGCCGATGGTGAGGTCGACGGTCCGGTGAGGAATGCCGTGTGCGTCGAGCATCTTGTCGAGATCACCGGCTCGATCGAAAAGCATTCTTCGCCCGGAGGGATCCACGCCATGGTCTCGCATCACCGATTTCAGGGACCCGGGAAGCCCGAATTCGATGGTTTCTCGATCGATGTCTCGTTGCTCGACTTCACCGCCGTGAACATCGACCAGGTGGAGCACCAGGTCGTTCACCAGATCGTCGGGAGCACTGGCTCCGGCGGTGACCATCACGGTCTCGATGTTTTCGAACCACGTCGGGTCGAGTTCCGTGAGATCATCGATCAGTTTCGCGGGCGTACCGACGTTTTCGGCGATCTCCGTGAGACGAACGCTGTTGGAGCTGTTGTGGCTGCCCACCACCAGAACCAGGCTGCAGTCGGGCGCGATCGCTCGGACGGCTTTCTGGCGGTTGGTCGTGGCGTAACAGATGCATTCGCTCGGCGGAGCCTTGAGCGTGGGTATCGCCGTCTTCAGAGCCGCGATGATGATGTTGGCGTCGTCGGTCGAGAGCGTGGTCTGGGTCAGGTAGACGACCTTCTCCGGATCGTCGATCTGGAGATTCGGGATGTCGGCGGGAGTCTCCACGATCTGAATGGACTCGGGTGCCTCTCCGCGGGTTCCGATGACCTCTTGATGATCGGCGTGTCCGATCAAGAGGATCTGCCATCCTTTTCGGGAATATCGGATCGCCTGGGCGTGCACCTTGGTCACCAGGGGGCAGCTGGCATCGACCGCGGTCAATCCGCGTTCCGCGGCCTGCTTGCGAATCACGGGACTCACCCCGTGGGCGCTGAAGACCACGATGGCGTCATTCGGGACGTCTGCAATGTCTTCGACGAAGATCACTCCCTGCTCGCGGAAGCGAGCAACCACGTGATGATTGTGAACGATGTCGTGGTAGACGCAGATCGTCTCGTCCGGGCAGATGTCCAGCAACTGGTCGACGACGTCGATCGCCATGTTGACACCGGCGCAGAAGCCGCGGGGGTTGGCGAGAATGATCTTCATCCGGAGACCGGTTTCCAGAGGACGGGGGGCCGAACGGCATCCGAACGGATCACCGATCGGGAGTGGATGGTAGCACCAGCCGCTGACATTCCCGCGATCAACTCTCCGGGACCGGGCGGGACGATGTTCTCGGGCCGGGGGGGATACACTCCGGAACCCGCGATCGGCGGCGATTGAACCATGTCACAAGCCCGAATCCTAGAAGATCTGGTCCGCTTCGGACCGGATGTGCCCGACGAGGCCACCGAGATGTCGGTGGAGGATGCTCGTGTCCTGGCCCGGAAGCTCACCCGCTCCCATCGAGAGAATTTCTCGGTCCTGACTCGACTGGTCCCCGAGGATGTCCAGGACGATTTCGCGGCGGTGTATGCGTTCTGTCGGACCGCGGACGATCTTGGTGACGAGATCGGCGACTCCGATCGGGCCCTCGCCCTGCTTGACTGGTGGCGGTGCGAGATCGATCGCGCCTGGGCGGGCGAACCTCGTCACTGGGTCTTTCGCGCGCTGGGACCGACGATCCGGCGTTTCGATCTGCCTCCGGAACCGTTCCTCGATCTGGTGTCTGCGTTCGAACAGGATCAGTCGGTGACCCGGTACGAAACCTGGGATCAGTTGATCGACTATTGCCGACGCAGCGCGGACCCGGTGGGTCGTCTGGTTCTGGCCCTGCTGGAAGAACCGATCACCGAAGAAATCGCCCGTGGCTCCGACGCGATCTGCACCGCGCTGCAGCTCACCAATCACTGGCAGGATCTCCAGCGGGATCTTCTGGATCGGGACCGCATCTATCTCCCGCGTGAGATGAACGACATCGACGACTTCGAGCGACGATTTCGTGAAAGTGCAACGCAGGGATGGGCGGTCGACGAGACCTTCCTGCAGGAGTCTCGTGAACTGGTGAGGAAGTGCGTGGATCGAACCTGGTCACTCTTCGAGGCGGGCTCGGATCTTCCCGACAAACTCGGCCCTCGGGCGGCACCGGTGGTCGAGACCCTGGCCTCCGGAGGCGTGGCGGTGCTTCGCCTGGTCGAGGACTGGGACTGTGAGACGGTGCTGCATCGTCCGACCCTCTCTCCGTTCGCAAAGCTTTCGATCGTGGGGCAGGCTTGGTGGCGGACGCGAGTCTCTCGTCGATCGGTCTCCTCGAGGCCGGTCGGTGACGCAGGGCCGGGGGTGAAGCCTTGAGCGATGCGATGAACATGTCTCCGTCATGTCCGACGGACCGCGGCCGCCGAACGGAGTCGATCGAAAGGGCCTACGCGTCCTGTGGAGAGATCGTCCGACGACGCGCCCGAAACTTCTACTACGGTCTTCGATTGACTCCCGAGCCGAAGCGTTCCGCCTTGTACGCGGTGTACGCGTGGATGCGGGCGGTCGACGACATCGCGGACGAGCCCGGCCCGTCGGCCGCTGAACGTCGGGCATCACTCGAGTCCTTTCGCGTTTCCTCTCGAGGGGTGTTCGCTCGAGAGGACATCGGATCGCCCGCCGGTCTGGCGGAGTGGTGGCCCGCATTCGTGGACCTCGTGGCGAGGCATGATCTCGACGTGACGCCCTTTGAAGAGATGATCGACGGTCAGGTGCTCGATCTGGACTGGTCGGCCTGCCCGGATCGGCCCACGCTGGAGCATTTCTGCCGACTGGTGGCTTCCACGGTCGGGCAGGTCTGCATCGAGGTCTGGGGGCACGATGATTCTCCGGAGATCGGTTCCAAAGCGGCCGGCCGTGGCATTGCGCTGCAGTTGACCAACGTGATCCGGGACGTCCGAGAGGATTTCGAGCGAGGTCGCACCTATCTCCCGAGTGATGAACTGGCAGACGCCGGGCTTGACATGGAATCGCTGCTGGCGTGGCGGGATCCTCCGCGTTGCCGTGGTTTCATGCTGGAGCAGGTGGACCGCGCCCGAGCGCACTACGCCGCGTCGCAGGGATTGGAATCCCACCTTCATCCCGAGTGCCGGGCGACCAGTTGGGCGATGTGCGAGATCTACCGAGGCATCCTCGAACGAATCGCCGCGGATCCTCGACGAGTGGTTCGGGGGCGGGTTCGATTGGGATCCTGGCGAAAGGCCGGCATCGCCTGGCGGGCGAGACGGATTGCGCGATCCCTTGATTTCAGAACCGAGGTTGCATCGTGAAGAGAGTCCTGATCATTGGTGGTGGGGTGGCTGGAATCGCGGCGGCGGTTCGAGTCGCCGAAGCGGGGTGGGCGCCGATTCTCCTGGAGACCCGGCAGAAACTCGGTGGACGGGCGACCAGTTTCGAGGATCCCCGTACCGGGTTGTCCTTTGACAACTGTCAGCACGTGGTGATGGGGTGTTGCTCGAACATTCTGGATCTCTATGGTCGTCTCGAAGTTCTCGACCACATCGAATGGCATCCCGAAACCTGGTGGGCGAATCCTCCAAGGCGTCCGGAACGGCTGCGGGCCACGAGTCTTCCGGCCCCGCTTCATTTCAGTCCCTCGTTCCTCCGGCTTCGCTTTCTCCGGATAGATGACAAGATCGCCATCGGCCAGGCGATGCTGGCGATGATTCGCATGGGACTCGGAGGACGGGAAGACTGGCGTGACCGATCGTTCGAGGAGTTTCTCGATCAGACCAGACAGCCGGCCGGAGCCCGAGAACGGTTCTGGGAACCCGCGGTGGTCGGCGCCTGCAATCTTCCGTGCCGCAAGGTGGCGGCGAACCATGCCATGCAGGTCTTTCAGGAGGGTTTTCTCGCCGGCGCGTGGCACGCCACGGTCGGCCTGGCGACCTGCGATCTCAGATCTCTCTTGAAGCCGGCGGAAGCGATCATTCGTCGGGCCGGAGGATCGGTTCACTTGGGGACCAGCGTTCGAGGAATCGCGTACGACGGCATTCGTGCGAGCGGCGTGGTGACGGATCGAGGGCTGGAGCATGGGACGGCGATCATCAGCACCGTCCCCCCGGATCGACTTGACCGGCTCGTCTCCAAGCCGATGGCCGCGGTGGATCCGCGTCTTCAGGGATTGGATGAATTCGAAACCAGCCCGATTCTCGGGGTGCATCTGCTGTTCGAACAGCCGGTGCTTCGAGATGATCGGCGTCACTATCCCCATCTGGTGCTTCCGGGCCGCGAGACCCACTGGTTCTTCAACAAGGGCGAGGTCGTGATGGAAGATGGGAGGACCCTTCATCACGTGAACGCGGTGATCAGCGCGGCCGACGAATGGATGGCCTTGGACGAGGCGGAGATCGGTCGCCGAGTGGTGGCGGATCTGCATTGGGCCATGCCCGCGTCGCGTGGCCTGGAGCCGGTGGTGGTTCGCAGCATCAAGGAGAAGCGGGCGACCTTCAGTGCGGTTCCGGGGATCGATGCTCGGCGGCCTTCCGCACAACCGGGAGGTCTCGGGGTTCCGAATCTCTTCCTGGCCGGGGACTGGTGTGACACCGGATGGCCGGCGACCATGGAAGGGGCGACCCGAAGCGGCTACGCGGCGGCGGCCGCCGCCACGGGGCGAGGAGGGTTGATCCCCGATGTTCCGCCCGGTCGCTTCGTGGCAAGGCTCGGGCTGCGATGAGCGGTGGTGCTTCGGGTGATGAACGGCCCCGAGAGGTCACGCCGGAGGCGATGACCGGTGAAGTGCTGGATCGGTGTCGTGAGGCGGGCTTTGCGCTGGCGGGCGTCTGTGACGCGATGCCGACCGAACATTCGGAAGAGATCCGAGCCTGGATCGCCGGTGGTCGGCATGGTTCGATGGCCTGGCTCGAAGACCGACTCGACGAACGCCTCGATCCCGCAACCTACGTGGAGGGCGCCCGGTCGATCATCTGTGTCGCGGATCGCTACCACGATGGTTCCCGGGATCAGGTCGATCTCGAGGGCCCGCTGCAGGGGCGGATCGCGCGGTACGCCCGGGGCCGCGACTATCACAAGGTCCTCAAGAAGCGTCTGGTGAAGATTGCGAGATCTCTGGGGGAATCCCATCCCGGCCATCATTTTCGGCCCTGTGTCGATACCGCACCCTTGCTCGAACGCGAGCATGCGATGCGAGCCGGATTGGGGCTGGTGGGAAAGCACTCGCTCTTGATCGAACCGGGGGTCGGATCGTGGATGCTGCTGGGAGCGATCGTGACCACGATGCCTCTCGCCGCGACCCCGAGTCCCTATCGTCGGCCAGATCCGTGTGGGGAGTGCACCCGCTGCATCGACGCCTGTCCGACCGATGCGATCACCCCGTTTTCGGTCGACGCGACTCGATGCCTCGCCTACACCACGATCGAGCACCGAACACCGATCGACCCCGAACTCGCGGACGGGGCGGCGGGAAGTCTTGAAACCCGAACCGGGGACTGGTTGTTCGGCTGCGACATCTGCCAGGAGGTCTGTCCGCACGGACGGCGGGCTCGAAGGCGCGAACCAGCGGAGGTTCATCCCGGGTACGAGCCGCGCCGAGCGGGTCTTGATCTTCTCGAGGTGCTGGGTTGGAACGAGGAGCGCGCGATGGAAGCCCTCTCGGGAACCGCGGCGAGGCGGGCGACCCTGGTCATGTGGAAGCGGAACGCGCTGGTCTGTGCGGGGAACGGGCTGCGAGAACGTCCTGATGCCCCCGGCGCCCAGGCGTTGCTGGAGCGAATCCGAGGGATCTCTGAGGACCGGCTCGAGGACGAGATGGTGAGGGCCACCGCGAGGCGGGTGATGGAAAGACTCGAATCCGGTTCCGCCTGACCCGACTCACCCCCGCCCGGGGCTCAGCGGTTGGAACCGCCGAAACCGCTGGGCATCGCCTGGGCCATCATCTCCTGGAAGGCATCCATGGCTTCCTCCACACTGGAGAACTCGCCATCGCGAACCTGGCCGGCGAGGTTGTTGACGGCCTTGCCGAGGGGCTGGAGCATCTGCTCGATCATCGGTCCCATCATTTCGGCCATCATGGCCGCCTGAGGATCCTCGGCCACCGTGGCGTCCAGGTCGATCTTCCAGCCATTCGAAGTCTTGGTCGCCTTGAGCTTCTGGGATCCATCGGTTGAAACCAGGCGAGCGGTGTCGTTGTCGACGGACTCCACCTTGAACTTGGGCAGGGGAGTGTTGGCCATGGCGCCGCTCCCGTCCATGCTGGCTTTCACGGCGGCGGAGCCGAACTTGGCGGAGAGCGCTTCGAACAAGGGCAGCATCACGCTGCCGGCGGTCAACAGGCTCTGGATCGACTTCCCCCCGGTGGTGGTGGCGGTCATCGCATTCTGGAGTCGGTCGAATGCTTCGGGGTCCATCTGCGAATTGGGATCGCTCATGAACGCGGCCAGTTGGGCGGGGGTTCCGAATCCTCCCCCCGAGCTGCTGGCCGCCGTCGAACCGGAGGCCTTGCTCGAGCCGGATGATCCGGATGAACCATTGGAGCCGGAGAGCATTTCCTTCGACGTCGGCACGCCATTGAGCACACTGATCGCCGACTCGATGGACTGCTGGATTCCCGCGGTCTGGGCGTCGCCACCGGCGATGTTGCCCAGCGACTCGAGGGCCTGCTTGAAGGAGGCTTCAGCGGCGGCGAGTTGTTCATCGCGACCGTTGGCGGCGGATTCCAGATCCTGTCGGACACCCTGGGGATTCACCAGGACGCCACCGGCGGCCAGTCGTCCGAGGACATCGGCACGTCGTTCCAGAACCGAGGCCATCTCCCACTGGCATCGCCCGGCGTTGAACTGGGCGTTGGAGATCGTGAGCCATCCGGCCGCCGTGTCTTCCCGGGTACCGCCGCGGGTGAGGGTTCGGGCCGACGAAGCCACGGCCTCGTAGTCGCCGATCGCGGCTTCCAGACGGGGCAGGATCTCGGTGGTTTCAAGCTGCACCGACTCGCGGAGCAGCAGGTTGACGTTCTCGCCGATCTTTTCAAGGGCCTGCCGCACGTCACTGGCGTAGGACCGTGATTCTTCGAGTCGTGCCTCAGCCACCCGGCGAGCTTCGCGGGCGCCGTCGGCGACCGCCAACTGACCTTCCCGTTCCGCGCCGATGAGGGCGATGGTCGGGGAGACGGTCAGGATGGAAATATCGTCCTGCGCCGCGGCGATTCGGAGGGAATTGGCTTCTTGACGGTTGAAGATCGATTCGTTGATCTCGTCGAGGCCGGCGCGGGGTCCCTTGTCGGCGCCCTCTTCCTGGAACTGGATCGCGTACCGCTCGTATTCAGCAGCTTCGGTGAGCTTCATTTCTCGCTGGTCTTCCGCCTTCTCGACCTGAGCCTGGAGCAGTTCGAGTTCGCTTTCCGCCTGAGTGAGGCGATCACGAGCCGCGGAGAGACCAGCCTCGATCGCCAGGTTGGCGGAGGAGATGTCCAGGGCCTCAGCGTTCGAGGCGGCATTGGCCAGCAGATCGGCGTCGGCCGCCATCATGCGAGCCATGTTGCGAAGTCGACCGGCCTTGGATTCCAATCGCAGGGCCTCATCGAAGTCGAAGGTCGCGGCGGAAAGATAGATGCGGGTCTCGAGAATCGCCGAGGCGTGCTCGTTGACGCCTTCGCCGGCGGATCGAAGGCCACCGGCAAGGCTGCGAAGCATCTGGGGCGACTCATCCGGAGTCTCCGAGTCGTCTCGAATGACCGGACGAGACCGAATCACTTCGGCGTAGTCGGCGGAAATCGAAGCGAGCGGGTCCTCGGTCACAGACTGTTCGTCACAGCCGGTGACGAACGCCACGGAGGAGATCGCGAGCAGGGAGGCGATGAAGCGCGGCCGGTGGTGCATGGTCGTCATGCTCTCCGAGTCTGGTGGTTCCGCCGAACGAAGTCGAGGGGACCGGGGGTGGGCCTGATGGGACCGGGTCGGGACCCGGTTCGAATCCACGAATATACCCCAGCAGTGGGGCTGGCGGGGGCTTGGATGCCGCCGTCATGACGGGTAGGGGTCGCTCAGCGTCCTCGGCGGCCGTCGGCAGCGTCGTCCTTGTCGCTGAACGGCTCTGGAAGCGTGGGAGTGGCGATCACCGGAGCTTCGTATTCCACCGGATATCCAGGGCGAGGGCGGTACATCGACTCGATCCATCGAATTGATTCCCGGAGAAGGCGTTGATTGCCTCGGGTGAAGATCGGTCTCCAGCCCTTCACGTCCGGATGGGGAAATCGTGCCTCATTGCGGGGCAGGGCATATTGGATCAGCAGGGAGCGGCCGGGATTCTCCCAGTCGATCAGCGGCAGATCCAGTTCGTTCCAGCGTTCGAGAACCAGCAGGTTGGTGTACCGGACCCGTTCGGATTTGGAGCCTCGGCGGTGGAGGAAGAAGCGGCCGGCATCGAGGCCTCCGTGGCACCGGCTGGTCGCACAATTCGGAATGAGCCAGCCGTCGTGGATTCTCTGCCGGAAGAGATTCAGGGCCGGAGGTTCGCTTTGCACCTCGATTCGGGGGTAGAACTCCCGAGCCTTCAGTTTGAACATCAGGTCGACCACTTCGAGCGGATCCGCCCGGAAGAGTCGGGTTCGACCGGCACTGTCTCCGGGAATCAGAGAGTTGCTGCCGTGTGCTTCCAGGAGGTCGCGAATGGTCTGGGGGCTGACATGCACTCGGGCGGGCGGGGCACCGAAGTCGATTTCATAGACCCGGATCAGGTTCACGTCCTCTTCCGAGATGATCTCCTTGGGCAGGAGATCCTTGAGGTCCACGAGGCCGGTGTTGCCGGAATCCGCAGGGCGTTCGATGCTGCGGGCCGGTGGAAGGGTGTCGTTCTCGAGGGCGATCTGTGCTTCGACGATCCGTAGCAATTGGATGGCCTGAGGAAGTTGGATCGCTCTCACGATCTCGATCAATTCCTCGCGAGCCAGTTCGTACGAATCCTCTTCGAAGAGCCAGGAGGCGAGTTCGAATCGCCGGAGATACTGGTCCGGAGAGATCTGCTCTCGGAAGCGGCGATACTTCTGCTCGATGGTGAGGTCCAGACGAGTCTGAACCACGCTCTCCCTCGGGAGGCGGGTGTTGACGCCTTCGATCTTGAGTATCACTTCGTCGTAGCCGTCCTCGACCAGCAGTCCGGCCAGGAGCGTCCCGTCTCGCATTTCGACCATTCCCGGGCACGGCTCGATCAGGTCCGTGAGTCGGATGATCCGCATCAATCTGGACTTGGAGAACGTCCTGATGCCGCCGGCTCGATTTCGGATCGTCAGGAGGGCCTCATCCTCATCGACCACCTCGCCGCAGGTCTCTTCGTAGCGATCTACCCAGAGGTGGACCCGTTGGGGCGCCTGGGCCGTGGCGACTTGCTTGATGGGGGTGGTTTCGGGCTCGGCGTCCGGGGGAATCGGTACCGGATCGACCGGGGTGGGCGGTTCCGTGGCGCCGAATCCGATTCCAAGCACCATGGTCATCACCGCGGCATGCCGTCCCAGTCGGAAGGCGATCTGGCTGAGCGGGGATGTGGTGGAAGTCTGCATCGGATCATTCTCTCCGGCCTCGACGGGCAGGGCAAGGTTGAACAGCGCGGTAGTCTCCGTTCCGACCCGAACCAAGGGCTGAAACGGCCTTTGATTCTTCCATCCGCCCCTTGGGCCGGAAATCCGGCCTGATTCGCCTCGTCTGGAGATTCCCATGAAACTCGGCGTCATGGCCGCACTCTTTGCCGGCCGAACCCTCGAAGACACCCTTGCCTACTGCGCGGAGAGTGGACTCGATGCCATTGAACTGCCGGTTGGTTCGTATCCCGGCTCACCGTTCTTCGAGTCAGCCAAGGTCCTCGGTTCCCTGAAGGAGCAGAATCGGATCAAGAGTCTGGTCGCGGATCACGGATTGGAGATCTCGGGATTGGCCGTCCACGGAAATCCGGTCCATCCCTCGGGCCGCCAGGCCAAGGCCGATCATGCCGCATTCGAACGGGCGGTCAAACTGGCTCCCAAGCTCGGTACGGATGTGGTCATCACCTTCAGTGGTTGCCCGGGAGGTTCCAAGAATGACAAGACCCCGAACTGGGTGACCTGTGCCTGGCCGCCGGATTTCGCGGAGATCCTCGAATACCAGTGGACCGAAGTGCTGGTCCCGTACTGGGCCCAGCAGGCGAAACTGTGTCGAAAACTCGGCGTCCGGGTGGCCTGGGAAGCGCACCCCGGCTTCTGTGCCTACAACCCGGACACGCTGATCAAACTGAGTGAAAAGTCGATGAAGGCCTCCGGGTTGAAGGGGAAGCCGGTTCTGGGCGCGAACCTCGATCCATCGCACTTCTTCTGGCAGGGGATCGACCCGGTCGAGAGCGCCCGGGTCCTCGGTGAGGCAGGACTCCTCTTCTACGTTCATGCGAAGGACACCCAGCTCAACCCCCAGCAAGGTCGGATCAACGGCTACAACGACGCTCGCCCCTACACCGATCTGGCTCAGCGATCCTGGAACTTCCGAACCTGCGGCTGGGGTCATGGGCATGACTTCTGGAAGCCATTCGTCTCCATGCTGCGGATTCAGGGATACGACCATGTGCTTTCTATCGAGCACGAGGACGCACTCATGTCCGTGGAAGAGGGGCTTCAGCGGGCGATTGAATTTCTCACGGAAGCGATGATCTTCGAGCCACCGGCGACGCCGTGGTGGACCTGAGATTCGACGGAACGTGAGGATCACCAAAGACGACGACGACCGGCGGCCCCCGGAATGGCCGCCGGTCGTCTTTTTTCGTCCGCCGCGGCATTCAGCCGACGCGGTCGATGAGTGTTCCCAGGCGTTCTCCCTTGGCAAGTTCGATGCCGAGTCGGAAGCCGCTGTCCGCGATGCTCTGGAGTTCGTCCAGGCCCGCTCGAGCCTCGTCGGTCAGATTCCCCGAGGCGTCAAGCGCCTTGGCAAGTCCGTTGGAAGTCATGGTCCACCAGGCGGCGGTGGCGAGGAGATCAAGTCCCGAATCCGAGTGGTTCATGAACATGGTTCGTCGGGCGAGTGGGTGAAGATCGCTCGATTGGCGGGAAGTGGGTCTTCACCCCGTGGGTACCCCGGTCCATGACTTTTAAATCAGGATTTCTTCGCCTCTGTGATTCCGGTCTCGTTCGTTAGAATCGGGACATGACACCGAACGCCAGTCCGATGGGACAGGTCTATCTCGGCTTCCGCAGCCTCCTGGTGAAGATCGCCGTCTTCGTCGTGATGGCGGCTCTTCTGGCCTGGGCCCTCGGGGGCACGCTGTGGCCGAAGACCGTCACCCGGCTGGTCGGGGTGCCGGTGGTCGTCGACGGCACCATGATGACGCTCGTGGATCAGATCGGGGCCGAACGATCGACCTTCGGTCTGGGGGTCCTTGACTCCCAGGGAACGCTCGTCGAATGCTGGCCCCGGCCGGAATCCAAGACCCCGGAATGGATCGAAGCGTTGTCGCCGGTGTCGACCCCGGATGGGTCTGCCGGAGGGGTGGCGGCTCGGACGATCGAGCGGTGGACGGTCTGGTTCTTCGACGACGGTGAACGCCGGCTTCAGGGGCCCGGTCTCCGGTGCTTCGAGACCGAGAGCCGACTCGAAGCGGCGACGCAGCTCGATCGAATCGCCCGCGGACTGCCGCTGGAAGATCAGCCCGCGACCGAGGTCGAGACGGTTGAATCGGATGACGAGTCCTCGGCCTCGGATTGATCCGGTCCGAACTGAACGACCCCGCCCAGCCAGAGACCCGCCAGAACCACGGCCAAGGCGATTCGGTACCAACCGAACGCGGCGAGTCCGTGCTTTGCCAGGTATCCCACCAGCCACTTGACCGCCAATGCCGCGGAGACGGTGGCGACGGCGATCCCCACCACGATCGGTGCGGCACCGAGGGCTGCGATCTCGTCGCCGCTCTTGAGAGCCTTGTAGACACAGGCTCCGCCGAGGGTCGGCAGGCCCAGCAGGAATGAGAATTCCGCCGCCTGCTTGGGGCGGAGTCCGACCAGCATGCCGCCGACGATGGTCATCATCGAACGGCTCGTTCCCGGCCACATCGCCACGCACTGCAGAAAGCCGACCAGCAGGGCCTGTTTCCAGGTCAGGTGCTCGATGTCGATGAAGCGGTCAGCGGAGTCGTCGCCGTCGGCGCTGGCGAAGACCCGGTCCTGCCATCGCTTCATCCCGAGAAGCACCAGTCCGCCGAGGGCGAGCGCGGCGATCACCGGCCACGGGCGGAAGAGCATGGATTCGATCAGGTCATCCAGGAGGACGCCGAAGACGGCGGCGGGCAGGAAGGCGATCACCAGGTTCGTGAACAGACGCCGGCCACCGGTGTTCTTTCCCAGAATGCCTTGGATCATCGACCAGACCCGAACGCGATACAAGCCGATCACGGCGAGGATCGCACCGCCCTGGATGATGATGTTGAACGCGTCCACCGCGGACTTGGTGTTCGCATCGCGGTCGAGGCCCAGAAGACTCGATGTGATGATCAGGTGTCCGGTGGAGGAGACCGGGAGGTATTCGGTGATGCCTTCAACCAGGCCGAGGATGATCGCGTCGAGAATCGTCATGGATGAGTCTTGTCCGAAGAGTTCTCCCCTTGATCGGCTCGCGTGGGGACCGTCGCCTGTGATTTGGCGTCTTCTTCGGCAAGCCAGGGCATCAGGCCCCGGACGGTGCGACCAGAGGTCTCCATGGGATGATTCGCAGTGTCGGTGCGATGGCGACGGAGGTCCGGGAAGTCGGAGTCCGCGTCGTCTCGAAGTCGAGCGGCAAACCGTCCATCGCGAATCTCAGCGAGGAGATCACGCATCCGGGATTTCACCGCGTCGTCGACCAGTCGAGGCGCTGCATGGTCGATCCCGAACTCCGCCGTGTTGCTGATTGCCGCTCGCATTCCGGCGAGACCTCGGTGATAGATCAGGTCGCAGACCTGCTTCAATTCGTGGCAACACTCGATGTAGGCGACTTCCGGTGGATAGCCGGCGTCGATCAGGATCTCATACGCGGCGGTCACGAGTCCGGTGACCCCGCCGCAAAGAACCGCCTGTTCCCCGAAGAGATCGGTCTCGGTTTCGTCCGCCACGCTGCCCACGATGGAACCTCCTCGGGTGCAGCCGAGGCCGGTGGTCCAGGCAAGGCAGATTCCGGCGGCATCAGTGATCGGCGTTCCCCGCATCTTCGAGGCATCGACTTCCTGATGGACCGAGATGATCGCGGGGATGCCCTGGTCGAGCAGGAATCGTTCTCTGACCGTCCGACCCGGCCCCTTGGGGGCGACCAGGACGGCGCCCACGCCTTCTGGTGGCGTGATGTCTCCGTGATGCAGGCTGAACCCGTGGATCACTCCGAGGACCTGACCGGGTCTCACCACCTGCACCAGACTGGTTCTCCAGACCTCCCCGTGGACCTCGTCCGGAAGGGCGATGATCACCAGATCGCTGCGACCCGCCGCTTCGGCGTGATCAAAGGTCTCAAAGCCGTCTTCTGCGGCTCTTTTCCGGGCGGCGGAGCCCGGGCGGCCTCCGATCACGACGGAAACTCCTGAATCACGAAGATTCAGGGCATGGGCTCGACCTTGGTTTCCGTAACCAAGGACCGAGGTCGTCCGCCCCGAATCGGCCAGCAAAGGCTCGATGGGGGCGTCTGCAGCGTGAATCACGGTTCCGCGAGAGGGGAGGGGCATGGCGAGCGAGGATATCGAGGGTGGGGGAGGCGAGAACCATGGAGTCGGAAAATCCGAATGAAGTCGGGCTCTCGACCGGTCGATCTGACCCATGAGGCCCCCGTCGGGGTCCGCACCACTCTTTCGGATTCACAAGATGCCGACCCTGCTTGACCGCGATCTTTCCGTTGAATCGACCCCGGATCACACCGTGGATCCTGACATGCTGATCGAGACCCTCCCGGGTCTTCGTCTGCTCTCCGACGGGCGGGAACGGCGGCGGCATCGTCGCTACGCGGTGAAGCCCATGTTCGCTTCCGTCAGAATTCAAGGCGAAGACCGGGGAATCATGGACGGGCATCTCCTCGACATCTCGATTGCCGGGGCGAGATTCGAGTCCGATGTTCGCTACGAAATCGGCGCCAGCCTTGAATTTGAAATCGAACTGCCTGGCGGGGCTGCGACTCTTCGGGGCGTCGGGCATGCGGTTCGAGTCGTGGATGAAGTTCCCGCGACCGGTGATGTGCTGGTGGCGATCGAATTCGATCGATTCGAAACTCGTCTGGATTCGGCCACTCTGACGCGATACCTCGAGCAGGGCTGTCTGCTCCGCGCGGCCTGAGCTCGGGCTGGTGTCTTCGTCAAATCAGCCGCGGGTGGCGAGTGCCATCACTGAACCGACCACGGCCGAGAGGCTGAGGTCGGTGACGTCGATTCGCTGGTCGGCGATCCGTTGGAAGACCGGCCGGCGGGCGATATCCATCGCTTTCATCTCGTCGAGTGGCGAAAGATCAGTAAGCGATGGGCGGCCCGGATCGTCACCGATTCGTCGGGTGAGAAGTTCCGGAGTGGAATCAAGCCACGCGATTCTTGCCCGTTGATCCTCGCGAGCGATGCGAAGGCAGGCTTCCGCCCCCGGGGCGATCGGCGTACCTCCGCCCAACGCGATGATCGATGGGGCGGGGCGTCCCAGAGTCTCTTTCAGTGCGATCAGCTCACCGGCCCGCCAGGCGTCCTCGCCTTGCTCGGCGAAGCAGGTGGCGGGATCACATCCGACGATCTCGCCAGTGAGGTCATCGAGGTCGATGAACGAGCGCACCAGAAGATCGGCCGTCACGCGGCCAGCAGTGGATTTGCCGGTGCCGCGAAGGCCGATCAGGAACACGTTCATCGTTTGAGCTCACACCGAGGCCGGGAACCGGCTCCGACGTCAGATGGTGGTCAGTCGCTTGCGACCGTCTCGACGACGGCCGTTGATGATCTTCCGGCCGGCCTTGGTGGCCATGCGTGCTCGGAAGCCTGACTTTCGAATCTTCTTGATTCGGCTGGTCTTACGCGGGTAATGAAGGGCCATGACGGTGCTCGGGCGGTGCTGGTGTCGGTCGCGAGGTCGACCCTCGCCGACTCGGATCGCGGAAGATATCAGGAACCGTGCCAGCGGTCCATCCCCAGATCCAGAGATCCGACCAGGCGGGAGGCGTGCCGGTTGGGAATCCGGGCCCGAGCGTCCGATCATCCGCCGTCACGCCTCCGGAAGTCCAATATGACCGGAGGTTGCCCGATTCCGCCTTGGACGGCTTGAAATGGACCTCTCACCCTTCGGAAGACGGCTATGCTCGGGTAGACGCGCGACTTCTCCGGCCGTCGACCGAAATGAGACCCGGTCGGCTTCCGGAGCATCCGCTCGTCCGGAATCTTTGTTTTGATACTCGGATTGAGGGTCGCGCGACCCCCGACTGGGCGTCTCCACCCGGATGGTGTGCTTCGTGGAACTCATGGACAGACTTGCCGAAGCCGAAAGGCGTCTCGGTCATCGTTTCAGCGATCGTCGATTGCTCGCGCAGGCATTCCGCCATGCGTCTTCCGCCGATGATCGTCTGGATTCGAACGAACGACTGGAATTTCTCGGTGATGCGGTACTCGGAATGATCGTGTGCCGTGAGTTGTACAACCGGTTCCCGACTCAGCTCGAAGGGGAACTCACCAAGATCAAGTCGAACGTGGTGAGTCGCCGGGTCTGCGCCGAGATCGCGGAGGAACTTTCCCTCGGACCGCTGCTGCAGCTCGGAAAGGGCATGAACGGACGCGGCGAGATGCCCTCTTCGCTGCTGGCCGCGGTGCTGGAATCGGTCATCGGGGCTCTCTACGAAGACGCGGGCTACGAAATCACCCGGCGATTCGTGCTGGAGCACCTTGAGTCTCGCATCGATCACGCCGCCAAGCTCGGTCACCAGCAGAATTTCAAGTCGGTGCTTCAACAGGTCTTTCAGCGAAAGGGACTCGGGCCGCCGTCGTATCGCGTGCTCGATGAACGCGGGCCCGACCACGCGAAGTGCTTCGAGGTCTGCGTGGCTGCCGGGGGCTATCAGTTCGAAGGGTGCTGGGGGCCGAACAAGAAGCAGGCCGAGCAACAGGCCGCCCTGACGTCTCTGCTGGCATTGAAGATCGCCGGGGTCGACGAAGCAGGCGATGTGCAGCTTGATGATGCATGCTGGACCGAGATCGCCTTTGACGAGGATCTTCTGGTCGCGGCCTGTGGAACCCCGCGGCCATCGGAAGAATCCAATGACGTCTCGGATGAGGATGCATCGGATTCCACGGCGGACGACCTCGTCTGACCCGCGGTCAGCCGGTCAGCCAACGAACGAAGAGAATCGCGAATCCCACCGCCAGTCCGATGGCGGTCCCCGCGAGGACCGCGCGGACGTTGGACTTCAGGGGTGTTCGCTTCTGGCCGGCAAACACCGACATCGGACCGGTGATGTCTTCGGTCGATTCGCCACGTCGCGCCCGGTCCTGCACCACCGCGATCACCAGGTTCGCATCGAAGGCTCGAAGCCCCAGGCTCTCCGCCTCGAGAACCAGCGACTCGCGTCTTTCCGGCGTGAGCATGGAGCCTTCAAGGGCTCGGGCGATGCGTGCAGCAAAGGCGAGATGCGGCGAAGCGGGATGCAGATCGGGACTACCCGCGGCCATGCGGTTTTCGAGTGCCACCCGGCTTCGAGTGGTCTCCAGTTGCCGGACCGCCCGGGACCATGGTGCCACCGGCGGATCCGATTCCTCGGGATCCCTTTCAAGCACCAGGCTGGATCGAAAGAAGGTCACGTTCGGGCCCTTTCCCATCGGGGCGGTTGGTCGATGAATCAGGTACGCCCGGAGGGTGAACCGTGTTCGCTCGTTCCAAATCTAGCCCGAAGTGGCAGGGGACCCAGCGCGATCGAACGGGAATCCACCACTCCCGTCTTTTCGGACGCGGTGGTGGTCGAATCGTGCGCTCTGGGGGATGTGAGCCGGGTCAGTCGAGACCGTGTCGAACCGAACGACCTTCGACCAGGAAGATGACTTCTTCGGCCATCGAGGTCGTGAGGTCGCCGATCCGTTCGAATCGCTGGGAGATGGCGAGCACCTCGATCGCGGTTCGAACCAGTCCGGCATCCTGCGGAACTTCTTCTCTGGCCCACCGAAGGACCGCTCGATTGAGATCATCGATGTGGTCGTCGTCCAGGCGGACCTGGCGAGCCTTGGCGGTATCGCTTTCCGCGAGCGCCGCCAGGGCTTCCCGGAAGACGTCGCGAGTGACGAAGCACATGTCGACGATCGGGGGTGGGATTCGGACCGCGGGCAGGTTGGAGAGCCGGATGACTCGCTTGCTGATGCCCTTGGCGAGATCGCCGATTCGCTCGAGCTCGCCACTGATCTTCATCATGGTGATCACCCGCCTCAGGTCGCTGGCGACCGGAGAACCGAGGGCGAGAACCTTCATGCAGGCTTCTTCGATCCGAAGATCGTCTTCGTCGATCTCGCGGTCGCCCTTCTTGACGGTTCGGGCGAGTTCGGGGTCCCCGTTCACCACGGCATCCGTGACGATCTGGAGACGCTTTTCAACCTTGCCTCCCAGGATCAGGAGATCGGAGCGGAGGTCTCGGAGATTGGATTCAAGGTCAAGAGGCATTGCGTGATTCAGATTAACGAATAGTTCGATCAGCCGAAACGACCCGAAACGTAGTCTTCGGTTTCGGTCTGGCTCGGGTTGGTGAAGATACGTTCGGTCTTGTCTCGTTCGATCAGCCGGCCTTCGAAGAAGAAGGCGGTCTGGTCGGAAACCCGTGCGGCTTGCTGCATGTTGTGCGTGACGATCACGATCGTGTACTGATTTCGAAGTTCTCGGATGAGTTCTTCGATCGCGCTGGTTGATCGTGGGTCGAGGGCCGAACAGGGTTCGTCCATCAGAAGGACTTCCGGGCCGACGGCGATCGCCCGGGCGATGCAGAGTCGCTGCTGCTGGCCCCCCGAGAGTCCGAGGGCGCTCTGATGAAGGCGATCCTTGACCTCGTCCCAGATCGCGGCCTGACGAAGACTCTGCTCCACCAGTTCGGCGAGATCACTGCGTGAATAACGGCGATGCAATCGGGGGCCGTAGGCGATGTTGTCGAAGATCGACTTCGGAAACGGATTGGGCTTTTGAAAGACCATGCCGACGCGGCGACGAAGATCGACCACGTCGAATCGGGCGGGAAGGATGTCGGTGCCGTGCAGATTCAGCGTGCCGGAGGCATGCGCGGTCGGAATGGTGTCGTTCATCCGGTTGAACCACCGGAGCAGGGTCGACTTGCCGCAGCCGGACGGGCCGATGAATGCGGTCACCTGCCGACTCGGCACGGTGAGTTCGATGTCGTGGAGCGCTTGGAAACTCCCGTACCAACTGCTGAAATCTTTCGCTTCGAGGCAGGTCACGGTGTTCTCCTCGATCGCCGGAGTCGGCGACGGGGCGGAGTTGATTTCATCGGGGGCGGTTGGCAAATCGATCATCGGCCTCCTCGCGTCGATCTCCGATGCGGTTCGATCCTTGATGGAGTCGGTGGTCATTGGAGAGGTCTCTGTAACTTCTGGCGAATCAGCACGGCGACCGCGTTGAAGAGGAGCAGGGTGGCAAGCAGGACGATGATTCCGGTGGCGGCGAGGTTTCGGAATTCCTCCTGCCAGCGGTTGGTCCAATTGTAGATCTGCATCGGCAGCACGGTGAAGTCGTCCATCACCGTGGATGGGACGTCGGTGATGAACAGGGCCACTCCGAGCACCAGGATGGGGGCGGCTTCGCCGATGGCCCGACTCATCGCGAGAATGGCCCCGGTCATGATCATCGGGATCGCGGCTGGCAGGGTCACCTTGGAAGTGGTCTGCCAACGGGTGGCGCCCATGGCGAGCGAACCCGTCCGTAGAGACATCGGGACCGACCGAAGTGCCTCCTGAGAACTGATGATCACGATCGGCAGGACGACCAGCATCAGGGTCAGGCCGCCAGCAAGCACGGATTGTCCGAAGGGGAACTGGAGGTAGTACCAGGGGCGGACCACTTCGAAATCTGCCGGTTCCTCGACGCTCCAGGCTTCCAGGGCACCAATGGCGGGGGTCGCCTCCTCGCCCTCGGGGATCACGGTCAGGCTGACCGGCATCCAGCGATTCGTGAAGATGAGATCGCCGTCCGCGGCTTGCTCCACTTCTTCGACGTACCCGACGTCGCCGGTCACGACTTCGGGAATCTCGTCCCGGGCGGAAACGGGGTAGCGGATCGCCTCGCCGTTGGTGTCGTAGTAGATGGCGTAGACGTCTCCGCCGATCTCGAAGGCCGGGGCCTGAGCCGATCCGAAGAGGCCGAACATCCTGACGAACAGGGTCAGGCCGAGAATGCCGTAGACGATGGAAGGCACGCCGGCGAGATTGGAGATGTTCAGCCGGATGAAGCTCGTGATGCGATTCTTGGAGGCGAACTCCTCGAGGTACACCGCGGTGGCGACACCGATCGGCAAGGCGACGATGGCGCAGATGCCGCCCACCCAGATCGACCCCAGGAGTGGTGCTCGAATACCGGCGAGGCTCGCATCCCGAGAGGTGTACTGCAGGATGAAGTCCCAGGAAAGTCCCGGGAGGCCTTGAATCAGAATGCTGGTGAGCAGGACCCCGAGGAGCAGCACGCCGATCGTGGTGACGAAGAGGCAGGCGGCCAGAAAGGTGCGGTCCAGAAGACGTCGGCGACTCTGGCGGCGGGGCGTCCCCAGTTCGACCAGGGTTCCAAGATCGGTTCGGTCGGCGGGGTTCACTCGTACTCCTCCCGGAAACGGGCGAGGATGCGATACCCGGTCAGGGTCAGCCCGAGGGTCAGCAGGAAGAGCACGCCGGCCACTGCGAAACTCGACTTGTATTCCACGCCGGTTGCGGGTGCATCACCGAGAAAACTCAGGACCATGTAGCCGGTCATCGTCTGCACCGAGTCCCAGGGGAGGATGGTGAGTTGGGCCAGGCCGCCGGCGGCGAGGGCCACGATCATGGTCTCGCCGATGGCTCGGGTGATCGCCAGCAGATAGGAGGCCATGATGCCGCCCAGGGCTCCGGGGACCACCACGCGGACGGAGGTGTCGAAACGAGTCGACCCCAGGGCGTAGGCGCTGTCTCTGAGCCCGCGCGGGACTGCTCGGAGGGCATCTTCGGAGAGGCTGGTCACGATGGGCAGGATCATGATGCCGACCGCGATTCCGGCCGCGGCGGCGCTGTAAGCCCCGAAGATCGACTCGCCGAGGAAGAACTTCGAGACTGATTGAAGGGACGGGGCGATGATGATCACGGCGAAGAAGCCGTAGACCACGGTCGGGATGCCGGCGAGCACTTCGAGTACGGGTTTCAGGATCGATCTGACCCGGGACGGTGCGTATTCACTCAGGTAGATCGCCGTGACGAGTCCGACCGGGAGCGCGAACACCGCCGCGACCAGAGTGACCAGCAGCGTGCCGGCGACCAGGGGCCAGATGCCGAAACTCTTCGACTCTCCGAGGAGCGGACTCCATTCCGTGGTCAGCAGGAATTCCGCCAACGAGACTTCGGCGAAGAAGCGTGCGGATTGAAAGGCCAGGATGGCGATGATGAGGGCCGTGATCACGAGGGAGAAACTCGTGCAGGCGATGAGCGTCAGTCGGACCAGGAATTCCTTGGCATCACGCCACGCTCGACTCCGAGGGGAGCCGAGCGTGGTGAGACGGGTCAGTGGACTTTGGGTATCGATGGCGGGGCCATTCATCTCGAGGTCCTCGTGGGACCGGGAGGGTACGGGAACGAACGGCGCCAGGTGCGTGATCAGCGATAGATGTCGCTGAGTGCACCATGGCGAGGTTCGCCGTCTTCGGTGAGGTACTGGGAGCCCAGCCGGTTGGACTTGAGGGCTTTTTCCGCCCGCTGGTAGAGCTCGGGCGGCAGGCCGACGTAGCCGACGTCCGCCGCGGCCTTCGAGCCGTTTTCGAGATAGAACTTGATGAACGCTCGGACATGGGGCTTTCGGGCTGAACGGGCGTTCACGTAGACGAAGAGGGGTCGGCTGAACGGATTATAGGACCCGAGTTTGATGGTTTCGTCGGTCGGCATCACCGCCTTGCCGGACTTGTTGATCACCGGCAGGGCGCGGAGTTTGTTCTGGTTGGCGAGGTAGTAGGCGACCCCGAAGAACCCGATGGAACCCTGATCTCCCGCCACCCCGCGGACCAGGACGTTGTCATCCTCTGAGACGCTCATGTCGCTGCGGATCGTTCCGCTCTTTCCGGCCACGACTTCCTTGAAGTAGTCGAAGGTGCCTGAATCGGTTCCCGGGGAATAGATGCTCAGCGGGATGGCTGGCCATTCCGAGCGGACGTCCTGCCAGGTGCTGGCGGGGTCCGTGGTCAGAAAAATCCGCTTCAGTTCGTCGACGGTGATCGACTCGGCCCAGTCGTTCTCCTTGCTCACCACGATGGTCAGTCCGTCGTAGGCGACGGGAATCTCGATGAAGCCGATCCCCGCCTTTTCGCAGGCCTCCGCCTCGGAACCCTTGATGGAGCGGGAGGCATCGGAGATGTCGATCTCGTTGGCGGCAAAGCGTTTGAATCCGCCTCCGGTGCCGGAGACGCCGACCGTGACCTTGACGTTCTTGGCTGCCTTCTTGAAGGCTTCCGCGATCGCCTCGGTGATTGGATAGACGGTCGAGGAACCGTCGATCCGGATGTTCCCTCGAAGTCTGCGGAGATCCTGGGCGGACGTCTCCCCTCCGACGAACGCGGCGGCGAACACGACCATCAGGAGAACGGAGAGTGAGCGATGAAGTGGCACGTTCAGGTTCCTTGGTGGGGGAGAAGAACACGGACCCTATCGGGGCCGGGACGGCGAATGGTTCAGGTCTTGTTAGATGCGTGGGAACGGGGTCGGTTTCAGGGGGCTGAGCCGGCGGCCGGGAAGACCTGAAATGCCGGGAGGTTCAGCCCGGTGCCGCGGATTCGGAGGGCTGGGAGGGGGCGTGGGGGAGATCGATCAGGAAACGGGTGCCGACCCCGACTTCGCTTTCCACCCGGACTCGCCCTCCATGGGCGACCGCGATGTGTTTCACGATCGCAAGGCCGAGTCCGGTTCCCCCGGAAGCTCGGCTCCGAGCGGTATCCACCCGGTAGAACCGTTCGAAGAGTCGAGGGAGATGTCGGGGTGCGATTCCAGAGCCCTCATCCTGAACCGCAATGGTCGTCAGGGATGATTCCGCGGTCGCACTGATGTGGATTTCACGGTCCTGATCGCCGTAACGCATGGCGTTGGTCGCCAGATTGTCGACCGCCTGATCAAGAAGGGAAGCCGAACCCATGATCTTCACGCCGGCGTCGCAGTCGACGTGGATCCTCTTCCGACCATCGGGGAGATCGCTCTGATGACGCGCTGCGATGCTGTCGAGGAGCGGGCGCAGCAGAATGCATTCCTGATCGAGGGAATGTCCGGGAGCCTCCAGTTTGGCGAGTTCAAGCAGATCCTCGATGATGCTCGCCAAACGGACGGCGCTGCGTTCCGCGGTTTCGAGAAACCGGGCTCGTGTCTCCTCTTCGTCCTGATTCATGTCCCGGACGGTGGAGAGATAGCCCAGAAGGTTGGTGAGCGGCGTTCTGAGTTCATGGCTGACGTTGCCGACGAAATCACTTCTCGAGCGTTCCAGCAGGCGGAGATCCGTCGCATCTTCGGCGAGGATCACGGCCCCGGCCATCCGGGGCGGATCGCCCTCCCGCTGGTCGGCCATGATCGGGGCCACCGAGATCGCGAGCGTTCGATCCTGATCTCCCGGAGACCGAGCGGCGACGAAGGTTCTGCGCTGGGATGAGAGTTCACCGGTCGCGAGGGCCACGAGGTCGTGTACGTCAGGTTCCTGAACGGCTTCGGAAAGGGCCATCCCCAGCGGTTGCGGCGTGGTGATCTCGAAGATCCTACGGGCGGCGGGATTCAGGCTGTCGATCGAGCCGTCGGCGTTGATGGCGATCACGCCGGCAGCCATGGAATCGATGGCCCGGTCTTGTCGACTCGCTCGATGTCGCTGATTGGAGATTTCGGTCGACCATCGTGCGATGAGATCGTTCAGGGGTCGGGCGATTTCCTGGAGGCTTCTGCTGGCGGGCATGCTCACTCGAGGCCCGCGGGCGGGGCCCGGATCGACCAGAAGCCGAATCTCGCGCTTCATCTTGATGAGATCTCGTCGACGTCTTCGGTCGACCATGCCCATCACGATCGTGAGCGTCCCTCCGATCAACAAGGCATCCCAGATGAACCACCGGCTCCGGCGGGTGGAGATCGAGGGCAGGGAGGCTTCGACCTTGATCTGAGGGAATTGCGACGACGAGACTCCCATGTTCCCGCCGGCGCCGGCCAGCGGACCATCCGCGCTCATGGTCCGGTCGGCGGTGCGGATTCGGATGATGCTGCCGGTGATCCGATTCCACTCCTGGATGCGAGCGGGGGTCACCTCGGCCGGGCTTTGAATGGAGGCCGCGACCTCGCGGGCGATGGCATCCATCCGGGTCAGCCTCGCCGTCCGAAGGTCTGCGAGGTGAATCAGATCAAGCGTGAGCACCACGATCGCCACGGCGAGGCCGAAGGTGAGGGGGCCACCCCAGATGGAGGTCACTGGTGTCGTACGGACGTCCTTCATGCGGGCATCATGCCACCGATTCACCGAGTTCGGCGAACCGATATCCCACGCCCCGCACGGTCTGGATGCAGGGCCCGAGATCTCCCAGTTTCCGACGGATGGCCGTCACGTGGACATCGACCGTCCGGCTGGAAAGAATGGTGTCCCGGCCGTGCACGGCTGAGATGATCTGATCCCGGGACCTGACCCGGCCTGGACGGAGGGCGAGGAATCTCAGCAGACTGAATTCCGTGAACGTGAGATTGATCTCGATGTCGTCGATCCGTACCTCGTGCCGATCACGGTCGATGACCAACCGGTTCTCCGCCAGTTTCAGCCGTCGGGTGTCCGAGTCCCCGCTTCGACTCTCGGCGTCGTATCGGCGGAGCACGTTCTTTACTCGGGCGACCAGCACCTTGGGGCTGAACGGTTTCATGATGTAGTCGTCGGCGCCGATTTCGATGCCGGTCACGACGTCGATGTCCTCGGACTTGGCGGTCACCATGATCACCGGGATCTGATTGGTTTCCGGATCGCCCTTGATCCGGCGACAGATCTCGAGGCCGTCGAGATCCGGCAGCATGAGATCGAGGATCACGAGGTTCGGCCGCAGGCGGTGAATCAGTTCAAGAGCCTTGCGGCCGGAATGCACGGTTCGGCTGGGAAGACCCTCCCGGGCGAGATGGAACTCGATCAATTCCGCGATTTCGGGTTCATCTTCGATGATCAGGAGTTCGGGCACGGCGAAGACCTCTTCGGGGGTGGAGCCAGGGTTCGGGGGAGAGGCACGAACATGTACATGATGGCGGGCGTCAACCGCTGAAGATGCCTGCGGCCGATGAGGTTTTCGTGAAGATCGCGTTAATCGGTGCGAGTGGCTTCGGTCTCATCGCGAGACGACCGTCGACGCTCGGAGACGGGGCCACGAATCCAAAGGCCGGCGGGTGGGGGGCGGTCGGTTCGACCGGTACTGGCGGGGGTGGTGATCGGTCTTCCATCGAGGGCGAGGAGCCCGAGAATTCCAATTCCCGCGGCTTCGCGGGCCTGGGGGGGCACCCCGACCGAGCCGGTGTCTTCGATGTGGCCCGGTTCGGCCGGTGAAAAGCGGTTGATTGCGGTGGCGAGCGCGTTCATCAATCCTCGGTTCCGAAGACCGCCGCCGGCGGCGAATCGTCTCCCGAGTGGCGGGAGGTCCAGCGTCTTCATTCGCATCCGGACGCTTTCCGCCACGGTGTCGGCGATCGCGACCGCGAGGGTCGCGAGGGCGTCGGCGGGCCGGTCCGCGGCTCGGGCCGCTCGGGCGAGATCGACGGCGGATTCTCGATGTTCGTCCCCGTCGCCGCCGGAACGGCCCTCGCGGGCGAGTCGGTTCAATCGGTCGCTCAGCGAGCGGGCCATGTCGTGGTCGANTNGACCGCTCGAGCTGGCGTGCCCGTCTCGATCGAACGCCTCATCGAGGGCCACCGTGCTGGCCGCGTCGAGNAGATGGTTGCAGGCACAGCAATCGAAGCCGATGGGCTCGCCGTCGATGCCGGGGAGAAGGGTGGCGTTCGCGAACCCGCCGAGGTTCAGCACCAGGAGGGTCTGGTTCGGCTTGCGAAGATCCCGATGCAGCACGGCGTCCGCCAGCGGGGTGATGGGGGCCCCGGCACCTCCGGCGGCGAGATCGGCCGCTCGAAGGTCGCACACCACCGGGCAGCCGACCGAAACGGCCACCGGCCAGGGGTCGACCAATTGCCAGGAGCGTGGAGGACGATGGGTCACGGTCTGGCCGTGGATGGCCACCAGATCGAGATCCCGTTCGGGGTGGAGGCCCACGTCCCGGCAGATGGGGGCGATGAGTTCCGCATGCCGATGCCCCATGACCATCGCGGCTTCGGTGATCTCCGCCGCCGTGAGCCGGCCGCCCCGGGCGAGTTCACGAAGGATCGCGGTGGTGGGGTCGTCGGTGGGCGTCACGGTCTCGCGATGGGTCAGGACGGTGGCTCGAAGGCTGGGGCCTCGGCCCTCCGCCCGCACGATCGCGGCATCGAGCCCGTCGAGGCTGGTGCCGGACATGAACCCGATGGCATGGCGGATTTCGGACATTGGCAAGGGAAACCGAAAAGGTGCAGGAACCGCTTCGACCGCGAACCGATACGGTATCCAGACCCAGCGACCGGAAAGGCCGCTTCCAGGAGTGCTCATCGATGCTCAGGCGAATTCTCGTGACCGGTGGTGCCGGTTTTCTCGGCTCTCATCTCTGTGACCGCCTGGTCGCCCAGGGGCATGAGGTCCTGTGTCTGGACAACCTCTTCACGAGCCAGAAGTCCAACATCGAACACCTGCTCGGCCATTCGAATTTCGAGTTCATCCGGCACGATGTGACGGAACCGTTCAAGGCGGAAGTCGATCAGATCTACAATTTCGCCTGTCCGGCCGCCCCCGGCCACTATCAGTACAACCCGATCAAGACGATCAAGACCTCCTTTCTCGGCGCCATGAACGTGCTGGGTCTCGCGAAGCGAGTGGGGGCCCGCGTCCTCCATGCGTCCACCAGCGAGGTCTACGGCGATCCGGAGGTCCATCCGCAGACCGAGGATTATCGAGGGTCCGTGAATCCCATCGGAATTCGGGCCTGCTACGACGAGGGGAAACGAGCGGCCGAGACGCTGATGTTCGATTATCTCCGCCAGCATTCGGTGAACGTGCGAGTGGTTCGGATCTTCAACACCTACGGCCCACGCATGCATCCGTACGACGGACGGGTGGTCAGCAACTTCATTCGGCAAGCGGTCAACGGGGAGCCGATCACGATCTACGGCGATGGTTCCCAGACTCGGTCGTTCTGCTACTGCGANGACCTGCTTGACGCGATGATGGCGATGATGAACGGTCCGGATGACTTCCACGGTCCGGTCAACATCGGCAATCCCGGTGAATTCACGATTCGGGAACTCGCGGACATGGTGGTCGACATCGTGGGTGGGCGCTCGGAGGTCATTCAGGACCGTCCGCTCCCTTCCGACGATCCCCTGCAGCGAAAGCCCGACATCACGCTTGCCGGAGAGAAACTGAATTGGTCCCCGAAGATCGCCCTGCGGGATGGTCTTCAGCGGACCATCGACTGGTTCAAGCAGGCCGATCTNGCGAAGTACCGTCCTCCGACCCCNGATTATTGAAGTCCAGACCTTCCCGCGTGGAAGTCGGCTTGATCTCGAGGCTCCGCCTGGATTTCCAGATCCTGGCGAGGTCTCTGGGGCGCCGTTCCCCGGGGTGAAATGGCCTCCAGGCCATGAGTTCTTCATTTTCCGACCATCAGAGGTTCATGTTCGCCAGGAGGCGTGATTTTCGTCGCCAGGTCGGCATGACGCGGCTTTTTGGCGGCCACCGTTGCTTGAAGGGGGGTGGCTGCCGGACTTGACGGTTGGCTTCAGACCGGCGATGCTTTGGCTTCCGAACAAAAGCCGAACGGATTTCGGTAGTATTTCCGATGATGTTCGGTCAGCGTTCGGTATCCGAGGCGTCTCCACCACATGAGATTTCAAGCAACCAAAAATCACCGAGATCCCAGTCCGACCCCGGACCTCGGTTCCGGCCCGCTGAGCGAGCCCATCGTGGACTGGGCACTCGACCAGGTACCCGGTCGCCTCTGGCAGGCCTCGCTTCATGCTTCGGCCTGGGAAGGCGTTCGGACCTCCGCCCGCGACCAGGGGCCACGGCAGGAAGCACTCGGGAGAAACCGCCGATTGCCCGACCCCGCTGAAGGAGGCTCCTACAGTCCGGAAGGACGGCGTTCTCCCGCGATCGATACCGACCATCCGCATCGTCGCGGTCGGCGGGGGGCGGCATGATCCGTAATGAACCACCTTCGGATTCCGCTTCGGAATCCTCATCGGACTCCTCACCGAAACCGACCACGGATTCGAAGCCATTGACGAACCCCGACGCTTCAGACAAACACGAACCAACCCCCGATCGAAGCCCGCAAGAGGCGGCTCGAACAAAGACTCCCAAGACCTCATCAGAATCAGATTCCGATCGAATCGGATCGAAACTCGCAACGGAAGGCGACGACATCATGGCCAAGGCAGCCCCCACTCTCACCGACGACGCTCCCACCACTCCGAAGACCAGCGGCCGCGGCAAGGCCGGCAAGGCCGGAAAGTCGGTGGAGGCCAAGGGCGGAAGCGCCGGCTCGGGAAGTCCCAGCAGTCCTGGTCGCCAACAGGCCCTTGATCGTGCCCTCGGACAGATTGAAAAGGCCTTTGGCAAGGGTTCGATCATGAAGCTTGATGGTGATCGCCTCGACGGGATCCCCTGCGTCTCCAGCGGTGCGATCAGTCTCGACCTCGCACTCGGAGGCCGCGGTCTCCCCAAGGGCCGCGTGGTGGAGATCTTCGGGCCGGAAGCCTCGGGCAAGACGACACTCGCCCTGACGGTGTCGGCGAATGTCCAGAAGGAAGGCGGCGTGGCGGCCTTCATTGATGCCGAGCACGCCCTGGACCCCTCATGGGCGAAGAAGCTCGGAGTGGACATCGACGAGATGCTGGTCAGTCAGCCGGACACCGGTGAGCAGGCGTTGGAGATCTGCGAACTCCTGGTTCGCTCCAATGCGGTCGACATCATCGTCATCGACTCCGTGGCCGCTCTCATCCCCCGAGCTGAAATCGAAGGTGAAATGGGCGATTCCCATGTCGGCCTTCAGGCTCGTCTCATGAGCCAGGCACTCCGGAAGCTCACGGGTGCCATCGCCAAGAGCGACTGCATCGTGGTCTTCATCAATCAACTTCGCGAGAAGATCGGTGTGATGTTCGGCAGCCCGGAGACCACCACCGGTGGTCGTGCCCTGAAGTTCTATTCGTCGGTCCGGATCGATATTCGACGCATTGGTGCGATCAAGGATGGGGACCAGAACGTCGGCAACCGAGTTCGGGCGAAGGTCGTCAAGAACAAGGTCGCACCGCCGTTTCGTCAGACCGAATTCGACATCATGTTCAACGAAGGGATCAGCGTCATTGGTGACCTGCTGGACCTGGCGATCGAAGACGGGATCGCCCAGAAGGCCGGTGCCTGGTTCAGTTACGGAGATATCCGACTTGGACAGGGGCGGGAGAACTCCAAGCAGTTCCTGCGGGAGAATCCCGATCTGGTCGCTGAGCTGAAGACCAAGGTCCTCGCCCATCACCTTGGAACTCCGACTCCGGAACCCGTCCCAGCTCCCGCGGACGGTTGACCGGGCGTCTGGATCGGGTACTCTTTCACGCTTCGCCCGATCCAGGCCGGTTTCCGGCTCGAGCGGATCACGCGGGTGTGGCGGAATTGGCAGACGCGCTAGATTCAGGTTCTAGTGGGAGTAAAATCCCGTGGAGGTTCGAGCCCTCTCACCCGCATTCACGAACCGCCCTCGGCTCATGCCGGGGGCGGTCGTCGTTTTTGGGGGGGTCTCACGCCGCGGAAGGCGGTGGCTGGACCCGGCCGGGATTTGTTCGACGTGATTCCGTCCGGCCTTCGGAAGCCGCGGCCCCCCGGCTCGGAGGGAGGAAATCAGTCTGGTCCGAGTGGAAGGAGCCGGNGCGTGACGTGGTCGACGCGGTGATGCTTCGGTCGAAGTTCACGCTCAACCCGCNCGGCGTTCGCGGTCTTCGGGTTTGGTATCGATGCCGTCCGCCGCTTCCACCGCTTCCACCGCTCCATCGGGGGCGAGNTACTCGAATCGNTCGACCCACGCCCTGGGGATCTTCGTCACCCCGCCCATCTGGTCGGTGGCCACGGTGTCGGTGATCGCAATCTGTTCGTGGTCGACGTGGAGGAGAAGCCCCACGGTTCTCACCAGGCCCAGCGGACGTCGGGCGAATTCAAGCATTTCGTCGGTGTCTTCCCAGGTCGGGCCTCCCTGGCTTTCCGCATCCTTCCAGACCACGAGCACCATCCGAGGATCGGCCCCGTCGAATTCGAAGGTGTCCGGATCTCCATCGACGTCATGGTCGAGATGATTCGATTCCAGCCGAGGGGTCGAGGTGGCCGTCGAATCAGCGGGGTACGGAGCCCGCATCCCGGCGTCTGCAGGGTGATGGTCTTTCATGGCGAATTCCTGGTCGTTCGAGGCGTCGATGCAATGAATACGCCCCTCGATCGTCGAGGGTCGTTGAATCACCCGAAGCCGGAGAAGTCGGGTGAGCCAAGGCATTGAAACAGCATGAAACGATTCGGCGTCGACTCCCGGCGGTTCCGCATGAACCGCCCCTGAAATCGGTTCTCGGCCCGGATCTTTCGTTCGCGGCCGTCCTATCGGCGTTGAAAAAGGGTGAGGGCTTCAGTCGGCCCTACGCCCGATATCTCTCAGAAGGCGATCCAGTGCCGCGAGACGGTCGAGGGCTCGAACGGCGGTGGCGGAGAGCGGAAAGATCTCACGGGGCTCCAGATCTGAAATGGCCTGTCGACCTGGTGGGGGCCCGTCGACGTCGGAAAGAACCCTCCGGATCCTGACCGGCGACGATTCGTCGGTCACCAGCACCCAGTCCGTGCCATGAAGTCCATCATTGCTCGCTAGGAGTTTCAACGATCGGTAGCCGGTCTTCGGCCCGATTTCGCCGGGACGGGTCGGAGGCGGGGGCAGGAACGGGACTGGTCGCAGGCCGTCCGGGCCGGCTCGGTCGGGTTGGATCGAGAAGCCGGTCGAGGCCAGGAACAGTGCATGCAGGCGATCGGGGGACCGATTCGGAAGTCTGTCCTGCAACGTTTCTCGGTGTTCTCCGGTCCGGTCGTTCCGGCTCCAGGTATCCAACGCAATCTCGAGATCCGCGACGGCCGCCCGATGGGCTCCGAGGGCCGTGGGGCGAGGTACGGCGTTCAGGGCGGTACTGAGCCGACCGCGGAGAGCGGGGGTCTCAAGCATCGGAACCGCTTCTTCAGATTCCACCACCCGTCCGACTCCTTGAAGAAGATCGGAAGCAAGTACCACGTGAGCCAGTGCTGGATCTTCAATCAGATCGGTGATCAATGCCAGAACCACGATCACTTCGGTGGTGGCTCGAGCCCGCTCGACTTCCGGATCGACATCGATCTCCGAGCGATCCTGACCGCTGGTTTCAAGGGCGACTCGGAGTCGGGCGGTGGCATCGGCCAGAAGTCCTCGGCCCGCGCCGCGAAGGCGATCGAGTTCATCGGTCTGGAATCTCAGACGGTCCACGCCGCGATCGTCCACCGGGAATTCCGCCCGGCTGACCGCCGCGGCATCGGCCGCGAGTTCGAGAAACATCGACGCATCGGGTTCGACCCCGGCTCGCCAGAAGGGCAGGGGGTGGGCTCGCAGTTCGGTGAGATCGACGATCGCGGTGTCGTTGGTGGGGCCGGCGAGAATCGAATCCGCGGCGTCGCCGACGGCCATTCCGGCCAACTGTCGAATCCGCTCGTTCGAAGGCGTGGCACCCAGCAACTCGAGTCCCGCGACTTGAACCACCCCGGGCAGGCGTTCGAAGTAGGTTCCAAGTCGATCCCAGAGAATCGCCGCGTTGGTGATCGAAGCGGGATCGATCCGGCCGGAGGCGACGCCCTGCAGGATTCGCAGGCGATCGTCGAGTTCGTTTTCGAGCTGAACCCGGAGTTCGAGGATATTGGTCGATATCGGAGAGAGCAGATCGGCCAGGAAAGTCGATTCGCCGGCGGCGATTTCCTCTTCGATCTCCCGCATCGTCTCGATTCCCCGGGCTCGGTCCGGATCGGCGGCGGCGCCCGCCATGCGGTCGTAGTAGTCCTGCATGAGCGGGGCCAGGGCTTGCACATTCGCCGCGTCGAGACCCTCCAGAGATCCCTCTTCCGGGTCGAAGATCAACGCGAAGTCGCGGAAGAATCGATCCTCTCCGCCGGTTTCGAGACTGGATGCCAGTCGGTCGAACTCCAGGAGCATCATGTCGCTTTCAGCCTCGATCGCGGCGGTGAATCCGAGCGGGTCTTCGTGATCCCCGACCCACGTGAGGTCCTCGAGCAGTCGCCGCGCCGTCTCCTGATCGAGAAGTCCGCTCCCGAAGAACGACTCGATCGCGGCGTCACCGACCCGGAAGATCGAACCGGCCACCAGTGATCCGATCAGGGTCGAATCCTGGGATGCCTGCCCTGCGGTCTGCACCATGAGCGACGACCAGTTCGCCGAGGCGGCGGCGTCTCCCTCGGCGCTGGCCCGGCGGGAGAGGGCGTTCATGAGCCGAGTGCTTTGCCGCATCATCGAAAGATGGGGGAGCAGCATCTTGAATCCGTCTTCCCAGCGATTGCCGGGGTCGAAGAATCGTCCCCCGGCCGCGGCCTCGAGCAGGGGAGCGACCCGTTCGAGACGGGCGAACGCCTCGGCTTCGCGGGGGGTGGGTTTACGGATCGCACCGGCCGCATATGAATCGAGAATCTGGAGGTCGTCGTCGCTCAGGGCTTCACTTCGGTCGGAATCCTCCCCTCGCCAGTCCGGTCGCAGGACGTCCCAGGCTTCGACCCAGGCGTCGAATTGATTCTCCTGAGCATGGAGGCTGGAGATCGGCGTGAGAAAAAGCAGGCCGGCCAGGACGCTCAAGATCATCTGCATCGCGAATCCTCTCAGAAAGAGTGGGCGGGGCTCCGGTGTTCATCCGTCCATCGGACTTCACGGTTTCACCAACCGGCGGGCTCGCCACCTTTTCGNGGATCGCTGGCGGGTTCGTAGCCGTCCTCGTGAACCAGGATCACCTGGACCACGCCCACGCCACCGGTCTCGCTCGTCCGATGCCCGAGGGTCTCGAGTGCCGGAGTGATCGACGCCAGGCCGGGCTCGATCCGAACCACTTCCGGGCTCCACTGGTGATGGAGTCGGGGTGCTCGAACCGCGGCGGTGGCATCCAGATCGCCTTGAAGAATCCGAAGGATCACCTGCAGGGTCCCGGTGATGATCCGCGGACCTCCACTGCCGCCCGCGGTGATCACCGTTCTGCCGTCGCGGATCAGGATCGTCGGGGACATGCTGGAGAGGGGGCGTTTACCGGGTGACGGAAGATTTCGATCCGACTGGGCGAGACCGAAGAGATTCGATTCGCCCGGAATCGTGGTGAAGTCGTTCATCTCGTTGTTGAGCACCACGCCGATCGTGGGAACCGCCACCAAGGACCCGAAGAGACCGTTGATCGTCTGGGTGCAGGCGACGGTCATGCCCGATTCGTCGATCACGCTGAAGTGACTCGTACCCTGGTCGTCGGCATCGATGCCCGGGCCCTGGACCGGCAGCACGCCGCAGGCNTCGTGTGCCACGACCACACCGGGCTGGAGGGTGTCGGCGGCACGATCGATGGCTTCGGGATCAAGAAGAGCATCGATTGGAACATCGACGTGATCCGGATCGGCCAGATGGCGAGCTCGATCCGCAAAGGCGTGGCGAAACGCACCGACCAGAAGTTCGGCATGGTTCGCATCCCCGGGTCGGGCGTTTCCGTTCCCGAATTCCGAGGTTCGTCGATCGATCATCGAGAGGACCTGGGCGATTGCGATGCCTCCGGAACTCGGAGGGGGCATCAGGATCGCATCCACGCCGTCGTGGACGTCCTTGAATTCCAGTGGCTTTCGCCAGGCCACGCGATACCCGCGGATGTCCGCCGCGGTGAGGACGCCGTCAGCCGCTCGGTCGGCGCCGGCAACCACGGGTGAGACGCCCTGCGGACCGCTCCACGCGTCGATCCCTTCACGACCGAATCGCTCGAGGAAGTCTGCAAGTGCGGGCTGTTGAATGAGGTCACCCGTGGTGAGCGTGCCTTCGCCGCAGAGGTTCTTCCAGACCCAGTTGCTCAGAGGCCGAAGATCGGGGTGTCGCGCTCGAATGCTTCGAACCCGTTCCACCGCGCGTAGATAGTCCTCGTCCACGACGAATCCGTTCCGGGCGGCCCGAACCGCGGGCGCGACCAACGTCTTCATCGGAAGCGTGCCCCAGCGATCCCGAGCGGCGATCATGCCCGGAAGTTGGCCCGGTACGCCGACCGCTCGGCCGCCGTAGAGGCTGGGGTCGTATCCACTGGGCGTGGCNTCCTGATCGACGTAGAAATCCGGCCCCACGCCGCTGGGGCAGGTCTCGCGGAAATCGAGGGCGATTCGATCGCCGGTCGTCGGATCGAAGACGAGCANGAAGCCGCCTCCGCCGAGACCGCAGGAATACGGCCGGGTGACCGAAAGGGTGAGCGCGGTGGTGATCGCGGCGTCCACCGCATTGCCGCCCGCTCGGAGAACCTCCACCCCGGCCAGGCTCGCCACCGACGAATCCGCGGCGACGGCCCCTCGGAGATGGCGGACCGAAGAAGGGCCGGGTTGCGGGGGCGGCTCGGGGGGAGCCTCGATACGAACGGGGTTCCGGGCGTCGGTGGGTTGGGCCGGCTGGCACGCCGCCAGCCCGANGAGCAGGATGAAGAGGACCCCAGAAAGGGGAAATCGGGCGATACGCATCGAAGATCTCCGGGTTCACGGCTACGGTACCGTCATTCGAGTCGTTCTCGAACGGACCCACCTGGAGTCGACACATGGCCTCATCGGAAATCAAGGCCGCAGATCTCATCTTCGTCGCGGCGAATGGCCTCGTGAAGGCCTTCGACCGGTACGACGGACGGGAGATCTGGACCTGGACCGCGATTCCCGCCGGGGCGGGTTTCTTCCAGAAACTCTCGGTCTCCAAGTTCGTCACGGTCTCCCTCGACCGCGACCGGCTCGTGGTCGCCGGAGTCAAGGGAGTCTGGTGTCTCGATCCACTGACCGGCGAGGAGGTCTGGCACGCGCCGGTCGACGATTTCAAGGGTGGGTATCCGATCATCGCAGGAGGGACCTCGGGCACGATCGCGGCGGCCTCCGCTCAGGCCGCCGATATCGCGGCCCAGTCTTCGACCGGGGCGATGTGAGGCTTCGACCATGAACTACCTCGATCACAATGCGACCNCCCCGCCACTTCCCGCAGTGCTTGACGCCATGTCGGCCTGCCTCCGGGATGACTGGGCGAACCCGTCCAGTACCCACCGCGACGGAATTGCAGCCCGACGACGCATCGAACTNGCTCGGGACCAGGTCGCCGGCCTCCTCGGATGTCGGGCGCGGGACCTGCTCCTCTGTTCNGGCGGGACCGAGGCGGCGAACCTCGCCTTGCGGGGCTCGATCGCGATGATGCCCGATCGGAAGGCGATCGCCACCAGTCGGCTCGAGCATTCCGCGGTGCGGGAAACCGCCGAGCGGCTCGCCAAGTCAGGCTGCGTCGTCCACTGGATCGAGCATGAAGCCGACGGCACCGTGAACCTCGATGCCTTCGAATCGATGCTCGACGCCCATGCCGCCGATCTTTCCATNGTGAGCGTGATGTGGGTCAACAACGAGACCGGGGTGGTGCAGCCGATTCGAAGGATCGGTCGGCTTTGCCGGGAACATGGCGTGCGGTTTCATACCGATGCGGTACAGGCGGTCGGCCGCATGCCGATCGATGTGGCATCGCTCGACGTCGATCTGCTCTCCTTCGCATCCCACAAGTTCCACGGACCCAAGGGCGCCGGTGGGATGTTCGTGGGGCGAGGTGTCCGGCTGGAGCCTGCGATCACCGGGGGAAGCCAGGAACGCGATCGGCGTGGAGGCACGGAAAACGTGGCCGCGATCGTGGGGATGGGGGTCGCGGCGGAAGAGGCGTCCAAGTGGCTGAATCGGATCGACGGCGACCCGGAGGCCACGGATTCCGAGCGCGGGCTTGAAGCTCGTCAGGCTCGCTTCGAGTCCGGAGTGAGAGAGGCGCTGGCCGGCACCAGCGAGGTCCAGGTCAACGGTGGTGATGCCCGGCGTCTCTGGACGACTTCGAGCCTCGCATTTCCGCGGTTGGCCGCCGAAGGCATGTTGATGGCGATGAGCGAACGCGGGCTCATGGCCAGTGCTGGTGCGGCCTGTGCCAGNGGCTCATTGGAGCCGTCCCCCGTCCTCCTGGCGATGGGGGTGCCGGAGCGACTCGCCCACGGTTCGATCCGATTCTCGTTTTCCCGTTTCACGACCGACGCCGAGATCGAAGAGGCCATCGGCCTCGTCACCTCGATCGTCGAATCGATCTCGCGNACCCTGCCGACCTGAGTCGGCAGGGTTCTTGAATCACGCTCGCTTTCGAAGACTTCGATACTTGCGGATGAGGGCATTGGTCGAGCCGTCGTGCTTCAGGCGNGGCTTGTCCTTGGACTTCAGTTCGGGCACGATCGCCGAGGCGAGTTTCTTGCCCAGTTCGACGCCCCACTGATCGAAACTGTTGACGCCCCAGATCGATCCCTGCACGAAGACCTTGTGTTCGTAGAGGGCGATGAGTCGGCCGAGCATCCGCGGGCTCAGCTTTTCGCAGAGGAACGTGCTGGTGGGCCGATTGCCTTCCATGACCTTGTGGGGCGCCACGGTCGGGTCCACGCCTTCGGCGAGGATCTCCTCCAGATTCTTCCCGAAGGCGAGAGCCTCGGTCTGGGCGAAGACGTTCGCCACCAGCTTGTCGTGGTGATCCCCGACCTTGTTCACCGGGTCCGCGAAGACCAGGAAGTCCGCGGGAACCATCCGGGTTCCCTGGTGGATCATCTGATAGAAGGCATGCTGGCCGTTGGTTCCCGGCTGTCCCCAGATCACGGGGCAGGTGTCGACCTTCACATGCTTCCCCCCGAGGGTGACGTGCTTGCCGTTGGATTCCATCTCCAGTTGCTGGAGATAGGCGCTGAAGCGATCGAGGTATTGATCGTAGGGCAGGACCGCGACGCTGGCCGCATCCCAGAAACTCGCGTACCACAGACCGATCAGGGCCTGGATCATCGGGAGATTTCGTCGCGGGGGGGCGGTTCGGAAGTGCTCGTCCATGTCGTGGAAGCCATCGAGCAGCTCGCGGAACCGCTTGGGGCCGACCGCGATCATGGTGCTCAGGCCGATGGCGGAATCCATCGAGTAGCGGCCGCCCACCCAATCCCAGAAGCCGAACATGTTGTCGGTGTCGATTCCGAACTTGGAGACTTCGGCCGCATTGGTGGAGACCGCCACGAAATGCCGGGCCGCCGCGGACTGGTCTCCGTCGAACGCCTTGAGCACCCATCGNCTGGCGGTGTGGGCGTTGGTCATCGTCTCCTGCGTGGTGAAGGTCTTGCTGGAGACCACGAAAAGGGTCTCTTCGGGATCGAGATCCCGGGTCTTCTCCACGAAGTCGTTCGCGTCGACGTTGGACACGAAGCGGACGGTCAGGTCGTTGCTTGCGAACTTGCGGAGGGCGTCGTACGCCATGGCGGGGCCGAGATCCGAGCCACCGATTCCGATGTTGACCACGTTTCGAACCGGCTTTCCGGAATATCCGAGCCAGCGACCGCCTCGGACCTTGTTGGCGAAGGTGCCCATCCGCTTGAGCACGGCGTGGACGTGGGGAACCACGTTTTCTCCGTCGACCTCGATCGTTGCGTCGGCCGGGGCCCGCAACGCGACGTGCAGGACGGCGCGATCCTCGGTGACGTTGATCCGCTCGCCGGAGAACATCGCGGCCCGATGCTCGTTCACCTTCGCCTGNTCGGCGAGATCGAAGAGCAGGTCCATGGTNTTTTCATCCACCAGATGCTTGGAGTGATCGAAGGTGATCCCGAGGCCTTCGGTGGTGAATCTGCCGGCTCGCCGGGAGTCCGCGGCGAAGAGGGCCCGAAGGGTCGTCTTCGCCATGTCCCGTCGGTGGGCGACGAGGGCCTTCCAGGCGGGCAGGCGATTGGCCGCCTGGCGGGCAACGAGGTTTCGGACGGCATNGGNTCGGGTGGCNTGCATGGTGGGCTCGGGCGGGGGGGATCGACTCGAAANGGTCTCCGGCGTCGGCCGAAGGCGAGGTCGGTGCGGCCTCGTCTCCACGCGTGATACCCTTCCCGGGTCCCCGTCGCAACGCGGGACCACCGACTTCCTTCGACTTTGATCGCCCTGGAATCCCAATCATGTCCGCCACCGCCGACCTCCACGCCCTGGGCCAGAGCATCTGGCTCGACAACATCACCCGCGACCTCCTCGATGATGGGACGCTCGAGCGGTACATCCGAGATCTCTCGGTGACCGGTCTGACTTCCAACCCGTCGATCTTTCAGAAGGCGATCTCGGGCTCGGTGAGCTACGAGCCGCAGATTCGGGAATTGGAGGGCCGAGGCCTCGACACCGAACAGTTGTTCTTCGAACTGGCGATGGCGGATCTTCGTCGAGCGGCGGATCTCTTCCAGCCGGTGCATGCGAAGACCGGTGGGATCGACGGCTGGGTGAGTCTCGAGGTCTCCCCGCTGCTGGCCAACGACACCGACTCCACGATCGCCCAGGCCAAGGATCTTCACGCCCGAGCCGATCGAAAGAATCTCTACATCAAGGTTCCGGGGACGCCGGAAGGGGTGCCGGCGATCGAAGAACTGATCTTCGCCGGCGTACCCATCAACGTGACGCTCCTGTTCAGCCGTGAGCATTATCTCGCGGCGGCCGAGGCCTACACCCGGGGCATCGAACGCCGGATCGAGGCNGGACTGGATCCGAAGGTCTGTTCGGTCGCTAGCCTGTTCATCAGCCGCTGGGACCGCGCGATCGGTGATTCCGCAGGCGAGGATCTCAAGGATCTTCTGGGGATCGCGGTTGGAACGCAGTCGTTCAAGGCGTTCGTCGACTTCTGCCACGGCGACCGCTGGACGGCGCTCAAGGAAAAGGGAGCGACCCCGCAGCGACTGCTGTTCGCTTCCACCGGTACCAAGGATCCGGCCCTCCCCGACACGCTCTACATCGAGGGCCTGGCGGCTCCCGACACCGTGAACACGATGCCGGAGAAGACGCTTCTCGGTTTCCACGAGCACGGATCGCTCAGCGGCGCACTGCCCGCCGACGGAGGCGGTTCCGAAGCCAGGTTGAAGAGGTTCGAGGATGCGGGCATCGATCTCGACGCCCTCGCCGCCAAATTGCAGATCGATGGGCGAGATTCGTTCAACGACTCCTGGAATTCCATGATCGCGGACATCGCCCAGAAGGCGAAGTCCCTCGCTGGCGCCTGACCCGTCGCCTTCGGGTGCCTGGTCGCCCGAGCGTGCAGAAGAATCCCCGTCGCCCCGACCCCGGACCGAAACGCCGATGAACGCCTTTCTCGAAGATCTCCGCTGGCGCGGATTGCTCCATCAATCGACTTCCGAGGAATTGGGGGCCCATCTCGACGGAGGCTGTCGCGCCGCGTACGTGGGGTACGACCCGACCGCGGACAGCCTGACCATCGGCAACCTCGTGAGCATCGTCCTCCTCGGACGATTCCAGAGAGCGGGGCATCGACCGGTGGCCTTGATGGGTGGCGGTACGGGAATGATCGGTGATCCGAGTGGCAAGAGTGCCGAGCGGCCACTCCTCACGCCGGATCAGGTCGAAGCGAATGTCGCGTCGATCCGTCCGATCTTCGAACGAATCCTGGACTTCTCCGGCGATCAGCCGAATGGCGCGGAGATGGTCGACAACATCGACTGGCTCGGCAGCATCGGCTACATCGATCTGCTGCGAGACATCGGGAAGCACTTCTCGGTCAACGTGATGATGCAGAAGGACTCGGTCAGTGCTCGGCTCAACGAGCGTGAGCAGGGGATCAGCTACACGGAATTCAGTTATCAGGTTCTGCAGGCCTACGACTTCCTCCATCTGCATCGCACCCGTGGGGTCACGATTCAGATGGGGGGCAGCGATCAGTACGGGAACATCGTCGCGGGAATCGATCTGGTCCGGAGGCTTGAGCGGGTTGAAGACGGAGCCGATGGCACCGTCGGGGCGGAGACCTTNGGTCTGACCACGCCGTTGGTGACCAAGGCCGACGGCAGCAAGTTCGGCAAGTCGGAAACGGGCGCGATCTGGCTGACCGCGGCTCGGACGAGTCCGTACCGCTTTCATCAGTTCTGGTTGAACGCGGCTGATGCAGACGTCGTGAACTACCTGCGGTGGTTCACATTCCTCGAGCAGGCTGAAGTGGAGGCCNTGGCCACCGCGACCGAGGAACGGCCTCAGGAGCGTGCCGCCCAGAAGCGGCTTGCCGACGAGGTGACCCGGATGCTGCACGGTGATACGGAGATGCAGGCCGCCAATGCGGCCGCTCGGGCCCTCTTCACCGGCGAAGTCCGAGGGCTTGATCAGACGACGCTCAATGCGATCGCGGATGACCTCGGCGCGATCTCGAGATCCCTGGATGAACTTTCCGCGGCCGAGCCACCCATGGTGGGCGGCTTGCTGAAGGAACTCGGGCTCGCATCCAGCAACCGTGAGATCCGGGAGTTCATCGGCGGGGGTGCGGTTCGAATCAACGGCGAACCCGTCAGCGAAGACCGGAGCATCACGACCTCGGATGTGCTGGATGGTGGCGTCATGCTCGTTCGTCGGGGCCGGAAGAACTGGGCCGCGATTCGCTGGAGCTGACTTTCCCGGGCGTCGGTCAGGGAGTTGGACGTTTGAGAATGCTGACCGGGATCCGAGGGCTGCTGGTGGCATCACCATCGACGGATGTGACGGTGACGCTGGCGGGCAGGCTCCAGAGCGTCACCGGCTTTTCCTCGATCATCTGAAGGAGATCGTCGCTCGTGAGATGGACGAAGGCGATGANTCCCAGGCCGCCTTCGCGGTCACGAAGTCGCTGGATCTCATCCGCCGGACCTCGAAGCACGACATTTCTCAGGAACGCGTTGGCGGGGTCGACTTCGACCATCCAGCCGTCGAGGTCCGCAGCCGGGCCCGCGATCTGCACCGGAACCGGGGTGCTGAGCACCAGCTCTTCCTCGTTGGCATCGAGGGTCAGTTTCACTTCCGCAGTCTCGGGGTCGATGCGAATCGAATCGGCCGCATCGCCGAGGGACTCCGGGAGTTGGAGGGTGACCTGAAACTGGTGGCGGCGTCCCGGCTGTCGACCTTCGAGGTCTCGTTCGGTGATCCGGGCTTCGATTTCGAGGTTCTCGAGATTCTTCAGATTGCCGGGCAGCACCAGGGTCGCGGTTTCCGGTGAGACTTCCACCCGCCCGGTGGTTCGAGCGGAGGAGGGGAGGATCGCGACGATCCGAGTGGGTTTCGCGGTCAGGGAATCGATCTCGATCGGGACCGTGACGGGGTCCGCATCGAGGACCGTCGCCGGGATTCGCCAACTCGCCAGGAGTTCCGTGGCGATGCGGGCGAGTTCGATTTCGTGGCCACCGGGTTCCGCGGGCAAGCCCATGGTCCCCGCGGTGATTCGNACNGGTTGGCGGAAGCGATCGGCGGCGGCTTCGACCGCGCGGCGAGGGCCTCGGATCTCCAGGCGGACGGTCTGGATCTTCGACGGGGTGATCTGCAGGGATCCCTCGGTGGGTGAAACCAACTCGAGGTCCACGAACGCAGGCTCGGTCTCACGAGTCTCTCCGGCGGCCCACACCCAGATCAGAATCGTCACCAACGACACGATGACGACGTTGCCCAGCCGTTCACGAGGAGTGCTCTTGCGGGGGGTCATGGGGAATCCTCCGGCGAGCCGGCCGTTTCGGTGGGATCGGCCATTCCCAGGCGTTCTGAGAGTTCTGCGGCCAGATTCTCCCGCGGGATGGGGGGCGAGAGTTCCCCGTCCTCGGCGATTCGAACCCGGCCGTTCTCTTCACTCACCACCACCACCACGCAATCGGAGTCGAGGGTGACGCCGACGGCGGCTCGATGCCGACTGCCGAGTTGGCTGGGCACCAGGCCCGGAGGGGCGAGGGGAAGTTGGACCTTCGCCGCGACGATTCGATCCTCTCGCACCACGACCGCGAGATCATGGAGCGGATTGTTGGGATAGAAGATCGCTTGCAGCAGCCGAGGGTCGACNTTGGCATCGATCGGCACGGAATTCCGCATCAGACTCTGAAGACCGAGGCTGCGTTCGAAGACGATGATCGCGCCGAACTGGCTCTTGGCAAGGAAGTCAACGGCATCCGACACGGCATCGACCACGACGTTTCGTGAAGACGGCCCGCGTCGAAAGAGCTTTGCCTGGCCGAGGCTGATCATCGCCTGGCGGAGTTCGGGCTGGAAGACCACCACCAGCATGATCGCCACCAGACTCACCACGCGGTCGCTGAGGAATCGGATCCGAGCAAGGGTGTCGCTGCCATCTTCGGTCAGTCGGAGGACGACCGCGAAGACGATGACCAGGACTGCGAACCCGCGGATCACGCCGGCGCCGCTGGAACGACGCAAGAACCTCAGGATCGTCCAGATGACGATCCAGATCAGCGAGAGCTCGATGACGAGTTCCAGCGGGCCGTAGCCACGAAACGCGTCGAGAAGAAAGCGGAGGCTGTCCATGTCCAGTGGTGAAGTATATCGAGGTCGGCGGCCGACCTTGCCCGAGGGGTCGCTTGGTTAGAATGTTCGGATGTCCACGCCACTGAAAGGGCTCGTGATCGGCCGAACAACCGGTCGATGTGCCGCCACCGATCGAGAACTCGTCCCCGGCGAACCATGCTTCACGGCATTGGTCCGCCCGATCGTCGACCCGGAGGCCCCGGCGGGCCGGGGTGACCGGCCCATGGTCGATCGCCTCGATTACGACCCGGAGGCCTGGGAGGGCGTTCGGAGCTCCGGGGCGTTGGAGGAGCGTTTGCTCTGCTGGTGGCGGACGGAAGTTCCGGAAGCCGGTGGCCGGCGGAACCTCTTCGTGGACGATGAGACCCTCGTCGACCTCTTTGCGCGACTCGAAGAGGAGTCGGATCCGGGTCGCCAGGCCTTCCGATTCGTGCTCGGGCTCATTCTTCTCCGCCGCCGTCGTCTTCGGATGATCGGCCGCGATCGGGAAGGTGACGATGACATCTGGCGCTTCAAGCGAGTCGGCGGTGGCGAGGATGCTCCAATCTGGTCGGTGACCGACCCCCGCCTCGCCGAAGAGGACGCGGAAGCGATCGCCGACCAACTTTCGACCATTCTCTCGGACGAGGGATGAAGCAGTCCGTACCCGCTGGTTCCGCCGAATCCGGCCGTCTGAACCACCGCATCAATCTCCTGCGAGAACATCGGTTCCGGGCCGGGATGCCGTTTCTGCTGCTGGCACTCGCCGCTTTTCTGGGGGCTTGCAACCCCGGCGGGAGCGTCGTCGAGGGTGACTGGACCCGAGGGAAGCCGCCGGTTCCGGGAAGCAAGGAAAACTGGGATCTGATCAACCGGGCGCAGTCGGAGCGACTGGAAGCCTTGTCGGTTTTTTCCAGTGCCGGCACCGTCACCCTTCGGTGGACGGATGACGATGGAAGCCACGTAGAGCAGGCGGATCATCGAATTTGGAGATCTTCGGCGGATCGGGCGGCGATCCGGCTTTCCAAGGTCGGCTCGAGTCTTCTCCTGGCCGGTTGGAACGGTGACCGCTGGTGGGTCTTCGATGAAACGGGCGAGGAATCCGTTCTGCGAATTCGGCGACTGAATGCCGAGGAAGGCCTGGGGGGACCGGGTGGCCTGTTGTCGCCGCCGGCTCTTCTGGCGATGATCGGTTTTCTCCCCTGGCCGGCCGAGCCTCCGGTCGATTTTCAGACCGCGGGTGCACGGGCGAGGTTCACCGTCGACCCGATTCGGTGGGAAGTCGGCGATCGAGTCCTGGAGTTGCCGGGCAGCCTGGTGGTGGAACTTCTGGACCCGTATTACGGCCCGACGCGTCTGCAGCTTCTGGATGCTGAAGGCGGACTCGTCGCGACCGCAACCCATGAAGGCCTCATTTCAGTGGAAACCATGGGGCGGCCGCCGGGAGCCTGGCCGGATCTTCCTCGTCGGGTGCGAATCGTTCGGTCACCCGAAGATCAAGTGGTCATCAGTTTCGACGGCCCGCTGGCCCAGGGTCGGGTTTCAGAACGACTTTTCGACGTGGAATCGCTCATTGAACGATCGCGTCCAGACGTGATCGAACGATCGGCTGGGGTGGAGGACGAAGAATGAGACTGCTGATTCAACCGTTGCTGGCCATGCTCGTTCTGGTGGGACTCTCTGGATTCTCCTCGCGAGCGGTGGCCGGTGATTCGGTCCTCGTCGCATCTTCGGGGAGGCATGTCTTCGTGGTTCGTCCCGCGACCGAAGGCCAGGGGTGGGAACTCGCTCATCTGGACGTGGAAGTCGGTGCCGCCGGAATTCGGACGATCCATCGTCTTTCCAGTCGACCGGAGGCGATCGCTGCGGATGGAGAACGATGTTGGCTGGTGCTCCCGCCGCGAGATGCGGACCGCATCACCCGGCTGGTCATTTCGATCGGGGTCGCCAAGCATCCGATCAACGGGGTCTGGTACGCCACGCCCCCGGGGAATCCGCGGGTTCTTCCGCCCGTCCCGACCGAGCCCGAGGTCGCGGGAATCACGGCCGGGAGAGATGAAGTCCTCCTCGTCTTTCGCCCCAGTCAACGTGGGGTACGTGGTGTGTCCCGTCCCGATCGCCCGGCCCCGGCAGCGGAGAAATCCGAGTCGGTACCGGCGGAGAAGGCAACCCCGAAGAAGCGACGGCCGTCGGTCATTCCTCAGATCGACGTCGACCAGGGGGGGGTGATTCGTTTCGCCCGCCCCGGGGGCCGAGTCTGGGAGTCCATGGCATCCCCGGACGGTTTCGAGAACGCTTCCGAGGTGCTGACCGGCCGGGTTGATCATCGTTCGGAGCGTTCGCCGGCCATCGTGTGGCGGACCGCGGACGGATTGTGGCAGGAGTCCCGATTCGATTCCGAGGAGCCCACTTCCGAGGGGTCCACTTGGCAATCGATGGAAATCATCGGGGTGACCGGGATGCCATTCGCCCTGGAGGCGATTCCTGGAAGAACGATGCTCGCCACCCGCGCTGATGATGGGTTGGTGGTCTCCGATCTCATTCCCGAGGTCCCTGGTTCACCGGCCGGGACCGCGGGGCGGGGGGATCTGGAATCCGGAGCGACCCTCCGGACGCTCGCAAGGATTCCCAAGGGGAAGCCGGCCGGGCTCCGAGGGGCGGGGATGGTGTTGACCAGCAGCGGTCCATGGTTGGTCGGCGTCGCGGGCAACGCGGTTGAAATCGTGAGTATCGATCGTGCGGACGGTCGGGTCGCCGATCCGGTCGTCGCGGTCGAAGTCGAGGCCGAGGGCTCGCTGGTTCAGTATCCGATCATCGGCATCGTGATGATGTCCGCTTTCTTTGCGGCCTTCCTGCTCCGCCCCGGCATCGAGAAGGCTCCAGTGGTTCCCGATCCGGGACTCATTCCCCTCGGGTTCGCTCGCCGGGCTGCGGGGCTCTGTATTGATCTCGCTCCCGGGGCCATGGCGGCGGTCGTCATCTACGGGCTCGAGCCGGCGGTCTTCCTCTCGGATGTCCTGGACGGCCGACTTTCCACCGCTTCGCCGCTGCTGGCGATGGTATTGATCGCCACCGGCCTATCCGGCGTGCTTGAGATCCTGACCGGTCGCTCGATCGGCAAATGGTTGGTCGGTGGTCGGATCCTTGCCCTTGATGGTTCCCCCGCGACCCGGCTGCAGCGGGGGCTTCGAGCGGTGCTGAAGTTGGCGGTCCTGCTCTTCTGGCCCCTGGCGATATTCGGGCTTTTTGAGCCCCTCGGGCGGGGAATCCCGGAATTGCTCACCCGAACCGTCATCGCTTCGGGCCACCAGGTCCCGAACGAGTCCGAGGATTCGGACGCGAAATAAATTTAATTCGCGCACCTGGTGCGCGAACGATCGGCAGAAGTGGAGGATTCTCGATCCTGCAACCGATGAATGTTGCGCCGGCGAATGGATTTGCCGGGATCGTCACGCCCCAGCGGTCGGATTTCCTCGGAAACCGATCCCGGTCAGGGCGGGTTGAGAGGATCTCGTGTTGGACGGTCTGCCTGAAAACGAGCCTGAGGCTCCCGTGAACCCCGATTCGGCCGTGGACTCTACGGTCGACGAGGCTGTCGCTGAAGATTCCAAATCCACGGGTCGTGGCTTGGGATCGGCATGGCAGTTCCCGCTGATCGGGATCTCTGTTCTGGCCATCCTTGCCGCCCTCGTCCAGCGAGGTGTCGATTCGACGCCGCCGCCCGATCCGGCCGCCGAGCTCGCCTTCGCTCGACAAGCAGTCGATGCGGGGGATTTGGAGCGGGCGGCGGGTCATCTGCTGGCGGCCGAGCCTCATCTGTCGGAAAACGCCTCGCTCCTTGGCGAGTATCACCTACTGGTGGCGGATCATCGGGCCAATTCCGTGGCCCCGGTGGTGACCGCGCCGGCCAATCAGGCCGCTCAGGTGTTCGAGGCGTACGAGCGGGCGGAACAGGATGGCGTCTCGCTTGATCTTCCTCGCCGCTTCGTGATGGCCAAGGCCTTGATGGCTGCGGGCGAGGATGTTTCGGCATTGAGGCGACTCGATGCGGTTTCGGTCGAATTCGAAGCGAATCAGGACGCCGTCGGCCTGTCCGCCGTCAATCGGCTGCGGCATGATCTTCGGCGTCGGGCGATCGAGACTGCGCTGGCCGCCGGGACGCCGGTGGCCGAGGTTCGGCGTGATGTCGATCTTCTGCTGGCGGAATCCCCGGGTCTGGAAATCGACGCCTGGGCCGTTCTGCTTGATGCTCGCCTGCGTCTCGCGGAAGGTTCGGCCGAGGGCCTCGTTCGAGATCTCGGCCTCGCGATGCATCGTCTTGAAGGCCGGGTCAGCGACCGTGAAGATCCGATGGCCTCCATCGACTGGCCCGGGCTCTGGGTCGTGCTCGGCCATGCCTATCGCGAAGAACTCGGGTTGCCCGATCGGTCCGCGGAGTGCTACCGCATCGCGTTGGATCGATTGCGTGCAGTGGGACGAATCGCCGCGGAGGCATCGCTCGCCCTTGGTGATCTTGAAGTCGAACACGCGATTGGTGAAATGGGCGGAGGTATCTACGCCACCGACCTCGCCGAGGCGACGTCTCGTTTCGAAGCGGTTCTGGGGATCGGCGACGCGACGCTCGAACAGAAGATTCTCGCCGAGGCGGGCTTGATGTACGTGGATGTTCTGCGTCACGATCACCTCGCCGCGATCAAGGTCATGTCCAGGCTGGCGGCTCTGGTGGAGGCCACCGGCACCGCGGCGGGGCGGGCTCGCGACCGAGCGATTGAAATCGTCCTGAAGGGCGCGGATCGATCGGCGAAGTCCGCGTTCGAAGCGGAGCCCTTCGATGCCGTCGCGTTGCATGATGCCACTGCCGACTATGCGGTGTTCATTCGCCGTCACGGCGGAACGGCGGCCGATCGCCGGCGTGGCCTGGAGTTTCTTGCGACCGCCCGCGAGCGGGCTGCAGGCTTGATCCTCCGCCCTTATCTGGGCGGCGACGACCCGCGGGTCGAAAAAGCGGTGGAATTGGTGCCGGTCGAGGTCCGATTGGAGGCTGCGCGGCGATTTGCGGCGGCGGCCGAGGCCATGGATGAAGTCGAGCGAGAGCTCGATGGCGATGACCGGGATCGTTTTCTGGTGCTCTGGCGGGCGGCCACGTTGCACGACAAGGCCGGGGCGGTTCAGCCGGCGCTCGCCAGGTACGTTCGGTTCGTCGAGAGCCAGTCGCCGGAGGCGAGGCTCTGGCCGGAGGCGGTCTATCGGGTGGCCGCGGCGCATCACTCGCTGCGATCGCTGCTTGATGCGGAAAACTGGTACCGAAGATTGATCGAGCAGATGGGATCCGCCCGCGACGAAGTCAGTGAATTCACGACTCGAGCCAAGGTCGGACTGGCTCGGGTCCTGATGGAGCTCGGCGGTGAATCGGCCGTCCCCGAAGCGGAGTCGCTCCTGAATCACGTGCTCTCCGGCACGGCGCGGGATGCGATCGAACCTCGGGTGCCTGAATATCGACTCGCCTTGCTCCAGTTGGTCCGGTTGCTCGGGGAAAACGCACGCTGGCAGGAGCAGGCCGGGCGAGGCGACGAGTGGCTCGAACGGTATCCCGGTGATCCTCGCTGGGGCGAATTGGCGGCTCGGACCGGGGCCGCCTTGCTGAGGCATGCCGATGAAATCCGACGGCTGGCGAACACCGAGGCTGCGGTCAACCCCTCGTTGACTTCGGCGGTCGAAGAGGAGCGGTTGCGTGCCCTCTCGCTGGCCGGATTCCGGCTTGAAGATGCCATTCGAGATCTTGGCGGCCGGACGGCGGCGGGTCTCGATCCGCTGGAATCGCGACTTCTGCGGTCCGCCTACCTGCATCGTGGAATCGTGGCGGATGATCGCGGCGATCATGCCGCGGCCGTCCGATTGCATCGGGATACCGAGCAGCGATTCGCGGGAGAGCCGGTGGCCATCGCCGCCCTCATCTGCATGGCGGACGTCGCGGACCGGGCCGGTGACCGCAAGGTCGCGGCCGAAGCGACCCGACGTGCTCGAAAACGTCTGCAACATCTCCATCGTGAATCACCGGGGCTGGCCTCGCCGATCGAATCGTTGGGACCGGAATTGTTCATCGGTGCGGGCGAAGAGACCTTGAGCCGCTGGCTTTCGGCCTTCCCCCCCGGGGTCGGCATCGCGGTGGGCGTGGAGGATCAGCCATGAGTGACCCTGTCCGGAACACGTCGGCATCCGACGAAGCGGTCGACCGGGTGATCTCCCGGCTTCGGACCCGGGTCGCATTGCTGGGCGAGCTCGACGCGGTGACCCGACGTCGGAGCGCGGCGATTTCGGATGACCGCCTCGATGCGATCGCCCGGCTGGGTGAGGCTCGCCAGGGGATCGTGGAGCGACTGCTCGCCACCTCGATCGATCTCGAATTCGCCGCACGCGAAGCGGCGGGCTCCGCCTCGCCGGAAGCCATGCGGCTGGTGGGAGAGGCGACGACCTTGCTCGCCGGCATCGAAGAAGCGGATCGGCAGGACGAGGCTCGGCTGCGGGCGACCGGTGAACGGGTCCGGCGTGAAATCGAGCAGGTCTCTCGGGCCGACCGGGCCGGTCGCGCCTATCGAGGATCGACCGGAGCCGGATTCAGCGGCCCGACGACCAGAACGAGCCTCGACGGCTCGAGAACGGAGCGCACCGGATGAGTGTTCTTCCTTCCATCGATCCCGCGACCCTCACCGCGGGACGCGGCCCGAGCATCGACGCGGCTGAATTCGCGGAGCTCGTCCGAGCCTTCAATGAAGTCACGGCGAGACTCGAGTCGACCCATGGCTCGCTCCAGCGAGAGGTCGGCTCCCTCAAGAAGGAGCTCGCCGATGCGCAGGCTCGACTTCGCCGCTCCCGTCAACTCGCGGCCCTGGGCGAGATGGCCGCCGGCATCGCGCATGAGATTCGAAATCCTCTGGGGGCGATCGGCCTCACGCTTGAAGCCCTGACCGAGGATCTTCAAGGGCGTCCCGAGCAGCTGGAGCTTTGCGGCCGGGTCTCGCGGGCGGTTGGGCGACTTGACGGAATCGTCGGAGACGTGCTGGCATTCGCCCGGGACACCCGGGTGCGTCCGGAGGCGACTTCCGTGCAGAGCCCGGTGCTGGCGGCGCTCGCCGCCACCGAGGATCTCATCGAGCGCCACGACATCGATGTGGATCTGGAACTGGATGAAGCGGCCTTCGCGGAGATCGATGCCTCGTTGCTCGAGCAGGCGTTGTTGAATCTCATGCGGAACGCCTGTGAAGCGATGTGCTCGACCTCGGCCCCTCATCGTCTGGTGGTCCGGCTTTCGTCGGGTGAACTTCGTGACCCCGAGGCCGGTCGCATCGAGCATGCGATGATCGAGATCGTGGATACGGGGCCCGGGATTCCGAGCGACGTGCGGCAGAGAATGTTCAATCCATTCTTCACCACCAGAGCGGAAGGCACCGGGCTGGGGCTGGCCATCGTGCATCGGATCGTCGATGCCCATGGTGGTCGGCTCGACGTGGAATCCGGCGGTTCAGGTACCTCGATCCGAGTCTCGCTCCCGGTGGTTTTCCGGGGAGAGGGAGTCGAAGCGGGTGAAGAGGCCGGCCAGGGACTCGGAGACGTCGTACGTCGTCGGGTTCGGGACAACGCCGGTACGCGGAATGAAGCCGGAGCCGATTTGGGCTCCGGGGAGGAAGGCGATCGCGGAGCGGCTTGAGCCGGCTTCGCGGGTGGATTCATTGATTCGAAACGAGCGGCATGGATGCCGATGGAGCTCAGCTATGGCGAAGGTACTGGTCGTCGATGACAAGGAAATGATGCGAGACAGCGTGGCCACCATCCTGGGGCGACGAGGTCATGCGGTGGTGGTGGCGGCTGGTGGTGAGCTGGCATTGGAACGGATCGCCGAGAAGCGACCGGACGTGATCGTCACCGATCTTCAGATGCCGGGCATGAGCGGACTGGATCTTCTGGCGGCGGTTCGTCGGATCGACGAGGATCTGCCGGTGGTCTTCATGACCGCCTACGGGTCGGTCGAGACCGCGGTCGAAGCGATGCGGGACGGTGCCTTCGACTACGTCACCAAGCCTTTCAGCGGTGACGAACTTGGAATCTCCGTGGAGCGAGCGGTCGAGCATGGCCGTCTGCGACGCGAGAACGACCTGCTCAAGGCCGCCGCCGGTCCGCCGGTGGCCATCGCCACGGGGAACCGGATGGTGGGCAAGGGGCCGGGAATGACCGTGGTGCGGGAGCGGCTGGAACGGATCGCCGACAGTCACGGCACGGTTCTGGTCACCGGAGAAAGCGGAACCGGCAAAGAGGTCGCGGCGCGATTCATTCATGAATCCAGTCCCCGCCGTGACGGACCCTTCCTCGCGATCAACTGCGCCGCTCTGTCGGTGAGCCTGTTGGAGAGTGAACTCTTCGGCCACGAGAAGGGCGCCTTCACCGGTGCCGACAAGCTTCGAAAGGGGCGGTTCGAGCTCGCGGACGGGGGCACGCTTCTGCTCGACGAAATCAGCGAGATTCCGCCGGAGCTCCAGGCCAAGCTCCTTCGGGTGCTTCAGGAACGAACCTTCGAGCGGGTGGGGTCGAGTCAGACCCGGACCGTCGATGTGAGGGTCATCGCGACCACCAACCGTGATCTGGAGTCCGAGGTCGACGCGGGCCGTTTTCGTGGCGATCTCTTCTTCCGGCTGAACGTCCTGCCGATCGAAATGCCGGCGCTTCGTGCTCGGCCGGAGGACCTCGCGGAGCTTGCGGGTCACTTCCTCGCGGCGGTCGGAGCCCGGGAGGGACGAACCCCGCGACGATTCGATGACGACGCGTTGGAAGTCCTGCGACGGTACGCGTGGCCGGGCAATGTTCGGGAGCTGCAGAACATCTGCGAACGAGCCGCGGTGCTCGCGACTGATGAGACCATCACCGCCTCCCTGGTGGGACCCTGGCTTCCGCCCATGAACGCGACCTCTCGGTCCGCGACCAGGGTCACGGGCGGGGTCGAGATCGAGCTGGCCGGTGGATCGATCGAATCCAAGCCGATGGACACCGCTCTCCAGTCAACCGGTGGGATCACCGGTTCCTCGGAGGGGTGGCTTGCCTGTGATGGGGAACTGACCCTCGCGGACATCGAGCGGGAGACCATCGTGGCGACCCTCAAGCGGAATCGCGGGCATCGCCAGAAGTCGGCTCGAGCCCTGGGAATCGGTGTGCGAACGCTCGGGCTCAAGCTGAAGAAGTGGAAGGAAGACGAAGTCGTCGCCCCTGACCTTTGATTCGGTCGGGATGATCGTGATGGGCAGAAACGGCGCGGAGGATCGCGTCATTTCTGCCTCGAATTCAAACCAGGCGCCGATTCGGCGCCCTTCCGGAGGATCCGGACATGCAGGATGGTGGCGTCTCCAATTCAGGAGCCCTTCCTTATCTCCAGCGGATGATGCAGTTCTCGTGGCAGCGGAACACGTTGCTTTCGGATGCCGCCGCCAATCTCGACACCCCCGGATATCAGCCGGTCGATGTCTCGGTTTCCGAATTCCAGGGGGCCATGAAGGCCGCTCAGGTTCGAGAACAGGGGATCGGGGCCGGAATCATCACGCCGGTGGTTCGAGGTCACGGGGCGTTCGGGGACACGGATGGGATTCGCTTCGAAGCCGATGGGATCCGGCTCGCGCCGGATCCGGCTCGCCAGAATCTCACCTTCCATGACGGAAATGACCGCAATTTGGAACGGATCATGCAGAACCTGGCAGAGAACGCCTTGGCGTTCAGGCTCGCCAGCGAACTCTTCCGCAAGGAACATGACATCCTTCGGTCGGCAATTCGTGAACGACCTTGACACCTCGGGACTTCTCCGGGACGGAATCTGACTCATGGCCATCTACGGCGCTTTCGACATCTCGGGCAGCGGACTTCAGGCCCAGCGGGTCCGGATGGATGCGATCAGTGCGAACCTCGCCAATCGCAATACCCCCGGCTTTCAGGTCAAGACGGTCGAATTCGCCCCTGGCGACCCGGCCACCGGCAATCCTCTCGGAGTCCATGTGTCGGCGATCGAAGCCGATCTCAATGCGGCGTTCATCGAGACCGCCACGACGTTTGGTTCCTCCGCCGATCTCGCCGACGGCAAGAAGGACGGCCTGGCTCAGATGCCCGATTACAGCGATGTGCGGGCGATGGCCGACGGAATCGAGGCTCTTCGGGCTTATCAAGCCAACATTCAGGCGATCGATACGACTCGGTCGATGATTGACTCGGCGATACGCGTACTTGCTTGACCACCTGACGGACGGTGTACCCCATGAGCGATCCACTCGGCCCACTCAATCAACTCGGCTCCCAGGGCCTTGGTCGCATCCAAGGCATCAAGGGTGGCCAGCTCGGTGCCCCCGGGACCGGCTCTTCCACGGGCGCCGGGGAGGGTGATTTCAAGTCGTCCCTCATGAAGCAGATCGAGCAGGTCAACCAGCTCCAGCAGGATGCGGAGCAGGCCAAGATCGGGGCCGCCACCGGCGACGCCTCGCTCGAACAGGTGATCACCGCGACCGAGACCGCCGACACCGCGTTCCGCATGCTTCTTGCGGTTCGCAACAAACTCGTCGATGCATACGACGAGGTGAAGAACATCCGCGTCTGATCTTCGAATCGCCTTCGGACGGACCGAAGGCGTGAGAAGGACGAGGCGTTCCCGCAAAGTCAGGATGACTCGCGGGGGCATCAAAGCCTCGGAACGCTCATCGCACGATGGACGGCATGGAGGCCATCCCCGTGACAGAACGAATTCGTCAATCCCTGCAGGATGTCCAACGCCGTCTTTCGGCCATGGACTCGTCGGCTCGACTTCTGGTCGGGGCGATCGCGATCATCCTGGTGATGGGGCTGTTTCTCGTCTCCCAGTACGCGGTCTCGCCGGCGATGGCCACCATCAAGGTGGAGTCCGACAAGGTTCTGCTGGCCATGCAGAGCATCCGGACCGAGGGGTACGCGGTGGAAGATGCCGGGAGCGGCATGCTCCGGGTACCCGCCGTCAAGAAGCGTGCGATCCTCGCCCTGCTCGAGCAGGATGGCTACACCGAGGCTCCGGCCGGCCAGGAACCGCTGTCCACCGAGTCTGGGGGGTGGTCGTCGGCCGCGGAAATCGCGATCCAACAGCGAGCATTCCGGATTCGAACCGCGGAAAACTCCATCCGCATGATGGCCGGAGTCGAGAACGTCCGGATCAGCCTTTCCGGGGGCGCCGGCCGATTGCTGGCGATCCGTGGGGTGCAGAAGCCCACCGCGACCGTGAGTGTCGGCATGAAGTCGGGGCCGGTGGGCTCCGAACTCGCGGAGTCGTTCGCGATCGTCGCGGTCTCGGCGGAAACCGGGTTGGACATCGAGAACGTGACCGTCATCGACACCGGGACCGGTGTCAATCATCGTTTCGACGAAGCAGGGTCCGGTGGCGGGCGTGATTATCTTTCCTCGGTCAAGAGCTGGGAACGCAAGCTGACCGCGGAATTCGCAAGGTTGGTTCGAGTGTCCTTCCCGCGGGCCGAGGTCGTGGTCAATGCTCAGTGTCTGGTCGCCGAAGTCGCCCAGGTTGAAAGCAACCCCGGGAAGCCGGTCAAGACGGACACGTTCGTGGAGACCGACGAGACCTCGACTCCCCTGGCCGCCGGGCGAGGTGGCCAGCCGGGATTCAACTCCAACAGTGGGGTGGGGTCCGCCTCGGTCAATGCCGTTCGCGGTGGTGATCGGGCGACGCGTGAGTCCGAGCGGGTGGTCAGTGACGCGAAGTTCCCACTCACCGAGCGACGTACGGATGAAATCGCGAACTATCCGGTCAAGGTGGCGGCATCCCTGGTCATCCCGACGCAGGAAGTGGAAGCGCTGCTGCGGGCGGAACTGGGAGAAGAGGCGGAGATCGGCCTCGAGCAGATCAACGCCCGGATCCTGATCATCAAGTCGGACATTCGAAAGATCCTCGTTCCTTTGGTGGACAGTTCCGAATTCCGCAATGGAACCACGGGTGAAGTCGAGATCGCGGTCATGCCGTTCGCGTCCTGGACGCCGCCGGTCGCCTTCAGCGATGGTGGGGGGCTGGCAGACTCGATCGGCGAGTTGACGGGTACCGATCTGGCTTCATCGATCAAGAACGCGGGGCTGGTCGGGCTGGCCCTGTTCTCCCTCGCCATGATGTTCATGATGGTGCGTCGGACCGGCGGGACCGAAGTCATGCCCACGGCCGAGGAACTGGCCGGTGTGCCGCCGGTTCTTGATGATGACGATGTCAACCTGGTCGGCGAGGCGGAAGAGGCCGTTCCGGCGATGGAAGGTCTCGAGCTCGATGATGAGGACCTTCGTCGCAAGCAGATGCTTGATCAATTGAACCAGTTGATCAAGAAGGAACCCTCGGAGGTCGCCTCCCTGCTTCGTCGCTGGATGCGCACCGAGTCGTAATCGATCTTTGGAGGAGTCGGATGGCGATCGGCCTGACCGACTCCTCACTGGTGTCCTTCCGAGTTTCGTTCCCTTCGTTTCGAGTTTCATCCGGAGTTCCGACCGACCATGAGCATCCGTCCCGGCCAGAAACTCCCCGACACGATCGAAGAACTCGACGGCGTGGCTCGCAGTGCGGTGCTTCTGCTGCTGCTTGAACCCGAGGCCGCAGGGGCCATCCTCCGGGAACTCCCGACCGAAGCGGTCGAAGAGGTCACTCGGGCGTTGGCATCGCTGGGAGACGTTCCGCAGAATCTGGGCGAGGGCATCGTCTCCGAGTTCTACAACCTGACCATGGCCCAGGGTTGGGCTCGAGAGGGCGGGCTCGACTACGCCACTCGCCTCCTCAAGGATTCGCTCGAGGGTGGAGTGGCGGACCGGGTGATCGCGCAGATCCAGACTCAGGTTCAGCGAACACCGTTCTCCTTTCTCCAGAAGGCTGAAACCGACAACCTGCTCACCTTCATCCAGGATGAACACCCGCAGACCATCGCCTTGATCGTCAGTCACCTGCCGCATCACAAGGCATCGGAGGTTCTCGGGGGACTTCCGGAAGAACGACAGATCGAAGTCGTCCGACGAGTGGCCAACATGGAGCAGACCAACCCCGAGGTCATCCGTGAAGTCGAAATGGGGCTCGAGGCCCGACTCAGTTCCATGATCATGCATTCCTCGGAGAAGGTCGGCGGCGTCAACACCGTCGCGGAGATCCTCAATCTCTGCGATCGAAACACCGAGAAATCGATCATGGAGGGAGTGGAAGGTGAAGACCCCGAACTGGTCGAGGAGATTCGACGACTGATGTTCGTCTTCGAAGACATTCGCATGGTCGACGACAAGGCCATTCAGCGTCTGATGAAGGAACTCGACAACGGTGAAGTGGCCCTCGCCTTGAAGATGGCCTCGGACGAGCTCAAGGAGAAGTTCCTCTCCAACGTCTCCTCCCGGGGCGCGGAAGTCATTCGCGAAGACATGGAATTCATGGGTCCCGTCCGAGTGAGCGACGTCGAAGCGGCGCAGCAGCGGATCGTGGACATCGTCCGTCGGCTCGAGGATTCCGGCGAGATCGTGATCAACGGCCGCGGCGGCGGCGGTGATGTCGTGGTCTGAGCCCAACGGAGATCGTCGTGCCTCTCATCAAGAACAATCGAGCCCGCGAACTGGTCAACGGTGCCGTGGTCATGAACCTCGGTGACGTCCGCAAGGAAGCGGATGGCATTCTCGACGCCGCCCGGCGGGAGGCCGCGGGGATCGTGGAAGCCGCCCGGATCGAAGCGGAACGGCTTTCCTCGGGTGCGGCCGAGCGCGGATACCAGGAAGGCCGGACACTCGGTGAGGATGAAGGTCGGGTCGCGGGGCGCGAGGAAGGCACTCTTCAAGGGGCTCGGGTCGCGGAAGCCGCGATCGCCGAGAGGCTTGGTGGGATCGCGGATGGTTGGAACCAGGCGCTCGATGCGTATCTCGCCGGACGAGAAGTCCTCCGTGAGGAGAGTCGTCGAGATCTCCTTCGGCTTTCCATCGCGATTGCAGAGCGAATTCTGGGCCGATTGCCGGACCATGATCCGACGCTGGTGATCGACCAGGTCGAAGGTGCCGTGGAGATGCTCGCGGGTGCCACCCGGCTGCGAATCCAGGTTCATCCCGACGACCTTCCGATCATCGAACAGCATTTCCGCGAGGCGAGTTCGAACATCCTCTCGGCCCGGGACTCGGACATCGAGTTTGGCACCGACGAAGACATCGTTCGCGGTGGTTGCGTGGTTTCGGCCGGCGACGGCGAGGTCGACGCCCGGCTCGATGGCCAGATCTCACGAATCGTGCAGGGGCTCTTCCCCGAGTTGTCCGAGACTCCCGAGCCGCCGACCGTCACGGAGGTTTCCGACGCGGTCGGCCTCGACTCCGACGCGGTGCCCGTGGTCGATGCTCCGGATCATCCGATGCCCGTTCCGCCTTCGGTCCCGACTCCGGCCGCGGGGGGGGAGTCCACGGCCACGGCGGGTGGTGATCCTGCGGTCGACTCCTGGGACGACATCGTTCCCGCCGAAGAAAATCGTTCCCTCGAAGACCCGGAGGCAGCTTCGGAATGACCACCTTCGCCCGAACGATCGACGCGTTGGACGGTTTTGAAGCCCGTTCCATCGTTGGAACCGTGGATGCGGTGCGCGGCATGACGGTGCTGGTCCGCCGGCTCCGAGTCCCCATCGGTTCGGTGGTTCGCATCGAAGGGACTTCGCGAACCCGGCAGGTCGTCCGGGGCGAGGTGATCGGTTTCGATGCCGCTCGCGCCATCGTCATGTTGCTGGGAGGTTCCAACGGGACCGGTCCCGGCGATCGGGTCTTTCTGGAGCGGGTCAGCGATTCGATCATGGTGGGTGATTCCTGGCTCGGCCGGGTGCTCGATGGACTCGGTCGACCGATCGACGGGGGGCCGGTACCAACCGGGCTGGAAGCCCGGCCTCTCTTCCCGCCGGTGGTCAATCCGATGACCCGCGGCATCATTGATGAACCGCTCGCGACCGGAGTCCGGGCCATCGACGGCATCACCACGCTCGGCAAGGGACAGCGGATCGGAATCTTTGCGGGGCCCGGGGTCGGCAAGAGCACGTTGATGGCCTCGGTCGCCCGCGGCACCAGCGCCGATGTGAATGTGATCGCCCTGGTCGGTGAACGCGGGCGCGAGGTGAAGGAGTTCATCGTCGACGCATTGGGAAGTGAAGGCCTGGCTCGTTCCGTGGTGGTGGTCGCGACCGGCGATGAAAGTCCGCTGCTTCGAGTCCGGGCGATGGCGGCGGCGATCACGGCCGCCGAACACTTTCGAGATTCCGGGCGCAATGTGATGTTGATGGTCGACTCCATCACCCGTTTCGCCCAGGCCCAGAGGCAGATCGGTCTGGCGGCGGGTGAACAGCCTGCCACCAAGGGGTACACCCCGAGTGTCTTCGCCCTGCTTCCTCAATTGCTGGAACGAGCGGGAAGCATCGAGGGCGGGGGATCGATCACCGGCATCTACACCGTGCTGGTCGAAGGCGATGATCTGACCGAACCGATCGCCGATGCCGCCAAGGGCATTCTCGACGGGCACGTGGTGCTCAGCCGAAAGTTCGCGAATCGGGGGCACTTCCCCGCGATCGATCCGCTGGATTCGATTTCGCGGGTGGCGGATCAGGTCTCCGATCCCAATCACGTGGTGGCTCGACGAAGACTTCTGGAACTGCTGGCGGCTCATCGTGAGAGCGAGGAGTTGATCAACATCGGCGCTTACGCCCCCGGTTCCAATCCGATGACCGATGTCGCGATCGCACTCAAGCCGGCGATCGACACCTATCTGCGGCAGGAGCGAGATGAACGAGCGGAATTTCCCGTGACCTGCCGCGCTCTCTGTGAGATCGCGGCCGAGAGTGAACGACTGCGGGTCGCCGCGGTGGCCGCCAAGGGCGGCTGAGGCCGACCTCCGTCCGGATTGATCGAGAGACCGAACCATGCCCCGATTCCGATTCGAACTCCAGGCCGTGCTTGACGCCCGTAAACGGGCGGAGGATCTCCGTCGACGTGAGGTCGCGACTCTGGAGATGGAACGTCGCGACCTGGAGGCCGGAATTCGTGGGCGACAGCAGTCGATCGTCGACTCGCGCGAAGAGACCCGCGAAGGCCTGGTCGGGGCGATCCATCCTGATCGACTACGCGCGTCGGCCAACGCATCCCTGGCGATGATGCGCGATGCCCAGAGATCGGTGCTCGAACTTGCGGGCATCCATCGTCGGCTGGAGACCGCTCGCGGCACGTTGAAGGAAGCCTCCCGTGATCGACGGGCGATCGAACTGGTCCGAGAACGACGATTTGAAACCTGGAAAAGCGAGATCGAACGGCGAGAACAATCCGCCCTCGATGAGATCGCCACGATTCGAGGGGCTCGTCGAGTCCGAGAGAGGGACGCCTTTGCGGGCGGAACCGAGGAAAACCACTGATGCGCACCATCTGGAGCACCGTCGCGTTCTTCGCGGTCGTCAATCTTCTGGCCTTGTTGCTGGCTGCCGGGTGGCTGTACCAGACGGACCGGATCGATCGTGCTCGCGTCGAGCAGGTTCGAACGTTGTTCCGACTGCCGATCGCCGAGGAAAAAGCGATCCTGCAGGCGAGTCTGGACGCCGAGGCAGCGGCTTCGATCGCGGCGGCGGATGATTCTGCGGTTCGCTGGTCGGCGATTCCCGTGACCAACCTGGCCACCGCGGATGCCGCCGAGCGAACTCGGGATCTCGGACGCGAGACGAGTGCGGCCCTCCAGTTGGAGGCCGAAGCGATCGTGGCCCGTATCGAAGCCGATCATGCGGCCCGCATGGCGGAAGTCGCCGCCGAACGACGGTCGCTGGAAGCCGATCAGCAGCGATTCCGCGAGTTGACCGAACGAACCCGGGACGCGGATTTCGCAAAGACCGTGACGGATCTCGAAGAGATGAAGATGGACACGGCGTTCAGCATCATTCAGACCTGGTGGGCGAACGATGAGCATCGCACGCTGGTGATCGACGTGCTGGCCTCCATGGATACGGCACGCCGAAATTCGCTGCTCGGCGAGTTCGTGGATGTCGGGCGGCAGGATGTGGCAGCGGAATTGCAGTTGGCACTCCGTGACCGGACCGCGATGGCCGGATCCAGAACGGAGTCTGCCGATGCCCAGCTCGACGACAAACAAGCTTCCCGTGGTGGGAATCGACCTGTTCAAGGCCCCGGCGGGTCGCGGAACGGGGTCGGCACCTCCTGACGGACCCCCGTTCGAGGANGCTCTGAAGCAGGCGGTTCCTGCAGGCATGAATCGTACGGAGCGCGAAAACCGCGCTGAAGACGGCCCCCGTGACCGATCCCGCAACCGAGCGGACGAATCAGGGTCTCAGGCCATGTCCGCTGATGAATCCGGAGATGTCCGGGAGCAGGCCGAAGACGAGAGATCGTCCGATCAGCCCGCCGTGGGCGAAGAACCGCAGGATCCGATCGAGTATTCGGTGGAGGCCATGCGGCCGACCACGATTCTCACGGGCCTCGAATCGTCGGAAACCATGAACGGAGCCCAGGGCGCGATCCTGACGGCGGAAGAAGCGGGAGTCGTCATTTCCGACGGCCGACGCCTTGCGGGGACGTCCGGATCCNAGGGTGGCTCGGAGGCGATGAACCGTTCGTCTGCCGATGCGGCCCTTGAATCAGCGCGGACGACGGCTGAAACTCGGACCGCGACGCCCCCTGGCTCGTCCACCTCGTTCGGTTCGGGCGAATCGGTTCGTCCGGTGGCGACGCCGGTCCCGCAATCAACCCCGCAGNGTGTCGACGCCGGGGTGGACCCAGGATCGATTCGTCTTCCGGAATCGATGAACGAGTCGAAGGCATCGGTCGCCTCCGGGACGACCCGGACGCCGGATTCAACCCTCGAGACCATCGCTCCAGGGTCCGCGACCAGTCGATCGGGCGACGGACGGATGGTTCTGCCGGAGGGATTTCAAGCGGTTCCTGCGGGTTCCGCTCGACCAGCCTCCGAGCGAGGGCGATCGACGTCATCCTCCGCATCTCCCGTCTCCAACGATGAGCAGGCCGCTCGTCCCGCGGCCGTGGCCCGGGCCGAAACCGTGAATGCCGCGATCCGGGCCGCCCGGGCGGAAGGTCAGGTGGGAGAAGTCACCGTCGCGGCCCCGTCCGCCGCGGGTACGACCGCCGCCCGCGGGGGCATGGAAACGGCGCAGGGAATGCCGGGACAAGCGGCCGGTCTTGCGCCGAACCAGGACGCCGAAGGTGGTGGGAGAACGATGCCGGGCGTGGGGCGAGGCCTCGACGCGCTGGCTCGGCAGCGGGGGGGAACCCTCACGATGCGTCTGGATCCGCCTTCTCTGGGCCATTTGAAGCTCGAAATGAAGATGGATGGTGCCCGGGTGACGGTCTTGATGACCGCCGCCAGTGACTCGGCACGGTCCTTGCTTCGGAACAACATGGGTTCGCTTCGGCAAGCCCTGGAAGACCGCGGCTTCGCGGTNGACCGACTCGCGGTCGAGACCGCGGGCAAATCCTCGGAAGGGACCGGCAGTTCGCGGTCTGAAGGTCGGGGAGATGGAAACGACGCTCGCGGAGGGCAGGATGCCTCCGGCCGGCAGGATGCCGGGGACGGGCGGAGTCGAGGTCGACGCGATGACGCGTCGAATCGACGAGCAGGTCGTGGAGACGATCTGACGCGGCAGGAGGCCGCGAACTTCGGGGAGACGCTGGCCGAGGTCGCCGTCTCCGGAAACTGATTCGAGGAGTCACCCATGAGTGCCATCTCCAACAACGCCGCGAGCGTGGCCGGCGGAGCCGCCGGGACCAATCGGTTCAACGAACTGTCCTCCGAGGACTTCATGAAGATCATCTTCACGGAGCTTCAGCAACAGGATCCGTTCGAGCCCAACGATTCATCCGCCTTGCTCGAGCAGTTGAATTCGATCCGCGCGATCGAAAGCGACATCGAACTCAGTGAGAATCTGAAGGACATCGTCTTCCAGAATCAACTCGCCACCGCGGGAAACATGATCGGNAAGACGGTGGANGGACTCACCGCCACCAATGATCGNGTGGTCGGCAACGTCTTCGCGGTGGTNCGNGANGGCAANNANGTCACNCTNCAGNTGGACAGCGGNTGGGAGATCCCGGCNGAGAACGTCCAGGTGATCGTCGATCCCGACAAGCTTCCCGAAGGNTGATCCTCCGGTCNTCTCCCTTCTCTTCCGGANNCNCGACGAACCCGATGCGAACCGATNCCCAACAACTTCTCCGACGACTCGAACCCGTGGTCNGACCCNCGNGNGTCCNGTCATCGGTGAACGNNCGGGAATCGATCGATCGNGCCGGCTTCGANGANCTGCTCGNNCGAGCNGANCAGGGTGANTTCGANAGNGGACGNNNNATCGANGANGGNATCCTCGAGGAACCNCTCGANGAANCAGATCCGCNANCGNGTNGGTCGNATCGCCGANGCNGCGGAAGCCGCCGGNCACGAGCGGATNCTNGTCATCGCCGANGANCGNCCGATCCTNATCGAAGTNTCGNATCGTCGCGTGGATGGCGAACTCGGACGGCACGCCGGTTCCGACGAGCACCACGAGAATCTGCGGCCGATCGACGCCGCGGTCCGATTGATCTCCGTCGATCACGAACCCACCGTCAACATCAGCGGGCCTTCGGCCCGCACCATGCCCTCCGCGATCGCTGAAGCGATCCTCGCGGGTGGCCACCCCGACGCATCGAACCGTATTGAAACCGACCCGAGCCCGAACGACGCCCGCGACGACGCGGCCTGAGCCGTCCATCGCCCGGTACTGGAAGGAGTCCGAACCATGGCATCGACCACTGCTCTCTTCACTGGCCTCTCCGGCCTGATCTCCAACTCACGTCGGCTTGACGTGATTGGTAACAACATCGCCAACGTCAACACCACC